>JBGAJI010000038.1:0-28982 GCA_044225035.1 Amaricoccus sp. | reverse complement strand
GTCATAGGACGGCCATGCGCGGCGAGCCCCGAGGGTGAGCCAGCGCCAGCATAGAGCCCCGAGGGGCCGAGGGATGGCGGCGGATGAACATTCACGAATATCAGGCCAAGCAACTGCTCAAGGAGTATGGCGCCCCGGTTTCGGATGGGCGCATCGTGCTCAAGGCCGACGAGGCCAAGACGGCGGCGGGCGAGATCGACGGTCCGATCTGGGTGGTCAAGGCCCAGATCCACGCGGGCGGCCGCGGCAAGGGCAAGTTCAAGGAAGCGAGCGCCGGCGAGAAGGGGGGCGTCCGCGTCACCAAGTCGGTCTCCGACGCCGCCGACGAGGCGATGAAGATGCTCGGCCGGACGCTGGTCACGCATCAGTCCGGTCCGGCCGGCAAGGTGGTGAACCGGGTCTATATCGAAGAGGGCGCGGATATCGCCCGCGAACTTTATCTCGCCCTGCTCGTCGATCGCGCCACCAGCCGGATCGCCTTCGTCGTCTCGACCGAGGGCGGCATGGACATCGAGGAGGTCGCGGCCAAGACGCCGGAGAAGATCCTGACCTTCACCGTCGACCCGGCCTCCGGCATCTCGGGCTTCCACGGCCGCAAGGTCGCCTTCGCCCTCGGGCTCGAAGGCAAGCAGGTCAAGCAGTGCGTCGAGATGATCGGCAAGCTCTACAAGCTCTTCGTCGAGAAGGACGCGGAGATGATCGAGATCAACCCGCTGATCGTCACCACCGGCGGCGACGTGAAGTGCCTCGACGCCAAGGTGAGCTTCGACGGCAACGCGCTCTACCGCCACAAGGACATCATGGCGCTGCGCGACGAGACCGAGGAGGACCCCAAGGAGCTTGCGGCCTCCAAGTTCGACCTGAACTACATCGCGCTCGACGGCGAGATCGGCTGCATGGTGAACGGCGCCGGCCTCGCCATGGCGACGATGGACATCATCAAGCTCTACGGGTCCGAGCCGGCGAACTTCCTCGACGTCGGCGGCGGCGCCACCAAGGAAAAGGTGACCGAGGCCTTCAAGATCATCACCTCCGACCCCAACGTGAAGGGGATCCTGGTGAACATCTTCGGCGGCATCATGCGCTGCGACATCATCGCCGAGGGCGTGATCTCGGCGGTCAAGGAAGTCGGCCTGAAAGTGCCGCTGGTGGTCCGCCTCGAAGGCACCAATGTCGAGCTCGGCAAGAACATCATCCGGGACTCGGGACTGAACGTGATCGCCGCCGACGACCTCAGCGACGCGGCGGAAAAGATCGTCAAGGCTGTGAAGGGTTGATGTCAGATGTCCGTCCTCGTCAATGAAAACACCAAGGTCATCTGCCAGGGCTTCACCGGCTCGCAGGGGACGTTCCATTCCGAACAGGCGATCGCCTACGGCACCAAGATGGTCGGTGGCGTGACGCCGGGCAAAGGCGGCGAGACGCATATCGGCCTGCCGGTCTTCAACACGGTGGCCGAGGCCAGGGAAAAGACCGGCGCCACGGCGACGGCGATCTATGTCCCGCCGCCCTTCGCCGCCGACGCGATCCTCGAGGCGATCGACGCCGAGCTGGAACTCATCGTCGCCATCACCGAGGGTATCCCGGTGCTCGACATGATGAAGGTGAAGCGCGCCCTGCTCGGCTCGAAGTCGATCCTGATCGGGCCGAACTGCCCCGGCGTCATCACGCCGGACGCCTGCAAGATCGGCATCATGCCCGGCCATATCCACAAGCGCGGCTCGGTCGGGGTGGTATCGCGGTCCGGCACGCTGACCTACGAGGCGGTGAAACAGACCTCGGACGTCGGCCTCGGCCAGTCGACCTGCGTCGGCATCGGCGGCGACCCGATCAAGGGCACCGAGCATCTCGACGTGCTGGAATGGTTCCTCTCCGACCCCGAGACCCAGTCGATCATCATGATCGGCGAGATCGGCGGCGCGGCCGAGGAAGAGGCGGCGCAGTTCCTGAAGGATGAGGCGAAGAAGGGCCGCGGCAAGCCAACGGCGGGCTTCATCGCCGGCCGCACCGCGCCGAAGGGCCGCCGGATGGGCCATGCCGGCGCGATCGTCGCCGGCGGCAAGGGCGGCGCCGAGGACAAGATCGAGGCGATGAAATCCGCCGGGATCGTGGTCGCGGAAAGCCCGGCCGGCCTCGGCCAGGCGGTGCTGAAGGCGATCGGCCGCTAGGCAAGGGTTGGCCCGCGCGCGGACGCGCACGCGGGCCAATTGGGCGTGGTCCCCGCACCGGGACTACATTTGGAGAGGAGCGGGCGCGCGCCCGTCGCACAATGACCGAACAGTCTCAGAATACGGTCTTTCAGAATTCATCATTCCTGCAGGGCCAGAACGCGCAGTATGTCGAGGCGCTCCATGCTCGCTACGCCGAGGATCCGGCCTCGGTCGACGCCGCCTGGCAGGAGTTCTTCAAGGGCCTCGGCGACCCGGGCAACGACGCGGTTCGCATCGCGCAGGGGCCGAGCTGGGCGCGCGCCGACTGGCCGCCCGCGCCGAACGACGAGGTAACCTCGGCGCTCGACGGGCAATGGGGCCCCGATCCCGCGCGCACGGTCGGCGACAAGGTCAAGGCGAAGGCGGTCGAGAAGGGCGTCCAGCTCAGCGAGACGCAGGTCCAGCAGGCGGTGCTCGACAGCTTGCGTGCCCTGATGATCATCCGCGCCTATCGTATCCGCGGCCACCTGATCGCCGATCTCGATCCGCTGCGCCTCGTCGCGCCGGAACCGCATCCCGAGCTGAAGCCCGAGACCTACGGTTTCGGTCCGGCCGACATGGACCGGCCGATCTTCCTCGACAATGTGCTCGGCCTGCGGACCGGCAGCATGCGCCAGATCATCGAGATCCTGAAGCGCACCTATTGCGGCACCTTCGCCCTGCAATACATGCACATTTCCGACCCCGCGCAATCCGCCTGGCTCAAGGAGCGGATCGAGGGCTACGGCAAGGAGATCAGCTTCACCCGTCAGGGCCGCCGCGCGATCCTGAACAAGCTGGTCGAAGCCGAGGGTTTCGAGAAGTTCCTGCAGGTCAAATATACCGGCACCAAGCGCTTCGGCCTCGACGGCGGCGAGGCGCTGATCCCGGCGATGGAGCAGATCATCAAGCGCGGCGGCGCCCTCGGCGTCGAGGAGATCGTCATCGGCATGCCGCACCGCGGCCGGCTGAGCGTGCTCGCCAACGTGATGTCCAAGCCGTATCGGGCGATCTTCAACGAATTCCAGGGCGGCAGCTACAAGCCCGAGGAAGTCGAAGGTTCCGGTGACGTCAAGTATCACCTCGGCGCCTCCTCCGACCGCGAGTTCGACGGCAATCAGGTGCATCTCAGCCTGACCGCGAACCCGAGCCATCTGGAAGCGGTCGATCCCGTCGTGCTCGGCAAGGCGCGCGCCAAGCAGGCGCAGCTCAACGATATCGAGCGCACCAAGGTTCTGCCCATCCTCCTGCATGGCGACGCCGCCTTCGCCGGCCAGGGCGTGGTGGCCGAATGCTTCGGCCTGTCGGGGCTCAAGGGACACCGGACCGGCGGCACCATCCATTTCGTCGTGAACAACCAGATCGGCTTCACCACGGCGCCGCAATATTCGCGTTCCTCGCCCTATCCGACCGACATCGCCCTGATGGTCGAGGCGCCGATCTTCCATGTGAACGGCGACGATCCCGAGGCGGTGGTGCATGCCGCGCGGCTCGCCACCGAGTTCCGGCAGCGGTTTCACAAGGACGTTGTCATCGACATGTTCTGCTATCGCCGCTTCGGTCACAACGAAGGCGACGAGCCGATGTTCACCCAGCCCTTGATGTACAATGCCATCAAGACCCACAAGACGGCGCTCCAGCTCTATACCGAACGTCTGGTCGTCGACGGGCTGATCCCCGAGGGCGAGATCGAGGACATGAAGACCGCCTTCCAGGCGCATCTCAACGCCGAGTTCGACGTCGGCAAGGACTATCGCCCGAACAAGGCCGACTGGCTCGACGGCCGCTGGTCCGGCCTCGGCAACCGCGACGGCCGCTATCAGCGCGGCAAGACGGCGGTTGACCTGTCGCGCCTGCGCAAGGTCGGCGAGGCGCTGACCCGTCTGCCCGCCAGCTTCAAGCCGCATCGTACCGTGCAGCGCATGCTCGACGCCAAGCGGGTGATGATCGAGACCGGCCAGGGCATCGACTGGGCGACCGGCGAGGCGCTGGCCTTCGGGACGTTGCTGACCGAGGGCTATCCGGTCCGGCTGGCCGGCCAGGATTCGACCCGCGGCACCTTCAGCCACCGGCATTCGGCGATCATCGACCAGTCGACCGAGGAGCGTTACTTTCCGCTGAACCATATCGACAGCCAGCAGGCGAGCTACGAGGTGGTCGACTCGATGCTGTCGGAATACGCCGTCCTCGGCTACGAATACGGCTATTCTCTCGCCGAGCCGAACGCCCTCGTGCTCTGGGAAGGCCAGTTCGGCGATTTCGCCAACGGCGCGCAGATCATGTTCGACCAGTTCATCTCGTCGGGCGAGGCGAAGTGGCTGCGCATGTCCGGCCTCGTCATCCTCCTGCCGCACGGCTACGAGGGGCAGGGGCCGGAGCATTCCTCGGCGCGGCCGGAGCGGTTTCTGCAGATGTGCGCGGCCGACAACTGGATCGTGGCGAACGTCACGACCCCGGCCAACTATTTCCACATCCTGCGCCGCCAGCTGCATCGCAGCTTCCGCAAGCCGCTGGTGCTCATGACGCCGAAGTCGCTGCTGCGCCACAAGGGCGCGGTCAGCAGCCTTTCGGACTTCTCCAAGGGATCAAGCTTCCACCGCGTTCTCTGGGACGACGCGGAGCTTGGCAATTCGGCCACCAAGCTGGTGCCCGACGAAAAGATCAAGCGCGTAGTGATCTGCTCCGGCAAGGTCTATTACGACCTGCTCGAAGCCCGCGACGCGCGCGGGATCGACAATGTCTATCTCCTGCGTCTGGAGCAGTTCTATCCGTTCCCGGCCCTGTCCCTGACCAAGGAACTCGGCCGTTTCAAGAACGCGCAGATCGTCTGGTGCCAGGAAGAGCCGAAGAACCAGGGCGGCTGGAGCTTCGTCGAGCCGAATCTCGAATGGGTGCTGGGCCGGATCGGCGCCAAGCACGGACGGGCGACCTACGCGGGACGTCCGGCGGCCGCCTCGCCGGCCACCGGCCTCGCCCGCCAACACAAACAGCAGCAGGAAGCGCTCACGGATGAAGCGCTGACCGTCGGGAAGGAACGCTGAGGAAATGGCCGAAATCCGTGTGCCCACGCTGGGCGAGAGCGTGACCGAGGCGACCGTCGCAACCTGGTTCAAGAAACAGGGCGAAGCGGTCGCGGTCGACGAGATGCTCTGCGAGCTCGAAACCGACAAGGTCACCGTGGAGGTGCCTGCGACGGCGGCGGGCGTCCTGTCCGAGATCGTCGCGCGCGAAGGCGCCACCGTCGGCGTCAACGCGCTGCTCGCCACCATCGACGAGAAGGCCGAGGGCAAGCCGGCGCCGAAGGCCAAGGCCGCCGCCGCGGCGACGGTCGACGCGCCCGCGCCCGGCCTCGCCGCCTCCGAGACCGAGGAATCGGCGCCCGCCAACGCGCGTTCGGTCGATATCCTCGTTCCGACCCTCGGCGAAAGCGTCACCGAGGCGACCGTCTCCACCTGGTTCAAGCAGGTCGGCGACAACGTCGCGCAGGACGAGATGCTGTGCGAGCTCGAAACCGACAAGGTCTCGGTCGAGGTCCCGTCGCCGGCGGCGGGCGTCGTCAGCGAGATCTTCGCCAAGGCCGGAGAGACCGTCTCGGCCGGCGGCAAGCTCGGCGTCATCGCGGGCGGCTCCGGCGCCGCCGCGCCGAAGGCGGCGGCCGTCTCCGCCGCCGCGGCTTCGGTGCCCGCCCCGGCGGCGAAGCGCGACGTCGAGGACGCGCCCTCGGCCAAGAAGCTGATGGCCGACAAGGGGCTCAGCCCCGACCAGGTCACCGGCACCGGCCGCGACGGGCGGATCATGAAAGAGGACGTGCTCACCGCCCAGGCGCCGCGCCCGGCCGCGCCCCCGGTCGCCGAGCCGCCGTCGATCCCGCGCTCGGCCGTGCCGGCCGAGGACGCGGCGCGCGAGGAGCGGGTGAAGATGACCCGCCTGCGCCAGACCATCGCCCGCCGGTTGAAGGAGGCGCAGAACACCGCCGCCATGCTGACCACCTACAACGAGGTGGACATGACGGCGACCATGGGCCTGCGCAACGAATACAAGGAGCTGTTCGAGAAGAAACACGGGGTCAAGCTCGGCTTCATGTCCTTCTTCACCAAGGCCTGCTGCCACGCGCTGAAGGAGGTGCCGGAGGTCAATGCCGAGATCGACGGCACCGACGTCGTCTACAAGAACTTCGTCCATATGGGCGTCGCCGTCGGCACGCCGACCGGCCTCGTGGTGCCGGTGGTCCGCGACGCCGACCAGATGTCCTTCGCCGATATCGAGAAGAAGATCGCCGAACTCGGCCTGCGCGCCCGCGACGGCAAGCTCTCGATGGCCGAGATGCAGGGCGGCACCTTCACCATCTCGAACGGCGGCGTCTATGGCTCGCTGATGTCCTCGCCGATCCTGAATCCGCCGCAGTCGGGCATCCTCGGCATGCACAAGGTTCAGGAGCGGCCGATGGCGATCAAGGGTCAGGTGGTCATCCGCCCGATGATGTATCTGGCGCTGAGCTATGACCACCGGATCGTCGACGGCAAGGGCGCGGTCACCTTCCTCGTCCGCGTCAAGGAGGCGCTGGAAGACCCCCGCCGCCTGTTGATGGATCTTTGAAGAGCAGCTTCTCCTTTGGTACTTCGGATGGCTCGCCAAAGGAGAAGCCGCAAAGATTTTAAGGCTGCCAGCATTGAGTAAGGTCACCTTCACAATCGCCGGCTTTGCTTTGGGCGCAATTATTGGTTCGTCCACCGGAGTTGCGTTCGGAGGAGACGCGTATAATGGAGCGTTAGTCTTCGGGCCTATTTGTGCACTGGTTGGCTGGCTGTTCGCGAGCAAGGGTTCGAGAGAAGATACCGATCGTGATTCCGACCTGCGCGCAGGCATAGTTTCGGAGGGCGACTCCGCCTCGCCCTCTCCTCAGCCTAACGACGGTCGAGTAACTCTTGCGGCCGTTATTCACGCTGCAATCGTAATGCTTGCGATGGTATGGAATGCTCACATTGCACTACTCGATGCGTTGAGAGTGCTCCCCGTCTTCAAGGAAAGGCCTTGGTTGTTCTTTGTTTTTGCGATTGCAGTATCTATTATTTTCCCGCCATTTGCTATAATCTACGTTGTCTGCTATGTGGCCGCTGCGCATTTAGGACTGTCTGATAAGGGTGACTTTCGTGCGAAGATCAGATAGCGCCAGATCATGACAAGCGCCATGACCCCCGAACTCACCGTCCTCGCCCTCGCGGCTCTGCTGCAGTCGGTCCAGATCGCGCTGGCCGCCGCTTCGATGAACCGCGATGTCGGGGCGAGCTACAATGTAAGCCCGCGCGATACCGAGCCGAAGCTCTCGGTTCTGACCGGGCGGCTGCGGCGGGCGGTCTCGAACCATTTCGAGGCGCTCGCTTTCTTTACCATCGCCGTCGTCGTGGTCACCCTGTCGGGTTCGGCCAGCGCGCTGACGGCCGCCTGCGCGTGGGTCTATCTCGCCGCCCGCGTCCTCTATGTCCCCGCCTACGCCTTCGGCTGGTCGCCATGGCGCTCGGCGATCTTCGGTATCGGCTTCACGGCCACGCTCATCATGATCCTCGCCGCGCTTTTCTGAGCCCGCGAGGGCGTCCAAGGAGAAAACGAAATGGCTGACTACGACGTCATCGTCATCGGCGCCGGCCCCGGCGGCTATGTCTGCGCGATCCGCTGCGCACAGCTCGGCCTCCGGACCGCCTGCGTCGAGGGGCGCGCGACGCTGGGCGGCACCTGCCTCAATGTCGGCTGCATTCCTTCGAAGGCGCTGCTGCACGCGACCGAACTCCTGCACGAGAGCGAGGTGAATTTCGCCAAGATGGGCCTGATCGGCGCCGCGCCGACGGTCGATGTCGCCGCGATGCAGGCCTACAAGCAGTCGGTCGTCGACAACAACACCAAGGGCATCGAATTCCTGTTCAAGAAGAACAAGATCGACTGGCTGAAGGGCTGGGCCAGCATCCCCGCGCCGGGCAAGGTCAGCGTCGACGGGACCGAGCACAGCGCGAAGAACATCGTGATCGCCAGCGGTTCGGAAGCGAGCAGCCTGCCGGGCGTCACCATCGACGAAAAGACCGTCGTCACCTCGACCGGCGCGCTGGAACTGCCGGCCGTGCCGAAGCGGCTGGTGGTGATCGGCGCCGGGGTGATCGGGCTCGAGATGGGGTCGGTCTATGCCCGGCTCGGCGCCGAGGTGACGGTGGTGGAATTCCTCGAAGAGATCACCCCCGGGATGGACGTCGAAATCTGCAAGGCGCTGCGCAAGACGCTCGGCAAGCAGGGGCTGACCTTCGTGCTCGGCGCCGCCGTCCAGGGTGTGGCGGCGGGCGAGGGCGGGCCGGTCGTCACCTACAAGCTGCGCAAGGACGACAGCGTCCAGGAAATCGCGGCGGACGTGGTGCTGGTCGCCACCGGACGCCGCCCCTTCACCGATGGCCTCGGGCTCGAGGCGCTCGGCCTCGCGGTCAGCGAGCGCGGGCAGATCAAGACGGATGCCTCCTGGCGGACCAACGTGCCGGGCATCTATGCGATCGGCGACGCGATCGCCGGGCCGATGCTCGCCCACAAGGCCGAGGACGAGGGCGTCGCGGTGGCGGAGACCATCGCCGGCCAGCATGGCCATGTGAATTACGGCGTGATTCCGGGCGTGATCTACACCACCCCCGAGGTGGCCAGCGTCGGCCAGACCGAGGAACAGCTGAAGGCCGCCGGCACGGACTACAAGGTCGGCAAGTTCCCCTTCATGGGCAATGCGCGGGCCAAGGCCTATTTCCTCGGCGACGGCTTCGTGAAACTCCTCGCCGACAAGGCCACCGACCGGATCCTCGGGGCGCATATCATCGGCCCGGCGGCCGGCGACATGATCCACGAGATCTGCGTCGCCATGGAGTTCGGCGCCTCGGCCGAGGATGTCGCCCGCACCTGCCACGCGCATCCGACCTTCTCCGAGGCGGTGCGCGAGGCGGCCCTTGCCTGCGGCGACGGCGCGATCCACGCCTGACCGTCGCGGGGCCTGTTGAATGAGCGATTTCGACGCCCTGCTTGCCAGCTGGCAGACGTTCTATCTCGCTCAACTCGGCGCCGGGGCGGCGCTTCTCGGACTGCTGTTCGTCGCCCTGTCGCTCAATCTCGACCGGATCCTCGCCTATCCCTCGCTGCCGCTCCGGGCCGAGATCGCCCTGATGCTGCTGGCGCTCCAGATCGTGATCTGCTCCGTCATGCTGATGCCGGACCAGGGCGCGGTGGCGACGGGGGTGGAGATCCTGGTGCTTGCAAGCTGCGTCTGGGCGGTCGCGACCCTGATGAGCCTTCGCATCGAGCGGTTGCCGGACCGGAACGAGCATCCGCGGGGATGGGGCAATGTCGTCTTTCTCCAGGCGGCGACCCTGTCCTACATGCTTGGCGCCGTGATGATCCTGCAGGGCGCGCCCGCCGGGCCGCGCGTCCTGGCGTTGGGCGTGGTCCTGTCGTTCCTCAAGGCCATCCTCGACGCCTGGGTGCTGCTGGTGGAAATTAAGCGCTGAAAACTCAGCTCACCAGCATCCGCAGTCCCTGGGTCACGTCCATGCGGATGGCGAGGCGCAGGCCCGGCTCGTCGCCGGCATGCAGGGACGAGATGATCTTGCGGTGATTGTCGCTCGCCTGACGGCGCTGCAGCCGCTCATAGAGCGCGCGCATGGTCGGGCCGGATTGCAGCCAGACCGTCTCGATCAGCCCGAGCATCGCCGGCGCCTGGGCGCGCAGATAGAGCGTGCGGTGAAATTCGAGGTTCGAGCGCACATAGCCGGCGGCGTCGCCCTTGACGATCATCTCGTCGATCACGCCGTTGATCGCCTGCATCCGGTCGATCAGCGCGACATGGGCGCGGGGCAGCGCGCGCGAGGCGAGCTCCGGCTCCAGCAAGGCGCGCAGGCTCGCCAGTTCCTCGATCCGCTCGTTGGTCAGCTCCGGGGTCGAAACGCGGCCCGAGGCGGACAGCTTCAGCGCCCCCTCCGCCGCCAGCCGCCGCACCGCCTCGCGCGCCGGCGTGGTCGAGACTTCGAATTCCGCCGCGATGCCGCGCAGGGTCATGCTGGCGCCCGGCGCGATCAGCCCGTGCATCACCCGGGCGCGCAAGCTGCGATAGACGCGCTCATGGGCTGGCAGGCCGCCGTCGGATGTGGATTGGCTGTGGCGCTCGCTCATCGCCGATCGTGTGATCACGAACCGGCGGCCGCCGTCAAGCCGGATCGCCACCGGAGAAATCATGGCCGTGCAACACGGTCCCGCATCGGCGCAGCCAATCGCGCGGGCCGTCGCAATCGGGACTGAGCCGATGGACCACGGTCCAGAAGCGATCGGAATGGTTCATCTCGGCGAGATGCGCCACCTCATGCGCCGCGACATAGTCGAGCACGGCGGAGGGAGCGAGAATCAGTCGCCAGGAGAACATGAGATCGCCCGCCGCGGTGCAGGACCCCCAGCGCGACCGCGGATCGCGCAAACTGATGCGCCCCGGCCGCCGGCCGATCACCGCCGCGTGCCGGTGGCAGGCCTCGACCAGCGCCGCGCGCGCCGCCTCGCGCAGATAGACGGCGACCCGCGGCCCGAAATCCCGCTCGACCCCCGGCACATGCAACTCGTCGCCGATCCGGGTCAGCCGCCCGCCCGTCGAGGCGCGCACGGTCAGCGTACCATCGCCGAAGGGCAGGACCGTGCCTTCGCCCACACGCTCCGGCCCGGGGCGCCTCGCCAACTGGCTGCGCAGCCAGCCTTCCTGATCGGAGAGAAAAGCCCGGGCGGCGGCCAGCGGCACGCCGGAGGGCAGGGTCAGCGTCGTGCCGCGCCCGACGCGCAATACCATGCGCCGCGCGCGCGGGTCGCGGCGCAACCGCACCTCGATGGCGGGCTCGCCGATCCGGATCGCACCAGCCATCGGCGCCGGCTCAAACCACCTGCCGCCGTTGCGCCTGGATGAAGTCGCGTACCCGCGGCTGAATGGCGCCGCGCCAGCGCGAGCCGTTGAAGACGCCGTAATGCCCGACGCCTTCGACGACCATATGCGCCCGCCGTTCGTCCGGCAGGTTGGTCAAAAGATCCTGCGCCGCCTCGGTCTGGCCGAGCCCGGTGATATCGTCCTTCTCGCCTTCGATGGTCATGAGGCCGATGTCGCTGACCGCCGCGGGATTGAGCAGCTGGTCGCGGTAGTAGTAGGCGCCGGTCGCCATCAGCCGCTTCTGGAACACCCGCTCGATGGTCTGCAGGTAGAATTCCGCGCTGAGGTCCATCACCGCCATATACTCGTCATAGAAGCGCCGGTGCGCCTCTGTGCTCTCGCCATCGCCGCGCACGAGGTTGCGGAACTGGCCGACATGGGCGTCGACATGCCGGTCGAAATTCATCGAAAGAAAGCCCGAAAGCTGCAGGAAGCCCGGATAGACCCGGCGCAGCACGCCGGTGTTCGGCCACGGCACCCGCACCACGACATTGTTCTCGAACCAGCTGAGCGGATGGCTCTGCGCCAGTTCGTTCGGCTGCTTGGGATTGCGGGCGGTGTCGATCGGCGAGCCCATGAGCACGATCGCGGCGGGCCGCAGCGGATTTTCCTCCATCGCCATGGAGATCGCCGCCGCCATCACCGGGATGCCCGGCTGACAGACCGCCATCACCGAAACACGCTCGCCACCCTGCGAGAGATGTTCGATCATCGATTTCACGTAGTCGGTATAGTCGTCGAGATCGAAGCCGCCCATCGTCAGGGGCACGTCGCGGGCGTCGACCCAGTCGGTGATATAGACGTCATGCTCGGGCAGCATCGCCTTGACGGTGCCGCGCAGCAGCGTCGCGTAGTGCCCCGACATCGGCGCGACGATGAGCAGCCTGGGATCGTTCCGCTCCTCCGCGACCGCCGATTCCCGGCGGAAATGAAGCAGGTTGCAGAAGGGGCGCGACCAGACGAATTCCTCGACCACCGGCGTTTCGACGCCATCGACCAGCGTGGTCGGCAGATCGAACGCGGGCTTGCCGTAGCGTCGCGTCGCATGGATGAACAGGTCGAGCGCGGCGGAGACGGCGCGGTTGCCATAAGTCTCCGACATGGGATTGAGCGGGTTGTCCACCAGACCCTGGCCCATGCGCGCCGCGGCGCGCATAGGCGTGAATGCGACATGCGTCATTTCGTAAGCGTGATAGAGCATGGTACCCCCGGCAACATTATTGCGCGGAATCCTAACCCTTTTCCGCGGCGCATCAAGTGGCATTTGCCCGAAGATTGGGCGATTGTGGTAAATCCTTAACAGCAAAGTCTTTGACAAACGTTAGCGCCCGTGGCAAGCGACGGCCGGATTTGATTCCCCCGTATGACGACAAGGATGCCCGATGCCCAAGGATGAATGGGGCGTAAAGCGTATTTGCCCGACCTGTTCGACGCGATTCTACGATCTGCGCACCGATCCGATGACCTGCCCCACCTGTGGCGCGGTCTTCACGCTCGACAGCCTGACGGCCGTGAAGGCCAAGGCGCTGCGCCCGGAGAAGGTGAAGCCGGAGCCGGTCGATCTCGAGGATCTGCCCGATCTCGAGGCCGACGACGAGGTGATCGATTCCGACGACGATCTGTCCGACGAAATCCTCGAGGACGAGGAGGACAATGTCGACCTGGAGGACATTACCGCCGTCGGCCCGGACGAGGAGGAGGCCTGACGAGCCGCCCGGGCCCCGCTCGCGGGGCCTTTTTTGGGCTTGCACGACGCCAGCGCGCCGCCTAAAGACGGGCGCGCGGTTCGGTCGAGACGTCCGTCCGCGAATGGGGCCATAGCTCAGCTGGGAGAGCGCTTGCATGGCATGCAAGAGGTCAGGGGTTCGATCCCCCTTGGCTCCACCAACCTTCCGATAGACCGCCAGCCTTCTAGACTGACGGCCTTGGTCAGTCGCTCGCCGCGCGCCGGAAGACGACCAGTTTCGTCACCAGGAAATTGAAGACCAGCGAGACGCCGGCCGCCGCCACCAGCGTCGCGGCGTCGCCGAGCAATCCTCCCGCCACACTGCCGAGCGCCAGAATGACGGCGGCGCGCATCGCGAGCGTCGAGAGCGCGGTCGCGACATACCCAACGGCCCGCCCCCGCGCCGACCAGCGCTTGGCATGGCGATAGGTCCAGAATTCATGCGCGAGATAGTTGGCGAGCACGGCGCAGCAGAATCCCACCACCGCGCCGGCGACGAGCGACAGGCCGAAGAGCCGGATCACCAGCAGCGCCGCGCCGAGATCGATGGCGAAACCCGCCACGGTGACCACCAGATAGCGCCAGTCGCTGGCCTCCACGCCCCGCCGGTCCACCGCGGCCGCGCCGTCGCCTAGTGCAGACATGACAGGTTCACCTTGGCGAAGCGGTGGTCGGCGCCGGGCAGGACGTCGAAGAGATCATAGATATTGTCGATCTTGCCGCCCATGATCGAGATCACCGATGGCGCGCCAACGTGGCGATGGAAGAGGATCGGCCGGCCGTCGTTGCGCTCGTTCCGCGTCAGGATGGTCTTGACGTCATACAGCGACCGCTCCCATTCCAGATCGGTCAGCGCCGGCATGAAACGGCGGGCATCCATCATCATGTGCCGCCAGCGCGATTCGCGCGGCAATCCGGCCGCGACGCGATAGGCGCCGCCACCCCGGTTCTCGTCGGTCCAGCTGAAATGCGGCGTATAGCGGACATGGGTCAGCGAATGCAGCCCCTCGGCCGGATAGGGCATGGTCGAAAAGAACGGCCCGTCCATCATGGTGACGCCGAAGTGCGCGATCCGGGGCGGCGGCTTCATGAGCGCGATCTCGACGAACTCGTGCTTCAGCGGCAGGGGATCGAGGCCGCTGTCGATGAGCAGCGCGTTGATCATCGAATAGGTGACGTTGAACACCATGCCGGCGTGGATCTCGGCGCCCATCTCGGTCTCGACCACGGCGCCGCCGACGCGCTGGCGCACGCGCCGCGCCACCGTGCCCTTGCGGATCTCGACGCCCTGGCGCTCGAGCCGCGTGGCAAGGTGGCGGCGCAGCGCGCGATAGTCGAAGGCCCATTCCCGCGCCTCGAACACGTTCTCGACGAGTTCGCGCGAGAAGAGCGCCGCCGCCTCCGGCCGCGCCACCCGGATGGGCGCCCCGCGGTTCTGGAACATGCGCAGGAAGCGCCCGGCCGAGACCTTGGATCGCCGCGCGGCGATGGCATAGAGCATCTCGAAATCGTCGATCACCGCGTCCGGGAAATCCTCGGCGAAGCGGCGGTGCAGCACCATTGAGCGCAGCGCGGTCAGAAAGCTGCGCGGATAGTGAAACCCGGTATGAACCCGGGCCTGATTGACCCGCGACGCGCGCTGCAGCAGGCCGTCGCCCGCCTCCAGCACCAGGATGCGGTCGCTGACGCTGCGCAGGATCAGCGCCAGGCAACAGCCGTAGAATCCGCCGCCGATGACGACGAAATCATACTCCGGGCGGCGCATATTCGTTCCGCAGCGTCTTCCAAAGGACGCTGAGCAAGTCCGAATGACCGGAAACGCCGGCGATCTTGGTCGGGGTCTTCTCGTTCCTCGGATAGACCCGGCGCGTCGGCACCTCGACGGTGCGATAGCCGAGCTGGCTGGCGCGCACCGTCAGATAGGCGAGCAACTCATAGCGCTGGAAGATGTCGCGGAACGGCTGCACCCGCGGGTCGAGCAGGTAGCGCGCGGAATAGGCGCGATAGCCCTGCGTCGTGTCGGTGAACCAGCGGCGGGCGGCGAGGCTGAGGAACGGCGCATGCAGGAGTCGGATCGCCACGAGCCGGGTGAGCGGCGTGTTGATCCCCGCGCCGCCCCGGATGAAGCGCGAGGCCTGGGCATAGTCGATGCCCGCGTCGAGCGCGGCGATGAAGCGCGGCACGCCCTCGATATCGTCCTTGCCGTTGCCGTCGATCGTGACGATGCCCGTATATCCTTCGTCCAGCGCGTAGGCATAGGCGCAGCGCAATTGCGCGGACAGCTTGCCCGGACCGGTCTTGACGATCAGCGCCCGGACATCGACCTCGCGCAGGAAAGGCGCCTCGATCGAGCCGTCCGTGCTGCCGCCGTCGGCGACGATGACGTCGATCCGGCCGGCGAGGCCGCTGTCGTGGGTCTCGCGCAGCTGGCGCTGGATGCGCGCGCCCTCGTTGATGGTCGGCACCACCAGCGCGTAAGGCGCGCGCCGCGGCCGCGTCTCGTCGACGAGAAAGCTCGGGACCGACCAGCCGCGCGCCGCGAAGGCCGCGCCGTCGTAGGGAACCGGGGCCATCACACGTTCCTCCGCCGTTTCGGCGCGTCGAGCGGGAAGGCGACGCCCGGCTCGGACATCTCGACATTGAGATCCTGGATGTCGCGGAAGAGATCGACATTGTTGATCTCGTCCACGATCGTGTAGCGCAGCTCGCCTTCCAGCCGCTCGAATACCTTGACGATCCCCATCGAAATCGCCGCCACGGCGATGCCGAGGAAGCCGGCCGTCAGCGACTGGACGAGGTTGGTGGTCAGCCAGCCCTCGGCGAGATGCTCCTTGGCGGCCCAGACGCCCAGCACATAGAGCGTGTAGACCGCCGCCATCACCGTCACGAGAAAGGCCAGCACGGAAAGGCCGCGCAGCACGCGCGGGGCGGAATTGGCCATCAGTTCGCCGATGAGGCGCAGGCGGCGCATATGGTGGCGCCGACGGGCCGGCACGCGGCGGGGCGCCGGCTCACGGCGCAGCGCCGCGAAGCGGCCGGACAAGGATTCAAAGCGCAGCAGCAGCTCGGCGTCGGGCCGCGCGAGCACGAGGCTCAGCCAGCCGCGCGGATAGCCGGCGGTCTGGGTGTCCCGCGCGTTGATCCGGTAGCCGCTGAGCATGCTGGCGAGCGAGAGCGGGGCCGAAGCCATGTGCCCGCCGGGACGTGAGACGACGATGGCCTGGTCGGTCTGATAGACGCGGTTGGCGAGGCCGACGAGATCCATCGCCGCGTATTCCTCGACCGAGGTCAGCAGCACCACGTCGCCGATCGATTCCGCCACCGCGGCGAGGCGCAGGCGGTAGAAGTTGCCGACATCCAGGGTGCGCAGCAGGCGGATGTTCTGGTAGCGCGCCAGCGTCGCGGTCAGCGGCGATCCCGCCGGGACCGCGCCGTCGCGCGGGAAGGGAAGGACGACCACCAGCTCCCAAAAGCGGAAATGCGAGGAGACAAGCTCGGCGAGCGCGTCGACGGCGGCGACCGCCGCCGCGTCGTCCCTGGCGCAGACCAGGGCGACGGACAGCAGGAAATCGCCCTGGCGGAGGGTCAGCGCCGTTTCGGGCGCGAGGTCATCGGGCATGGCTCGGCGCCTCCATGGTTGCGAGGCAGGAGGTGACGGCCCGCGCGACCGCCGCCAGCGGATCGGTCGCCGCCGCGCGCATCTCGATCGAGATCCAGCCGCGCCACCCGGCCGCTTCCAGCATCCCGAGCGCCCGCGCGATCGGCGCGTCCGCCGCGTCGACCGGGGCGAGGCCGGCCCGGCTCAGATGGACATGCGAGACGAGGTCGCGGGCACTGGCGAACAGCGTCCCCGCCGCTTCGGCCTCGTCGTTCAGCGACAGCGCGCCAATGTCGAAATTGAGCATGACGGCGGGATGGTCCGCCTCGCGTACGAAATCCCGAACCTCCGAGGTCAGGTTCAGGAAATTGGTGCCATAGTCCCGTGGGTTCGGCTCGAGCGCCAGCCGGCGGCCGCGCGCCGCCGCCAGATCGCCCAGCGCGCGGAACGCGTCCAGCGCGATGCGCCGCGCCTCCGACGCCGGCATGTCCTCGGGGATCACGCGGTTGCGCGGCGATCCGACGACGAGGTTCGGCAGATCGAGCCGCGCGGCGAGTTCGATCGCCCGCGCGATGGTGTCGGTGAAGCGCCGCCGCCCCTCGGGTGTGCCAAACAGCGCGGCGTCCGGCACGGCGAAATGCAGCGACTGCATCGAAACGAGCCGCAAGCCATGCGCGCGGACCTCGCCCAACGTGGCGCGCAGCCCCTCCGGCGACGGCGCGAACGGATCGGCCTCGCCGGGGAACAGCAACCCCGGCGCCACTTCCAGACCGCCGACGCCGAGCCTTTCGAGGAGGGCGTAGGCCGGTCCGCGCAGGCCCGGCGGCCAGGCGATGTTGGAGATCGCCAGCCGGCTCACTGGACGTATCCGCCGACGAAGCCGCGCAGGCCGTCGAGCGTCTCGCCCGCCGAATAGAGATAGGGCCCGGCGCCATCCCAGGCGGCGGCGTGCCGGCTGCGCACATCCTCCCGATGCACCGGCGGCGCCGAATTGCGGAACGGCGTGGCGAACAGCGCCTCGTAGATCTCGCCCGCGCGCAGCGGCTCGGAACAGACGTTGAGCACCGGGATATCGAGAGCGACACAGCGCTCGATATCGCGCCAGAGGTTGTCGAGGTTGTAGTACTGATAGGCGCTGTCGCTGTTGGTCAGGAAGCGGGCCGTCCGCCCCTCGCTTTCCAGCGCATGGACCAGCGCCCCTTCCTCCTCCGTCCCCCGGAAAGTCTCACGGCGATAGCGCCACATGCCGGTGGCCGCGTCGGGCTCGAAGGCGGCGCGCACCAGGGCGGCGGCGGGCGCGTCGAGCGTGGCGAGCAAGCCCTCGGCCGCGGCCGGCTTCAGGAACGACGGCACCGGGTTCAGCATGTCGAAGACGAAATTCTTGCGAAGCCCGGGTCCGAACAGCGCGGGCAGCCGGACGACATGCACCTTGTCGAACCGCTCGCGCGCGAAGGTCTCGATCATCCGGCGATGCCGGCCATAGGCGCCGCGCGCCTCGAAGACGCCGTCCGCCTCGTCATAGCCCGCGCCGAGATCGTCGAAGACGGCGATGGTGGACAGGACCACCAGCCGATCCGTCCGCGCCTTCGCCAGGTCGTCGAGAAAGGCCATGGTCTTGGCGTAGTCGGCCTCGGGCTGGGAATTGGCGAGCCACATGGTCGCCGAAGGCGCCGCGCTTACGATGAGGTCGAACCGCTGTTCGCCGATCCGATGAATGTCGGCGGAGTTGAAACGCGCGTCGAAATCGACCTGCCGAACGAGATTCGATCCGACAAGGCCGTTGCTGCCAATGATCGCTCTCACGCGGGGCCTCTCGACTTCAAGGAATACATCCGTCCTCCGGCCCGAACCGGCAGATCGGACCCGAAATAGGCGGCGCATCCTGAAAAATCCGTTAAGCGTGCCAATCCGCGCCGGGACGGACCCGGGGCTTTCCCCCGTAAAGACCTTGTTAGGACGCGGTCCATAGCCTGCCGCCCGCGCGGGAAAACAGCGGAGATCCGATCATGTCGAGCGACTTCTTGAATGGGCCGCGGTTCAACCGGATCGGCTATGCGCTGATCCTGCTGATCGTCGTGGCGCATGTCGCGGTCGGAGTGATGAATGTCCGCGACCCCTGGGGCGACGAGGCGATGCTGGCCGCGAACCTGATCGGCGTCGACTATCCGCTGACCGCGCCGATGCCCCTGTTCGAACAGGCCGCGCCGGTCGGCTATGTCGCGCTGGCGCGGGCGGTCCAGGCGCTGGCGCCCGGCGCCGATCCCATCGGGCTTTTCCGTATGCTGAATGTCGCGGTGTTTCTCGTCGGGCTCGTCGCGCTGCTCCTGCACGCGCTGCGGACCTACCGGCCGATCGATTTCCTGATGCTGGCCGCGATATCGCTGTCGAGCGGCTATCTCTGGACCTATGCGAGCGAGATCAAACACTATTGCTTCGAGTTCACCGCGACCGCGCTGCTGCTCATCACCGGACGCGCGCTCGCCTATTCCGAACGGCCGGCGGCCTATGGCGCGTTCGGCGCGGTCGTGCTGCTCGCCACCGCCATCTCCTTCACCGCGCCGATCGTCGTGGCCGCCGTGCTCGGCGCGACCATCGGCCTGCGGCTGCTCGATCCCATCGCGCCGTCACTGGCGGCCCGCGTGGCGCCACCGCCGCCGGTTCGCGGCCTGTCGGCCGGGCTGATCGCCGCGACCGGGCTCGCGCTCGCCGTCGCGGCGGGGACGCATCTGCTGGTAAACCGCGATCTGACGCAATATCAGATGGCGGCCTATCGCTTCGTCTATCTGGCTGGAACATTCGATCTCGGCGGCTCGATCGCCGAAAACATCAAGATCGCGCTCCGCCTCAAGACCATGCTGCTTGAACCGATCGGCGCCGCCGCCTTGGCGGACACGCTGCGGTCGCTGGGCGCCAAGCTCGCCACCGCGTTCGCGATCCTCGGTGCGACGCTGGCGATGGCGGTCTTTCTGTTCGCCGCCGCTCGCCGGGCGCCGCATGCCGTGCTGACGATGCTCACGTTCATCGCCGGCGCACTGCTGCTCAACCTGATGGGACAACTGCCCTTCGTCTCGACGCGGCATTTCTTCTTCATCGCGCCGGTCACGCTGATCGTGCTGGCGGTCGCCGCCGGCGAGACGCTGACGCTCGTCGGCGCGCGGATGAGCCCCGGACCGCGCCTCGCCGGCGCCTTCGCCGTGCTGGCGGCGGTGGTCTGGACCGGCGCCAACGCGACGCAGGCCGCCGCGACCAAGCGCTCGCAGGAGCTCACGCCGCTCTTCGACGCGATCCTCGCCCACGCTCCCGCCGCGCCGGTCTGGGTCTATGTTGGCGCGCAGCCGGCGGCCGCCCTTCTGGCCCCGAAGGGGGTTCGGCTGGTCGGGATGTTTGACGACCGCAGCGGCACCGAGGGCTGGGGCGAGCGCGGCGGCGGAATGCTGATCGAGAACGAGGCAGAGAATCCCTGGCAGCCGAACCCGGCCTATCCGCGGTCGATCGGCGCGGCGGCGGCGGGCGCCGACGCGCTCTGGCTCCTGTTCGCAGGTGACTGGATGGAACCGGGGCGCGAGGGCTTTCTCGCCGCGGCGGCCGACGCCGTCGGACCCTGCGAGATCCACATGACGGGGAACGACAGCGCGCTCTATTTCTGCCAGAAGCCGACGGCGCAGCCTTGAGGCCGCGCCCCGCCTGAACCGGGCCTCTACTCGGCGGCGGCGGTTCCGGCGTCGCGAAGGTGGGTGCGCAGATGCGCGGCCCGCCGGGCGAAGGTCGCCTCGAACGTATGGCGCAGCGCGAAGGCGCGGGCCCGCTGGGCGGTCTCGACGATCTTGCTCCGGTCGCGATGCAGCTCCGCCAACTGCTTGGCGAGCGCCACGGGATCGTTCATCGGCGACAGCCAGCCGCCACCGGAATGCTTGACCACCCCGACGAAGGCCTCGTTGTCATAGCCGGCGATCGGCACGCCGCAGGACATCACCTCGGGATAGGTGCTCGCCGGATCGCCCTGCGGATGACAGCAGACGAAGATATCGACTTCGCGCTTCAGGAGCGGGATCCAGCCGGTCTGGAAATCGAGCACACCGCCGAGCCGCATCTTGTCGCCGAGGCCCCGGTGGGCGATCTCGTCGCGCAACTCCTGTTCCAGCGCGCCGCTGCCATAGACATCGAAGGTGAAAGGCACGCCGAGCTTGACGAGCTCGCTCGCCAGCTTCGGGATCTCGCGCACGCCCTTCATCGCGATCAGCCGGCCGCCGAACACGAGGCGCAGCGGCCGGCCCTCCATGACCGACAGCGCCTTGGCGGCGAGCGCCTCCTCGGAGATCACGTCGGCCTCCGGCACGCGGTTGTCGAAGAACAGCAGGCTTTCCGGCTGCAATGGCCGATAGAGCTCGAAGGTCGGCACACCGCTGCACTGCAAGCCGGCGGCGATGCGCAGCGACGCCTGGCGCGACCGCTCGGCGCCCGCCGCCCAGAGCTTGCGGCGCCAGCGGCGCAGCGGATTGGCGACCTCGGCGTCGATGATCTGCCGTTCGGTCCGGGGGGAATATTCGCTGGTGAAGACCAGAGGCAGGCCGATGCGCTGGCAGATCTTGGCGGTCTCGGCCTCGGCCGGCGACAGGAAGGCGAGCGCCACCGCGCCGCGCGATAGCCGTTCCGCCTGCTCCTCGGGATCGACGGGCCGCACCTCCAGCCCCGTCTCGGCGTCGCCCGGCATGTACTCGACATGGTCCATGTCGTCGCTGAGATGGTCGTCGAGATAGGCGAGCGTCGTCACCGGACCGGGCCAGTGCTTGGCATATTCCGCCGCGCCGTTCATGTATTTTCGCGTCAGGACCAGTCCGCCGTTCGGGCCGAGCTTCGCCCGCAGGCTGGGCAGGAGGAGGAGTTCGGTCGGTTTGCCGGAATTGCTCATGACACCCTATCAATGATGCGCCGCAGTTTGTCGTGATCGACGGTGAAGCCATCCTCGGCGGGCGTTCCCACCATGAAGCCGAACCGCATCGACATCCGGTCGGCGAATTCCTTGTAGGTCA
Organism: Amaricoccus sp.; assembly: GCA_044225035.1. GTDB lineage: Bacteria > Pseudomonadota > Alphaproteobacteria > Rhodobacterales > Rhodobacteraceae > Amaricoccus. The sequence goes on along the minus strand of JBGAJI010000038.1, from coordinate 7,468 downwards.
TGGCGAAACGGTCCGGCGGCTGCAGCACCAGGAACGCGGCGTCGTCGGCCATGGTGAAGATCGCATGCGACAGATGGCTGCCCTCGACGCCGATCACGATCCGGGCGCCATGCGTGCGCCGGGCGATCTCCTCGACGCTCAGCACCGCCGGCTCGACGATGTCGAAGCCGAGCTTTTCCAGCATCGCCTCGAGCGCCGCCTCCTCGGCCAGCACCCGCCGCTCGCCCGTCGCGCCGCGCTTGATATAGACGCCCGGTCCCGCCACCGGCGCGTGCGCCGCCAGATTGGCCCTGGCCCGGGCGCGCAGCTCGCGATAGCGCCGCTCCTTGTAGCTGTTCTGGGCGAAGTCGGTGTAGATGGTCAGCCGCCGCGCCCAGGCGCTGCGCGTCACCGGCGGCCGCGGCAGATCGACCAGGGCGCGATAGCCGGCTTCGTGCTCGTAATCCTTGGTCGGGGCGACGATGGTTCGCGCATCGGGCGGCGGGATCAGCCCGAGCGGCAGTTCGTCCAGCAGGAAATTGCCGAAATAATGGCTGCCGATATTGTTCGAGACGAGGCAGGCCCGGTCGAGCCGCGTCGGAGGCGGGTCGACAGTGAACATCTTCTCCGGCCCGAAGCCCGGCTTGTACTTGGCGGGGCCGCGATAGATGTAGGCGCCGGAAATCGCCACGCCCTCGATCTCGTAGGCCATCGAGGCGGCATGCACCAGGCGGCCACCGCCCGCCAGCAACTGTTCCGTGGCCCAGTCGCGATGCGGCGCCAGTCGCAGCACCCGGTCGAGCTCGCCCGGCGCGTGGATCGCGGCCGGAACGGTGACCACCTCCTCCGGGCAGAGCTCCTGGCTCTTCGAAGCCATGGACCGGATGTCGGGGGTCATTCCGTACCACAGGCGCCGAAGGCCCCAGTCCAGCATCTCCAGATTGAGTCTCATCGCCACCGCCTGTTCGTGGATCGCGCATCGCGACTCCGATGAACTCGCAAGTAGTCGACCAGTAGTTAACGCATATTTAAATCCCCTCGCCGAATGCTCCCGGGGTCCGAGTTCAGTCCCTGGAGTTATTTCAATGGTTAAGGCTTCCGGCGGCCAGGCCCGCATCGATCCCGACCTCCGCCGCCCCGCGATCGACGGCGGCGAGCCGGTCAGGGAACAGAGCCGCTTTCTCGTCTTCGGCCAACCCGATATCGGCCAGCCGGAGATCGACGCCGTCACCGAGGTCCTGCGCGGCCGCTGGATCGGCACCGGCCCGCATTGCCAGGCGTTCGAGGCCGAATTCGCCGCCTATCTCGGCCCGCGAATCGGTGGCGCCGTCGCGGTGAACTCGGCGACCGCCGCGCTGCATCTGTCGCTGCTGGCGCTCGATATCGGCCCGGGGGACGAGGTCATCTCCACCGCGATGACCTTCTGCGCGACGATCAACGTCATCTGCCATGTCGGGGCGACGCCGGTGCTCTGCGACTGCGATATCGCGACCCAATGCATCCTGCCCGAGCAGATCGAGGCCCGGATCACGCCGCGCACCAAGGCGATCATCGTCGTCCATATGTGCGGCCGCCCCTGCGAGATGGAGGCGATCATGGCGATCGCCGACCGGCACGGCATCCCGGTGATCGAGGATTGCGCCCATGCGATCGAGACGCGGATCGGCGACCGTCCGGTCGGCACCTATGGCGTCTATGCCTGCTACAGCTTCTACGCCACCAAGAACATGACCACGGCCGAGGGCGGCATGGTCGTCGCGCAGGATGCCGAGCGCCTGACCCGAATCCGCACGCTCAGCCTGCATGGCCAGAGCGCCGACGCCTGGAAGCGCTATTCCAACGCCGGCTTCAAGCGCTACGACGTGGTCGAGCCGGGCTGGAAATACAACCTGACCGATATCGCCGCCGCCATGGGCCGGGCGCAGCTGCCCGAGGTCGAGCGTCGGCTGGCCCGCCGCCGCGAGATCGCCGAGCAGTACGACGCCGCCCTCGCCGACCTGCCCCTGGTCCTGCCGCCACCGGCGGCGCCGGACACCCGGCTCGCCTATCACCTCTACACCGTGCAGGTGGACGAGGCGCGCGCCGGCATTTCGCGCAACGACCTGCTGGTCGCGATGCGGGCCGAGAACATCGGCGTCGGCGTGCATTACGAGGCGATCCACACGCTCGGCTTCTATCAGAACCTGCTGGGGCTGACGCCGGAGGATCTGCCGAACGCCGCCTGGATCGGTGGGCACACGCTGTCGATGCCGCTGTCGACCGCGATGAGCGACGACGATGTCGATGATGCGATCACCGCGATCCGCACCATCCTCGAGTGGTACGCCTGACCTGTCCGGGGCGCGTCGCCATGACGGGCCCCGGGCTTCACCGCACGGCGAAGCAATAGAAAAGTCCGTCGCCGCCTGCCTGATGCAAGGCGGCGAGGCCGCAGCCCTTCGACGGATGCGCGGAGTTCCAGGACTTTTCGCTCGGCTTGTCCTCCAGGTCGGCGCCGTCGTGATGGCCGACCATCGCCGCGCCGGCGCCATCGCTGGTCCAATCCTCGCAGGTGAGCGGCGACCGCGTTCCGTCGGGCAGCGAGCCGGTCAGGATATCGTGCCGCAGGGGATGCTCGCCCCGACCATTGATCCGCGTGCCCGTCTCGTCCAGCGCCGTCGCCCGCGCCACCCGGTTCCCCGCGCCATGCAGCGCCGCCACGTCGGCGGCGATGGCCTCGCCCTCTGCGTTGACCCACGGCCCCGCGCCGATCCGGTCGCGCGCATCGACGGTGGAGGTCGAGAGATAGGCCGCCCAGACCTTGCCGGTGACGCCCGCCGCCTGCGCCAGCGCGGCGCAATGGGCGTCGGCCCCGGCGAGGCCGCCGAGATTGGCGCCGTCGCCGGTCCCGACGCTCGTCACGAAGAAACTCATCGCCGGGTCCGGTCCGCGTGTCAGCAGATAGGCCGCCGCGCCGCCGACCGCGGCGAGCGCGAGGGCGATGATCGGGATGCTTCGGCGCATGCGACCTCCGGCGAGTAGCGAACTCAACCTAAGGTTACATAAGGCGGCGGTTTTGGAAAGCTCACGACTCCGTGACACCGCCCGGCGCGACGACGCGGGCCAGCAATTCGTCGCGGGTCAAAGCGAAGTCCGAAGCGATCCAGGCCGCTTCCAGCCGGCGCAAGGCGCCGCCGAGCGCCGGGCCGCGCAGCGCCAGATCGGCGGCGGCGAGCGGGAAGCGCTGGCCCGCGCCGCGTTCAATCTCGGGTCCGAGCGCGGGCGGCGGCGGAACGCCGAGCGTCGCCGCGCGGATCAGGGCGGCGTCGAAGGCCGCCTCGGCGCCGTGGCGGTAGGCGGCGACGGCGACGGAGGGCTCGGCCAGGGCGGCGGTGATCGCGGCGAGCGCCTTGCGCTCGGCCTTGGAGAAGCGCAGCGCCTCGGCCCAACCCGCGGCGTCGCCCAGCGCGGCGAGGCGGCGTTGCCAGCGCGGCGGATGGCCGCCCGCCGCCTCGAGATGGACGAGCGGGGCGAGGGCGGCGGGATCGGCGCCGGGCAGCAGCCGCGCGAGGATGCCGGTCGCCGCCATCGCCGCCACCGCCGGCGCCGGGTCCGGCGCGGCCAGCAGCTTGCGCGTTTCCGCCCCCACCCGCTCGCGCGAGAGGCGGTCGAGTTGTTCCTGCGCGGCGGCGCAGGCGGCGAGCGCCGCCGGGTCGAGGCCGCCCTCGGGATCGCCGAACCAGGCGTGGAAGCGAAAGAACCGCAGGATCCGCAGATAATCCTCGGCGATGCGGGTCGCCGGGTCGCCGACGAACCGCACGCGCCGGGCGCGCAGGTCGGGCAGGCCGCCGAGCGGGTCGAGCACCTCGCCATCCGGCCGGGCATAGAGCGCGTTCATCGTGAAGTCGCGCCGGGCCGCGTCGGCGGCGATGTCGGTGCCGAAGGCGACGGTGGCATGGCGCCCGTGGGTCTCGATGTCGCGGCGAAAGGTGGTCACCTCGAAGCCGCGGCCAGCGGCGATCAGCGTCACGGTGCCATGCGACAGGCCCGTCGGCACGGCGCGGATTCCGGCGCGGGCCGCCTGATCGAGAACCGCCTCCGGCGCGGCGTCGGTCGCGATGTCGATATCGGCGGAGCGCACGCCAAGCAGCGCGTCGCGCACGCAGCCGCCGACGAAGAATGCCTGATAGCCCGGCTCGGTCAGCAGGGCGAAGACCGCGCGGGTCGCAGGCGCCGCCAGCCAGTCCGCCGCGAGCCGGGTCACGGCTCGCGCATCCGATCGCCGAGACTGATCAGCATCCGCGCCGTGGCGCCCCAGATGTAGTAGGGGCCATAGGGGATGGCCTGATAGCACCGCCAGCCGCCAGGCCAGGCGCGGCGGTGAGTCTGGCGATTGTCCGGATCGAGCACGAAAGCGAGCGGCGCCTCGAACACCTCCTCCACTTCGGCCCGGTCGATGACCGGCGTGAAATCCGCGTCGACCAGACCAACGAACGGTGTGACGGAAAAGCGGGTGACCGTCTCGTGCGTGTCAAAGCCGCCGAGGACGGTCACCTGCTCGCGCGCCAGGCCGATCTCCTCGCGCGCCTCGCGCAGCGCGGCGTCAAGCGGGGTGGCGTCGGTCGGATCCTGCCGCCCGCCGGGAAAGGCGATCTGGCCCGGATGGTGGCGCAGATGCGCGGCGCGGCGGGTCAGGATGACGTTGAGGCCGCAACCGCGCTCGACCAGCGGCACGAGGACCGAGGCCGGGCGCAGGTCGAAGGCCCCGGTCGGCCGCGCCGCCGGATTGAGATCGAAGTCCGAGGTTCCGGAAGACGGGGCGCGCAACGCCGCCGTGATCCGTGTGAGGTTCAGGCAATGCCGGTCCATGCGGCCTAGATGGACCGGACCCCGCCCCCATGCAAGGGGGCGGATCGGATCGCGATCAGATGAGCGCGAGGCCCTCTCCGACCAGACCCGGGAGGTCGTCCGCCTCGATCCCGAGCAGGCGCACGCCGTTGCCTTCGCCGAGGTCGAGCCAGGCCCCATGCGCGTCGAGGGTGATCCGCGCCGCGAGATCCTCGACGCCCGACAGGCCGAGGCCGTTCACGTTTGATGTGACGCGCAGCACGTCACCCGCGCCGAAATCTTCGATGGTGTCGACGCCGTGCGCGCTCCGGACGACGAAGATATCCGCGCCGCCGCCGCCGACCAGTGTGTCGTCGCCCGCGCCGCCGTCGAGCGTGTCGCGGCCGTCGCCGCCGTCGAGCATGTCGCGCCCGCGCCCTCCGCGGATATGGTCGGCGCCGTCCTCGCCATAGATCCGGTCGTCACCCCGCCCGAAATCGTCCCCGGCGCGCGCGACGTCGTCGCCGCCGCCGAGATGGATCACGTCGTTCCCGCCACCGCCATCGACATAGTCGCGGCCGCCGCCGCCCGAGATCAGGTCATCGCCCTGGCCGCCGTTGATCGTGTCGCCGGCGAAATGGGTGCCGCCGCCGCTGATCGTATCCGCGCCGTCGCCGCCCAGGATCCGCTCGGGGCCGCCGCCGCCGCGGACAAGGTCGTCGCCGCCGCCGCCGTCGAGAACCGAGCCGCGGGAATAGCCCGTGCCGCCGATCAGCGTGTCGGCGCCGTCGCCGCCATAGAGCCTGTCATCCCCCTGATTGCCCCACAGCATATCGTCGCCCGCTCCGCCTTCGACGAGATTCCGGCCGTAACCGGCATCCAGCACATCGTCGCCGGTCCCGCCGCGCAGCGTGTCGTCCCGAATGCCGCCGAAGATCGTGTCATCGCCGTCCCCGCCTTCGACGGTGAGGTTGGAGATAGGTACGCCTCCATAGACGGCCCAGTACGGGCTGCGCAGGTCGATGAAATCGTCGCCGCCTTCGCCAAAGACCGGACCCGCAGACGAATAGTAGTCGATCTGGACAAAGTCGTCGCCGAGACCCGCGTAAACCGTGTCGAAGCCCATTCCGACGCGCAGCACGTCGTCGCCGTCGCCGCCGATCAGCAGGTCGTCGCCCTCGCCGCCGATGAGATCGTCGGCGCCGTCGCCGCCGATCAGCTTGTCATTGCCGATCCCGCCAAACAGCGTGTCGTTGCCGTCGCCGCCGTCCAGCGTATCGTCGCCCTCGCCGCCATGGACGGAATCGGAGCCGCCGGCGGCCAGCACCACGTCCGCGCCGCCGAGCCCCTGGATGAAATCGGCGCCCTCCGTGCCCGTCATCCATTCCGCGAAGCGCGTGCCATTGATATTCGTGAAGGCCATGCGAGTTACTCCCGTTGGTCCCCGCGGCTCAGATGAAGCCGAGGCCATGTTCCAAAAGATCGCCGAGCCCGGCCGCGTCGATGCCGATCAGGCGGACGGCGTTGGCGCCGCCGAGATCGATCACCGCCTCGCCATCGAGGAACTCGGTCCGGGCCATGATGTCGGCGCCGGTGAGGGTCCCGAGGCCGTTGATGCCCTGACCGATGTGGAGCCGGTCGCCCGCGCCGAAATCGGTGATGGTCTCGACGCCATAGGCGCCGCGGATCTCGAAAATGTCCGCGCCTTGTCCCCCGGTCAGGGTGTCGTCGCCCGCGCCGCCGTTCAGCCGGTCGTTCCCCTCGCCACCGTCGAGCGTGTCGCGGCCGCGGCCGCCATGCATCCAGTCGTCGCCTCTCTGGCCGAGGATCAGGTCGTCGCCGCGGCCGAAATCCACTTGCGCGCCAACGAAATCGTCGCCGGCGCCGAGGTCGATGACGTCGTTCCCGCCGCCGCCCTCGACCCGGTCGGCGCCAGCGCCGGCCTCGATCAGGTCATCGCCGGCGCCGCCGTCCAGCGTGTCGTACCCGTCCCAGCCGCTCAGCGTGTCGTCGCCATTGCCGCCCGAAACGCTGTCGGCGCCGTCCCCGCCATCGGCGAGATCGTCGCCGAGGCCGGCGATCAAGGTGTCGTTGCCGAGCATCCCGGCCATGAAATCGTCGCCCGCGCCGCCGATCAGCAGGTCCGCGCCAAAACCGCCGTCGAGCTGGTCGTCGCCATCGCCGCCGTCCAGCGTGTCGTCGCCGCTGTCGCCATAGAGCCGGTCGTCGCCATAGGAGGCATGGAGCCGGTCGTCGCTCTCGCCGCCCCACATCTCGTCCGAAGTCAGGCGCTTGGCCGCGATCCAGTCCGCGGTCGGCGCGATCCCGGGATGCTGGCTCGACCAGCGCGTGTCGAGAAAATCCCGGCCATCATGCCCGGCCAGCAGGTTCGATCCCTCGCCCCCGAACAGGCTGTCATTGCCATAGCCGCCGAGCAACGTGTCGTGGCCGATCGACTCGACGAGATAGGAATCGCCGAAGCCGCCGATCCGCAGCGTATCCTCCGGCCCTCGGTCCTCGACCCGTACCCGTCCCGTCGCCGCCATGCGCCCGCCCCCCGGCTGTCCCCGGGGTCATGAGGCCATTCAGGATCTGAACGAGACGTAAACGCGCCCCGGCGAACCGCGGCGGGCTTGGCTCAAATTCCGCTCAAAGGCGGAAGGGCGCTGGCCCGCGATCCATG
>JBGAJI010000037.1:0-29124 GCA_044225035.1 Amaricoccus sp. | reverse complement strand
CGTTCGCCGCTGCGCTCGTACCGGCCGGCGCCGATCATCCCCTCCACGTCCGCCTCCATCAGGATCTGCGGCACGGTCTCGGCGAGGCTGCGCAGGAAGTTTCCGTCGTCGGCCTTTTGCAGCGCCTCGATCAGCGCCATTCTGTCGTCGGTCATCGGGTCCTCGTGGGCTCGGGTTGAAGTCCGCAAACTCCACCTTAGCCGCACACCCCGATGGCCACCCCGCCTACATCCGAAACTCCACCACCTCCGGGGACGCTAACCGTTTTCAACGAGAACTTCGGCGTCTACGGCGTCCGGGAGGTCTGGCGCCAGATGCTCCGGGATGGCTTCGAGATCGCCCGCCGCGCCGTGTCCCGCCTGACGCGGAGCATGGGGTTGTCGGGCGCGGTCCGGGGAAAGCGCATCCGGACCACCATGCCCGATCCCGCCGCGCCCTGTCCGCGCGACCGGGTGTTCCGGGCGCCGGCGCCGAACGTGGGCAGCGTCGGCGATTCCTACGATAATGCGCTCGCCGAGACGGTGATCGGCCTCTTCAAGACCGAGGTCATTCACCGCCGAGGGCCTTGGCGATCTTTCGAGGCCGTGGAGTTCGCCACCCTCGAATGGGTCCACTGGTTCAACGAGCGCCGCCCCCTCGAGCCGATCGGGAACATCCCGCCCGCCGAAGCCGAAGCAAACGAACTATCTCCGCCTCAACCCATGCGCTTGAGGGTGCGATAAACCGTCGGTCTCGACACCGAGAAGATCTCGGCGAGATCGCTGATCGAGTGCTCGCCACTGTCGTGCATGCAACGCAACTCGCGGGCCTGGTGCTCCTTGAGCTTCGGCTGCTTGCCCTTGAGCTTGCCCCGGGCGCGGGCGACCGCCATGCCCTCGCGGGTGCGCAGGCGGATCAGGTCCGCTTCGAACTCGGCGAAGGTCGCCAGGATGTTGAAGAACATCCGCCCCATGGGATCATGGGGATCATGGACGTTCGAAGCGAGCTGGAGCCTGACACCGCGCGCCGCCAGCGCGTCGGCGATGGCACGGGCATCGGGGACGGAGCGGGCGAGGCGATCGAGCTTCGGCACCACCAGCGTGTCGCCCGATCGGACGGCCGCCAATGCCTGGTCGAGGCCAGGGCGAGCGCGGGATGTTCCCGACAGCCCATGGTCGGAATAGATGCGCTCGGCGGCGACGCCGAGCGCCTCGAGCGCCGCCCGCTGCGCGGCGAGGTCCTGCTCGTCGGTGGAGCAGCGGGCATAACCGATCAGCACGGTCGGAGGGGTCGTGTCGGCAGCCACGTTTCCGCGATGCCCCCCGCGAGTGAGACGAAATCCGTACCGTCTATATGAGACGGTTTTTCCACGCCGTTTGCAAGGAGGGCCGATGCGTTGGGCGGTGTCCGCTGGACGACCCCCTTGCGGACGGCCGGATTGCGAAGGCTTTGTAACACCTTTCGGGAAGGCCCGGAGCGCGCAGCGCGAGAGGCCGAAGCTCGCCGAAGGCTCAGCTGTATGCGACCCTTGGCGGGCTCGAATCGGTGTCGCGCCCGCGACGCTCTACCGCTACCTGCCCGGCAGACGCGGGTGGTTGGGGTTACCGGGTTCGTGCCTTACGGATCAGAGACGAACTCTCATCGTGCGCCTTAAAAAAACAGATAGTTAACCAAATATTTCCAAAATACGGTAAGACTTTAAACACAATCTTATGGCTAGGACAACCAGTCGCTGCCTCAGACCATCTGGGGAAATGTAACTTACTTTGATATAGATCGTAAGGGTCTTTACCTTTCGGCGTCTCCCGAAACATGGATTGGCGGTTTCCAGCGCACGGGAGGGCTGAACGCCGGGTCAGCGAAGCGGTGTTCCAGCCGCGCCCTCAGCCGACCCGGCCGTCGAGGGCGCGCTGGTAGAGATCCATCGCGTCGCCGGCCGTCAGGGCGCGGGGATTGCCGCCGGCGGTCGGATCCACCACGGCCATCTCGGCCATCTCGGCGAAGCGGGCATCGTCGAGGCCGATCCGGTCGAGCGTGTGCGGGATGCCGAGGTCGCGCCGGAGGCGCAGCAGGAAATCGAGAAAGCCGGAGAAGCCGTCCGGGATGCCAAGCCAGGCGGCCAGCCGCTCGATCTTGTCGTAGATGGCTTCGCGGTTGAAATCGAGCACATAGGGCATAAAGACCGCGTTGGTCAGCCCGTGGTGGGTATTGTAGATCGCGCCGACCGGGTGCGACAGGGCGTGGATCGCGCCGAGCCCCTTCTGGAAGGCCGTGGCGCCCATCGCGGCGGCGCTCAGCATCTGCGCCCGCGCCTCGATATCCTCGCCGTCGCGATAGGCGCGCGGCAGGTACTCCTTGACGAGGCGGATACCCTCGACCGCGATCCCCTCGGCCATCGGGTGATAGGCGGGCGCGCAATAGGCTTCGAGGCAATGGGCGAGCGCGTCCATGCCGGTGCCGGCGGTGAGGTGCGGCGGCAGGTCGATGGTCAGTTCGGGGTCGCAGATCACTTCCGCCGGCATCATCCGGGGGTGGAAGATCACCTTCTTGGTATGGCTCGCGACATTGGTGATGACCCCGGCGCGGCCGACCTCGGAGCCGGTGCCGGCGGTGGTCGGCACCGCGACGATCGGCGCGATCCCGGCCGGATCGGCCCGGGTCCACCAGTCGCCGACATCCTCGAAATCCCACATCGGCCGGGTTTGTCCGCGCATGAAGGCGACGACCTTGCCGCAATCGAGCGCCGAGCCGCCGCCGAAGGCGACGACGCCGTCATGGCCGCCGGCGCGCAGCGCGGCGAGGCCGGCGGCGACATTGTCCTCGGTCGGGTTCGGCTTCACGTCGGAGAAGACCGCGACCTCCAGCCCCTCGCCCCGGATCGCGTCGAGCGCGCGGGCGGTGATCGCCAGCGGCGCGACCCCGGGGTCGGTGACGAGCAGCGGCCGGGTGATGCCCACGGCGGCGCAGGCCCGGCCGAGTTCGGCGATCCGGCCGGCGCCGAAGCGGATCGGGGTCGGATAGTTCCAGTTGGCGGTCAGGGCCATGATGTCAGAGCTTCCTGAGATGATAGGATTTCGGCCGGGTCACGCTGAGATAGCCGAGATAGGACATGCTGGCGCCGCGGCCGGTGTCCTTGACCCCGGTCCAGCAGAGCGCCGGGTCGAGATAGTCGCAGCGGTTCATGAAGACCGTCCCGGTCTCGATCCGCGCGCCGATCTCGGCGGCCTTGTCGAAATCCTGGGTCCAGATGCTCGCCGTCAGGCCGTAATGGCAGTCGTTCATCAGGGTGATCGCCTCGGCGTCGTCCCTGACCTTCATCACGCCGACCACCGGCCCGAAGCTCTCTTCCATCATCACCCGCATCGAATGGTCGACATCGACCAGCAGTTGCGGCGCGAGATAGGCGCTGTCGCCGGTATCGGCGGGAAAGAGGCCGGGGTCGATCAGCGGCTTCGCCCCCGCCGCGACCGCCTCGGCCACCTGGCCCCGAACCGTGTCGGCGAAGCGCTTCGAGGCCATCGGGCCGAGCGTGGTTTCGGCGTCCAGCGGACTCCCGAGCCGATATTGCGACACGGCGGCGACCGCCTGCTCGACGAAGCGGTCGTAGAGGCTCTCCTGCACGTAGATCCGCTCGATGCCGCAGCAGCATTGCCCGGAATTGTAGAAGGCGCCGTCGACCAGCGTCTCGACCGCCGCGCCAAGATCGGCGTCTGCGCGGACATAGGCCGGGTCCTTGCCGCCGAGTTCCAGCCCGACGCCGGTGAAGGTGCCGGCCGCCGCGCGCTCGATCTCCTGCCCACCACGCACCGAGCCGGTGAAATTCACGAAATCGAAGGCACGCTCGGCGATCAGCGCGGCGGTGGTGGCATGGTCCATCACGAGATTGGTGAAGACCCCGTCCGGCAGATGGGCGAAGGCTTGCGCCAGCCGCTCGCCGACGAGCAGCGTCTGGCTCGCATGTTTCAGGACCACCGCGTTGCCGGCGATCAGGCCGGGGACGATGGTGTTGATCGCGGTGAGATAGGGATAGTTCCAGGGCGCGATGACGAAAACCAGGCCGAGCGGCTCCCGCGAGAGATAGCGGTGAAAGGCGCCGCTCTCCTCGATCATCACCGGCGCGAGGGTGCGGGCCGCGATCTCCTCCATATAGGCGGCGCGGTCACGGAGCGGCTTCAATTCGCCGCCAAAACGGACCGGGCGGCCCATCTGCCAGGCGAGGTCGGTCACCACGTCGGCATTCACCCGCGACAATCGCTCGATCCCCTCGCGCACCAGCGCGACGCGCTCCTCCAGCGGCCGGGCCGCCCAGGATTTCTGCGCGGCGCGGGCGGCGCGCAGCTTGTCGCGCACGGCGTCGATCGGTTCGGCGGGACGACTGGCCCAGACGGTGCCGTCGACCGGGGTAACGCAGGTGATCTCGCTCATATGCTCGCTCCTCACGCCCGCTCGAAACCGCGGGCGATTTCCCAGTCGGTGACGCGCCGGTCGTATTCCGCCTGTTCCCAGCGGCCGGCGTGCAGATAATGCTCGACCACCGCGTCCCCGAAGGCGCCGCGCAGCATCGCGCTGCCGTCCAGCGCCTCCAGCGCGGCGCGCAGGGTCTTCGGGATCTCGCGCACATCCGCGACATAGGCGTCGCCGTGGAACTCGGGCTCAAGCTCCAATCCGCGCTCGATGCCGTCGATGCCGGCGGCGAGCAGGGCGGCGTAGGTGAGATAGGGGTTGAGGTCGGAGCCGCCGACCCGGCATTCGACGCGGATCGCCTTCGACCCCTCGCCCACCAGACGCCAGCCGGCGGTGCGGTTGTCGTCGGACCAGACCGCCTTGGTCGGGGCGAAGGTGCCGGCGGCGAAACGCTTGTAGCTGTTGATGTTCGGCGCGAGGAAATAGGTGATCGCCTCGGCATGGGCGAGCTGACCGGCGAGGAAGGCGCGCATGGTGTCCGACATGCCGCCGTCCGCGCCGAGAAAGGCCGGCTCGCCACCGAGGGTCCAGAGCGACTGGTGGACGTGGGCCGAGGATCCCGCCGCGCGGTCGTTCCATTTCGCGAGGAAGGTCAGCGCGCGGCCTTTCTGGAAGGCGATCTCCTTGCAGCCGTTCTTGACGATGACATGGCCGTCCGCCGCCTCCAGCGCCGCGGCGTAGCGGACGTTGATCTCCTCCTGGCCGGCGCTCGCCTCGCCCTTGGAATTCTCGACAGGAACCCCGGCGGCGTTCAGCCCGGTGCGGATCGCCCGCATCACATCCTCCTCCTTCGAGGTCTGGAAGATGTGGTAATCCTCGTTATAGGCGCCGAGCGTGGTCAGCCCGCGGTAGCCGGCGGCCTGCAGCGCGCCATAGCTTTGCTCGAAGAGAAAGAACTCGAGTTCGGAGGCCATCATCGCCGTCAGGCCCATCGCTTCCAGCCGCGCGATCTGGCGCTTGAGCAGGGTGCGCGGCGAATGCGGCACCTCGGCATGGGTGTGGTGATCCTCGACATCGCAGAGCACGAGCGCGGTGCCGGGCAGCCAGGGCACCAGGCGCAACGTCGAGAGGTCGGGGCGCATGGTATAATCGCCATAGCCGGCCTGCCAGCTGGTGGCGGCGTAGCCCGGGACCGTCTCCATCTCGAAATCGGTCGCCAGCAGGTAGTTGCAGCCGTGCGTCTCGCGCCAGCCGCTGTCGAGGAAGAACTCGGCCTGGAAGCGCTTGCCCATCAGCCGGCCCTGCATGTCGACCAGCGCGACCAGAACCGTGTCGATCGCCCCCGAGGCCACCGCCTCGGTCAATTCATCGAGGGTCAGTTTGCCCCGCATCTCCGTCTCCGCTCCGCTCCCGACCCGCGCATTTCGCCCGCCTCCGACCGCGAAGGCGACCCTGAACGGCTGAGCGAGGATGCGCGCCAACGCTATCCCGGCGCCAAAACCGCTTGCAAGGCCAATCCCGACGGCGCTTGCTTCGCGCGGGGCGTGGCAACGCTCGCCCGGGCGGCGCGCGTCGCCATAATAGCGAACGGGAGGACTGGGGATGAGCCTGAAGGAAGCTTTCACGGCGGAGGAATGGGCGCGGGTGGTGGCGGCGCCGATGCTCGCCGGCATCGCGGTGACGGCGGCCGATCCCGGCGGCTTGTGGGGCGCGGTCAAGGAGAGCGTGGCGGTCGCCGGCGCCGTCGCCAAGGGCAAGACCGCGGGCGGCGGCCTGATCGACGAGATCATCGACGCCTACCAGACCAGCGAGGGGCGCGACCTCGCCCGCGGCGCGCTGAAGGCCGAGGCGAAAGGCAAGGCGCCGGCGGAAATCGTCGAATCCGCGGTGACGGAGCTCGGCGCGGTGTCCGGCCTCGTCGCGGCCAAGGCGCCCGACGCGGCGGCGGGTTTCAAGGCATGGCTGAAGGACATCGCGAGCAAGGTGGCCGAGGCGGGCAGCGAAGGCGGCTTTCTCGGTTTCGGCGGCGAGAAGGTCAGCGCGGCGGAAAAGGCGACGCTGGACCGGATCGAGACGACCCTCGCCTGAGCCCTTACCCCGCGTCGCGCGCGGACGACTGGGGCGGCGGAGCGTCGCGTTCGGCCCGCGCGGCGCGGGTGTGCGCCGCCGCCCGGTCGGCATGGTCCACGAGCTTTTCCAGCGCCGCGTGCTTGCCAAGGCTCTGAACCGCGGCCGCGCGGGCGGCGGCGACCCGGGGCGCCAGCGTCGCCAGCCGCCGGCGGGCCTGCGCGACGCGCTGGTCGGCCCAGACCTGGCGCAGCGCCAGCTGGGCCATCGGCATCTCCGCCGCCGCGGCCAGGTCCTCGACGGCCGTCCGGCCCGCGTCCTCGATCTCGGCCTCGCAGGCCCGCGCCTCGGTCAGCAGCGCGTCGAGCCGGGCGAGATCGCCCGCCTTGCGCGCCTCGGCGAGGCGGATGAGCTCGCGCAGCTGGGCCGGGGTCACAGCGTCCCCCTGGCCCGGGCGGAGGCCCGCAGGCGATCGGCGAAGCGGACGGCGGCGGCCACGGCGCGGTAATGCTCGGGCCGGATCTCGCGGCCGATCTCGACGGTCGCATGCAGGGCGCGCGCGGTCGGCGGGTCGCTGTGGATCGGGATCTTCGCGGTCTCCGCGATCTCGCGGATGCGCAGGGCGACCGCGTCCTCGCCTTTTGCCACGCAAACCGGCGCCGACCCCTTGGCCCGGCTCCATTTCAGCGCCACGGCATAGTGCGTCGGGTTGACGATCACCACGTCGGCCTTCGGCACATCGAGCAGCATGCGGTTCATCGCGATCTCCTGACCGCGCTGCCGCCGCTGGGCCTTCACATGCGGATCGCCCTCGGACTGCTTGTGCTCCTCGCGCATGTCCTGGAACGACATGCGGAGCTTGCGGGCATGGTCGAAGCGCTGCCAGACGAGGTCGACGCCGCCGATCAGCACCGCGATGCCGGCGGTGATGGCGAGCAGCGTGACCAGCGTCTCCATCATCAGCGCCGGCAGCGCGCGGGCGTCGGCCGTCGCCGCGCCGATCATGCCGTCCGCGCCGCGCAGCAGATAGAAGAACAGCGCGGTCGCGATCGCGCTGAGCTTGATCGTCGCCTTGGCGAATTCGACGAGGCCTGTCGGACCGAACTTGTTCTTGACGTTCGACAGGATCGAGATGCGCGACAGCTTCGGCTGGATCTTGTCCCCTGCGAAGACCACCGCCTGTTGGGCGAAGAGGCTGACGAGCGCGCCGACCATCGGCAGGAGGAACAGCGGCGCCAGCGGGACCAGCACCTCGCCCATCAAGGCGGCGGAGAGGCCGGGGCCGCCGGGGCCGAGCATCCGGTCGGCCAGCCGGTCGGGCTGTGCGATGAGCGCCATCAGCGCCGAGGCCGAACGCTGGACCGCCGCGCCGCCCATCGTCGCGATGACGGCGAGCAGGGCGAGATAGGTCGCCGCTGCGGTCACGTCGGCGGATTTCGGGATGTCGCCCTTTTTCCGCGCCTCGGCCAGCTTGTGCGGGGTCGGGTCTAGGACCTTCTCGCCGCCGCTTTCCTCGCTCACCGGGGCACCCAGAGCGGGTTGGCGAGCGTCGTGTCGAGCTCGGCGTTCCAGAAGCGCAGGATCACCGGCGCGGCCAGCATCAGCAGCAGCAGGCCGCCCGCGGTGATCGCCGGGGCGCCGATGAAGGCGACCATCAGCTGCGGCATGGCGCGGTTGATCGCGCCGAGCGCGAGGTTATAGGCGAAGGCCGCGATCACGAAGGGCGCGGCGAGGCTGAAGCCGAGGGCGAAGGCCCGCGCCACCCGCGCCGTGCCCCAGGCCGCGACATCCGAGCCGGTGAGCCCCATGCCCATCGGCAGAAGCTCGTAGGAGCGCGCCATCAGCAGCGCGGCCTTCACATGCAGGCCCATGACGACGGCGAGCGTGATCCCGGCCAGCATCAGGATATTGCCGATCGCCGGCATCGGATCCGGCGCGACGCCGGCCCCGAGGATCTGCGCCAGCGCCGTCGATTGCGCGATGACCGTTCCGGCGAATTGCAGCGCCCAGACCATCATCCGCACGCCGATGCCGAGCATCAGGCCGATCGCCGCCTCGATCCCCAGCATCATGAGGAAGGACCGGGCCGGGTCGGGCGCCCTGAGCGGCTCCGCCAGCATCGGCCAGACCACCATGGCAAAGGCGAGGGTCAGGGCGAGCCGAACCCGCGCGGGGATCAGCTGTTCGCCGAAGGCGGGCAGCAGCGCCATGATCGCGCCGACCCGGACGAAGACGAGGATGAAGCCGGCGAGCCCCGCCTCGGTCAGGTCGAGCAGGCCCGCCAGGCCCTCGATCATGACGGCCCCTCGATCATGCCAGCCCCAGCACCGCCGGCCGGGCGGTGGCGCCGATTTCCTCGAAGCTCAGCACCGGGTTGCGGATGCCCTTGGCGGCCAGCACGGTATGCAGGAACCGCCGCCGCTTGGTCGAGGTGACCACGGCGGGATAGCGGCCCTGCGCCCCGGCGGTGGCGATCTTGTCGGCGATGGAATTGGCCAGCCGGTTGAACTCCGCCGGCGGCAGCGCGACATCGACGATGCCCGATCCCTCGGGCAGCTGGTATTTCTGGAACAGTTCCTCCCAGGCCGGGGCGAGCTGGATCAGCGGCAGGGCGCCGTCCGCCTCGCGCACCTCGGCCACGAGCTGGAAGCCGAGGCGATGGCGGACATGCTCGCTGATGACCGCCGCCCCGGCCTGCGGGCTGTAGACCTCGGCGATCGCCTCGAAGATCAGCGGCAGGTTGCGGACCGAGACCCGCTCCTCGAGCAACAGGCGCAGAACGGCCTGCAATGTGTCGATCGGGAACTTGTCGGGGATGAATTCGTCGATCATCCGGCGGTTGGCCTCGGCGCGCTTGGTGTCGCTGAGCGTGGTGAATTCGTCGAGCAGCTTGCGCAGGCTGCGCCGGGTGAAGAGCCGGCCGAAATTCTGCTTCACGATCTCGAGCAGATGCGTCGCCACCACCTCGGTCGGGGTGACGACCGACAGGCCCATCAGCGCGGCCTCCTCCTGCAGGCTCGCGGCGATCCAGCGGGCGGGCGCGCCATAGACGGGTTCGGCCACCGTGCGGCCCTCGGGCGCGGCGGCGGTTTCGTCGGGCAAGAGGACCAGCACCTGATCGGTCTCGATCCGGCTCCGCGCCGCTTCGATACCCTGGATGCGGATCGCATAGGTGCCGGGCGGAAGGCCCGGATTGTCGGTCAGGCGGATCTCCGGCATGATGAGGCCGAAGGCCTGGGCGATGTGGTTGCGCATGTTGAGGATGCGCGCGTCGAGGCCGGTCGCGGCGTCCATCACCACCGGAACGAGGTTCGGCGCGAATTCCATGTGGATTTCGTCGACATCGAGCAGGTCGCCGAGCGACTTCTTCTGCGGGGCCTCGGCTTCCGGCTTCGGCGCGGCCTTGGCCGCCGCCTCCTTGCGCAGCGTGCCCTGCGCCACCCAGGCCGCCGCGCCGAGGCAGGCGGCGCCGATCATGAAGGGCACGAAGGGCAGTCCCGGCACGAAGGCGAAGAGCGCCATCAGCACCGCGACCGTGGCGAGCGCCACCGGATAGCCGCCAAGCTGCGACATCAGCGCCCGGTCCGTCGAGCCGACGAGCCCGCCCTTGGAGAGCAGCATCGCCGAGGCGATCGAGATGATGACGGCGGGGATCTGCGTGACGAGGCCGTCGCCGACGGTCAGGATCGAATAGGTCTCGAACGCGTCGCCGACCGGCATCCCATGCACCAGCACGCCCATGGCGAGGCCGACCACGAGGTTCAGCAGCGTGATGAGCAGGCCGGCGACCGCGTCGCCCTTGACGAATTTCGAGGCGCCGTCGAGCGAGCCGAAGAAGGTCGTCTCCTCCTGCTCGATCCGCCGCCGCTCGCGCGCCTGTTCGTGGGTGATGGCGCCGGCCGCCATGTCGCTGTCGATGGCCAGCTGCTTGCCGGGCATGGCATCGAGGGCGAAGCGGGCCGAGACCTCGGCCATGCGGCCCGCGCCCTTTGTGATGACGATGAAATTGACGATCAGCAGCACGGCGAAGATGACAAGGCCGAGAAACACCGACCCGCCCATGATGAAATCGGCGAAGCCCTCGATCACATGCCCCGCCGCCCCCGGGCCGGTATGGCCCTGGCCGATGATGAGCTTGGTCGAGGACACGTTGAGCGACAGGCGCAGCATCAGCGACGCGAGCAGGATCGTCGGAAAGGACGAGAAATCGAGCGGCCGCTGGATGAAGAGGGTGATGGTGAAGATCAGGATGGCGATCGCGAAGGACGCGGCCAGCCCCATGTCGAGGATCCAGCTCGGCATCGGCAGGATCATCATGGCGATGACCGCCATCAGCGCCATGGCGAGCAGCACGGTCGGCTGATAGAGCATCCGCAAGGTGAAGCGCGGCGACGCGGCGTTGGCGAGCGCGTTCAAAACAGCCCCCCGCCGGGCGCGGTCAGCAGCGGCCGTCCCTCGGTCAGCAGCGGCGAGCCCTGGGTGAGCAGCGGCGTCCCCTGACGCAGCATCGCGCCGTCGAGCGGCTGGGCCGGCATCGGCGCGATCGAGCCGGCGAGCGGCGGCAGCGGCGGCCCGGCGCGGGCGATCCGTTCGGCCATCGCCCGGCGCTGCGCCTCGCGCCGCTCCTGCCGCGTGCTGTGGCGCCGCGTCGGCTCGGCCCGCGCGACCAGCGTGCCGGCGTCGGGCAGCGCGTTCGGATCGAGCCCCGCGAGGATGCGGTCGAACCGCTGGCGATAGATGCCGGCCTTGTCCGGGGTCAGCGAGTGATAGGCCCCCGCCGCCTCGGACCAGCTGCCCCGCTCCTCGTAGAGGTTGCGCAGGAATTGCGCGGCGTAGGTCGCGGTATATTCCGGGTCGAACATCTGCTCGATCGACGGGAAGGCGTGGCCGTGCCAGCGGTAGTTGATCTGCACGCAGCCGACGTCGAAGGACGGCCGCCCCTCGGCCAGGCTTTCCTTGCCGAAGGCCAGCGCCTCCTCGCGGTTCTTGAACCAGTAGCCCTTGCCCTCGCGGTTGATCGCCCAGGGCCAGGGGCGCATCTTGCCGCCGGTATTGCGCCCGGTCTCGGTCAGGGCGACGGCGTGCAGCACCTCCGGCGGAACGCCGCCCCGGCGCGCGCCATTGGCGATCGCCTGCTCGCAGAGCGCGGCGGAATGGTCCTCGGGATCGCCATTCGCGCCGTCGATCGCCCAGACCGGCGCGGCGGCGAGCAGATGGCCAAGCGCGAGCGCGAGCCACAGCCAGGGGCCGATCCGGGGTATCACGCGGGGGTTCTCCTCGACCGCCAACCTTGTCCGGTCTAGGCAGCCAAGGTTACCAGTCCGTTAGCGCACCCCGGAGAGGGTCAATGAAAGGTTGATGGCCGCCCGCGTTGCACAGGCCCCTTATCCCCGTCGCTGGCGCCAACGGCGAAGTCGTGAGCGCCAGCCCGATCGAGGTACGCGATCGGGCCGCGGCCGCCCTGCCGGGGGCGGCCGCGATTCCGCAGGCCGGCCGGGCGGCCCCGTCCCGATCGCGCGCTTCGGGGAAATCTGAATCCCTCTCGCCCTCCGCCATGGGCTCCGGGCGACCGGGCCGGAAGGCGCGCCACTGGCGCCCCTTCCTGTCGGCCCGGAAGCGAGCGGCGGGGGCCGCGCGGGGCGCGGCCGTCTTGATTAGTGACGTTGCGCGGGCGATCTGAACGCAACGATGCGAGTTCAGTGCGCCGCCGCCCAGTTCGCGCCCTGGCCCGCCTCGACCACCAGCGGCACGTCGAGCGCCACGGCCGGCAGCGACGCGCCCTCCATCGCCGCCTTGACCGCCGCCGCCGTCTCCTCGGCGGCGCTGGCCTCCACCTCGAACAGGAGCTCGTCATGCACGGTCAGGAGCAGCTTGGCCGGCAGCCCCTCGATCGCCGCCGGCACCCGGATCATGGCCCGGCGCAGGATGTCCGCGGCCGAGCCCTGGATCGGCGCGTTGATCGCCGCGCGCTGGGCAAAGCCGGCGTGCGGCCCGCGCGCATTGATCTCCGGAGTATGCACTCTGCGCCCGAACAAGGTCTCGACATGGCCGTTCGCCTTGGCGAAGGCGATGGTCTTGTCCATGTATTCGCGGATCCCCGGGAAGCGCTCGAAATAGGTGTCGATGAACTTCTTCGCCACCTCGCGCGGGATGCGCAGGTTATTGGCAAGGCCGAAGGCCGAAATGCCGTAGATCACGCCGAAATTGATCGCCTTCGCCTGGCGCCGGACGCTCGGGTCCATGCCCTCGATCGGCACGCCGAACATCTCCGACGCCGTCATCGCATGGATGTCGTGGCCATCGAGAAACGCCTGCTTCAAGGCGCCAATATCGGCCATATGCGCGAGGATGCGCAATTCGATCTGGCTGTAGTCGAGGCTGAGCAGCACGTTGCCCTCCCCCGCGACGAAGGCCTCGCGGATGCGGCGGCCCTCCTCGCTGCGGATCGGGATGTTCTGCAGGTTCGGCTCGGTCGAGGCGAGCCGTCCGGTCGCCGCCCCGGAAATGACATAGGAGGTATGGACCCGCCCGCTGTAGGGATTGATGTAGTCCTGCAGGCTGTCTGTATAGGTCGATTTCAGCTTGGACAGCTGGCGCCAGTCGAGCACGCGCGCCGGCAGATCCTGCCCCTGCGCCGCCAGCTCCTCCAGCACATCGGCGCCGGTGCCATAGGCGCCGGTCTTGCCCTTCTTGCCGCCGGCGAGGCCCATCTGGTCGAACAGCACCTCGCCGAGCTGCTTCGGCGAGCCGATGTTGAACTTGCCCCCCGCGAGGCCGTGGATCTCGTCCTCCAGCGCCGCCATGCGCTGGCCGAAGAAGCCGGAGAGGCGGGACAGATGCTGGCGGTCGACCAGAACCCCGTGCATCTCCATTTCCGCCAGCACCGGCACCAGCGGCCGCTCCAGCGTCTCGTAGACCCGCGTCACCCGGCCGAAGGGCAGCCGCGGCTTCAGCGCGGTCCAGAGCCGCCAGGTGATCTCCGCCTCCTCCGCCGCGTGGCCGGCCGCGTCCTCCACCCCGATCTGCGCGAAGGTCTTGGCACCCTTGCCGCCGCCGGTCAGGGTTTTCAGCGGCGCCGGGACATGGCCGAGATAGGTCTCCGCCAGATAGTCGAGCCCATGCCCATGCGTGCCGGCGTGCAGCGCGTAGGAGAGGAGCATCACGTCGTCGATCGGCGCCAGCGCCACGTCGTTTCGCCTGAGCAGCTTGGCGTCGAACTTGATGTCATGGCCGATCTTCAGGATCGCCGGATCTTCCAGCACCGGCCGCAGCAGGGCGAGCGCGTCCTCCCGCGCCATCTGCCCCTCGGCGCGCTGCCCCGCGTCGAAGAGATCGCCGGCGCCGCTGAGATGGCCGAGCGGCAGATAGGCCGCCTGCCCCGGCCCGAGCGACAGAGCGATACCGACGAGATCGGCCACCATCTCGTCGATCCCGCTCGCCCGCGCGTCGATCGCCACCGCGCCCTGCGCCCGGATCAGGGCGACCCAGCGGCCGAGCGCCTCGGCGTCGCGCAGGATCTCGTAAGGCGCGCGGTCGATCGCCGCCGCCGCCGGCGCGGCCGCCGGACCTTCGCGATGCGCCACGCCGCGCCCGGCCGCCTCTTCCTTGCCGGGACCCGCCGGCGCCGCCTCGGCCATCACCGGCGCGGCCATGCCGAGCTTGCCGGCGATCCGCGCGGCCAGCGTGCGGAACTCCATCTCGCCGAGGAACGCGAGCAGCATCCCGGGATCCGGCTCGCGCACCTCCAGCGCCTCCAGCGGCTCCTCGACCGGCGTGTCGCGCTTCAGCGTCACGAGCTCGCGCGAGACGCGGATCTGGTCGGCGAAATCGATCAGCGTCGCCCGGCGCTTGGCCTGCGGCACCTCCTCGGCCCGGGCGAGCAGCGTGTCGAGATCGCCAAAGGTTTCGAGCAGCTGCGCCGCCGTCTTGACGCCGATGCCCGGCGCGCCCGGCACATTGTCGACCGAATCGCCGGCCAGCGCCTGAACGTCGATCACCAGCTCCGGCCCGACGCCGAACTTCTCGCGCACCTCGTCCGGACCGATGCGGCGGTTCTTCATCACGTCGAGCATCTCGACACCGCCGCCGACCAGCTGCATCAGGTCCTTGTCGGACGAGATGATGGTGACCCGCCCGCCGCGCGCCGCCGCCTGCGTCGCATAGGTGGCGATGATATCGTCGGCCTCGTAGCCCTCCATTTCCAGGCAGGGCAGGTTGAAGGCGCGCGTCGCCTGCCGGATCAGGCCGAATTGCGGCATCAGATCCTCGGGCGGCGGCGGCCGCTGCGCCTTGTAGGCGGGATAGAGCACGTTGCGGAAGGTCCGCTCGGACCGGTCGAAGACCACGGCGACATGGGTCGGGGCGTCGGGTCCCCTGGACTCCTCCACCATCTTGTAGACCATGTTGCAAAAGCCGGCGACCGCGCCCACCGGCAGGCCGTCCGACTTGCGCGTCAGCGGCGGCAGCGCGTGGTAGGCGCGGAAGATGAAGCCCGATCCGTCGATCAGATGCAGATGATGACCCGCGCCGAAGCCGGACACTTCGGCGCTCACGTCAATGGTCCGGCGCGGCGCCGGGCTTCAGCACGAACTTGCGGTCGCAGTAGCCGCATTCGACAAATCCCTTCGCCGGGTCGATCTCGAGCCAGACCCGCGGGTGCCCGGCCGCGCCGCCGCCGCCGTCGCAGGCGATCTTGCTCTTGGTGACTTCGATGACTTCCGGCGGCGGAATCGGCATATGGGCTAGCTCCGTTCGGGCGCGCGGCGCGGCGCTCGGTCACAATCAGCCCGACCTGATTAGCCCGTCCGGCGGTCGCCCGGCAAGGCCATGCGCCGCGAAACGGTCCGCGCCCCGGCTCAGCCGGCGCGCAGCCAGGGGGCGCGGTTGGCGTAGTCCGCTTCGAACGTGTCGATATCGGCCGCCTTCTCCATGGTCAGGCCGATATCATCGAGCCCGTTCAGCAGGCAATGCCGCCGGAACGGGTCGAGCTCGAAAGAAATCTGGCCGCCGTCCGGACCGGAGATCGTCATGGTCTCGAGATCGACGGTGACGACGGCGTTCGCCCCCCGCTCCGCGTCGTCCATCAGCAGGTCGACCTGCTCCCGGGGCAGCACGATCGGCAGGATGCCGTTCTTGAAGCAGTTGTTGTAGAAGATGTCGGCGAAGGACGGCGCGATCACGCAACGGATGCCAAAATCGAGCAGGGCCCAGGGCGCATGCTCGCGGCTGGAACCGCAGCCGAAATTCTCGCCGGTGACGAGGATCTCCGCCTTGCGATAGGCGGGCTTGTTCAGCACGAAATCCTCGATCTCGTTGCCCTCGCGGTCGTAGCGCATCTCGTCGAACAGGTTCTTGCCGAGCCCGGAGCGCTGGATGGTCTTCAGGAACTGCTTCGGGATGATCATGTCGGTATCGACATTGATCATCGGCATCGGCGCCGCGACGCCCGTCAGCTTGGTGAACTTGTCCATGCCTCACCCTCCATCTCGCGGCCGGTAAACCACGCGCCGCGCCGACTCGCAAGGCGGGTGGCCTTTGACATGCCGTTAACCAGGCGCTCCTATGCCGGGGTCGAACCCTCAAGGAGTCGCGAGATGCGTGAGACGGCGATAAACTGGCTGGCCGGGCGCTGGGTCGCCTGCGCCTTGTTCATGGCGGGGGCGCTGCTGCTCTTCGCGCCGGTTTTCCTGGCCAGCCTGACGCCGGCCCTGTTCCTCATCTTCCTGCACAGCCCGGCCTATATGCTGCACCAGGGCGAGGAGCATACCGGCGACCGCTTTCGGCGCTTCGCCAATACGCATCTGTTCCACGGGCTCGACGGGCTGACCACCAGGGCGGTGCTCGTCATCAACCTGCCGATCGTCTGGGGCCTCAATCTCGGCGCCTTCTACGCCGCCTGGCTGTTCGGCGCGGGCTGGGGCCTCGCCGCGCCCTATTGCCTCGTGGTCAACGCGCTGGCGCATATCGGGGCGAGCGCGCGGCTGCGGATCTATAATCCCGGCCTCGTCACCGCGATCCTGATGTTCCTGCCGCTCGGCCTTCTCACCATCGCGGTGATCGCGGCGCTGCCGGGCGTCGGCCTCGCCGCCCATGCCACCGGCCTCGGGATCGCGCTGGCGATCCATGCAGGGATCGTCGTCGCGACGCTGCGGCATTTCAAGGCGATCCGCGGAACGGGCGCCGCCACCGCGCCGGCCGAATAGACCGGCCGCAGGACACGGATTGCGCGAGATCAGATCAGCTCGCGCACATCCGTCAGGCGGCCGGTGATCGCCGCCGCCGCCGCCATCGCGGGGCTGAGCAGATGGGTGCGGCCCTTGTAGCCCTGCCGCCCCTCGAAATTGCGGTTCGAGGTCGAGGCGCAGCGCTCGCCCGGCGCCAGTTGATCGGGGTTCATCCCGAGGCACATCGAGCAGCCGGCCATCCGCCAGTCGAAGCCGGCCTCGATCAGCTTCTGGGCGATGCCCTCTTCCTCGGCCTGAAGCCGCACGAGGCCGGAGCCGGGGACGATCATCGCCCGGATGCCGTCCTTGACCCGGTGGCCTTCCATCACCTTCGCCACCTCGCGCAGATCCTCGATCCGGCCGTTGGTGCAGGAGCCGATGAACACCGTGTCGATCGCGACGTCGGACAGGCGCTGGCCCGGCGTCAGGCCCATGTATTCGAGGCTGCGCCGCGCCGCGTCGATCTTGCCGCCGGTGAAATCCTCGGGGTTCGGCACGAGCGCGGTGATCGGCAGCACATCCTCGGGGCTGGTGCCCCAGGTCACGACGGGCGCGATCTTGCCCGCGTCGAGGATCAGCTCCTTGTCGAAATGCGCGCCCTCGTCGGTGAAGAGCGTGCGCCAATAGGCCTCGGCCAGCTCCCATTGCCCGGCCTTCGGCGCGCGCGGCCGGCCCTTCACATAGGCGAAGGTCTTGTCGTCCGGCGCGATCAGCCCGGCGCGGGCGCCGCCCTCGATCGCCATGTTGCAGACGGTCATCCGGCCTTCCATCGACAGGCCGCGGATCGCCTCGCCCATATATTCGATCACATGGCCGGTGCCGCCGGCGGTGCCGGTCTCGCCGATGATGGTCAGGGTGATGTCCTTGGCCGTCACGCCGAAGGGCAGGTCGCCCCGGACCTCGACCTTCATATTCTTCGATTTCTTCTGGATCAGCGTCTGGGTGGCGAGCACATGCTCCACCTCGGACGTGCCGATGCCATGGGCCAGCGCGCCGAAGGCGCCGTGGGTGGCGGTGTGGCTGTCGCCGCAGACGATGGTCATTCCGGGCTGGGTCAGCCCCTGCTCCGGCCCGATGATATGGACGATGCCCTGGCGGACGTCGGAGACGTCGTAGATCTCCACGCCGAAGTCGGCGGCGTTCTTGCGCAGGGTCTCGACCTGGATCCGGCTTTCCTCGTTCTCGATGCCTTTCGCCCGGTCGATGTCGGTCGGGACGTTGTGATCGGGGACCGCCGTGGTCTTTTCCGGCGCGCGCACCTTGCGGCCGGTCATGCGCAGCCCTTCGAAGGCCTGCGGGCTCGTCACCTCATGCACGAGATGGCGGTCGATATAGAGGAGCGAGGTGCCGTCCGGTGCCTCATGCACCAGATGGGCGTCCCAGATCTTGTCATAGATGGTCTTCGGTGCGGACATGCTGTTCTCCCGCGCGGGGGGCTGGCGATCGAGGGTGGACGACGGTGGGGGCGGTTCAGGCCCCGCCGAATAGTCGCGCCCGCCGCCCGAAGAACCTCCAGGGCAGGCGCGCGTGGTCGTCCATGTCGAAAAGCCGCGTCATGCGCGGTGAAATACGCCCGAATCGGCCGGCCGACAAGAGTGGCGGCCGCCGGTGCGCCGATCCTCTCAGATCGGCGCGCCGTTGCCCCAGAGGGCGGCGGAGGGACGGATCTCGCCGACCACCAGCCCGCGCCGGTTCACCTGCGGCGCGGCCATGCGGCGCAGCGCGGCGGGATCGTTCGCCTCGAGCGCGCCCAGCCGGACCAGCAGCGCGGCGACGGCGCATTCGCTGGCGCGGGTTCCGCCATCCTCGATCTTCAATGCGAGGCCGAGGCCGCGCTCCGGCCAGATCGCGACGAAGACGCCCTCGGCGCCGGTCTTGACCGCGACCACGCCGCCGGTCGCCGCCATCAGTTCGGAACAGGCGCGGCCCTCGCCGGCGACCAGCAACGGATGCTCGCGCATCGCATCGACCAGCGCGACCGCCGCCCGGCCCCGCGCGCGCCCGAGGCCGGTCGGGTCGGCCATCCGCGCCATCGCCCAGGCGAGGCCATGCAGCGTGGTGGCGAAATTCGGCGCCGAGCAGCCGTCGATGCCGTAGCCGGGGCTGGGCGCGCCGGTCATCTCCTCGAAGGCGGCGCGGACGGCGCGCTGCACCGGATGGTCCGGATCGACATATTCCGGGTCGCCGCCGAGATGCCGGTTGAGGGTGAGAAAACCGGCATGCTTGCCCGAGCAATTGTTGTGCAGCTGGCAGGGCGCCTCGACCTCTTCGCGCAGGCGGCCCCGCTCCTCGCGGTCGTCGGGCACCTGCGCGCCGCAGCGCAGATCGGCCTCGGACATACCGAGATCGGCCAGCCACGCCGCGACCCGGCTGACATGGATCGCCGCGCCCTGATGCGAGGCGCAGGCGAGCGCCAGCTGTTCGGTGGAAAGTCCGGCGCCCGCCCCGCTCTCCACCAGCGGCAAGGCCTGCAGCATCTTGCAGGAGGAGCGCGGCAGGATCACCCGGCCGGGATCGCCCCAGGCGGCGCGGATCTCGCCGCGCGCGTCGCAGAGGACCGCGTGGCCGCGATGCGCGGATTCGGCGAAGCCGCCGCGCCAGACCTCGACCATCGAAACGCCGTCAATCATCGCCCAACTCCTCGGCCAGATCGTCGCCCAATATGCCGCGCAGGCGACGGAAGGCCAGCCGGATCCGCGACTTCACCGTGCCGAGCGGCAGGCCGAGCCGCGTGGCGATCTCGGCATGGCTCCGGCCTTCGAAGAAGGCGGCGATCAGGACCTCGCGCTGCTCCGGCCCGAGATCGGCGAGGCTCGCGCGCAATCGCGCGTCCCGCTCGGCGGCGGCCATCTGGCCCAGCCCGTCGGTTTCGGCTTCGCGCTCGAACATCGGATCGAGGGAATCCGGCCCGGGCCGCAGGGTCCGGCGCAGATGGTCGATCCGCCGGTTGCGGGCGATGGTGAAAATCCAGGTCGAAGGGGCGGCGCGCATCGGGTCGAAGGTCCCGGCACGGTTCCAGACCGTGACCATCACATCCTGGGCGATCTCGTCCGCGTCGCCCGGCGCCAGGCCAGCGCGCAGCGCATAGGCTTTCACCCGGCGCGCATAGCGGTGGAACATCTCCTCGAAGGCCGCGCGGTCGCGCGCGGCGATCAGCGCCATCAGGTCCGTGTCGCTGGCGGCGGAAAACCCGGGGGACGGCGGCGCGGACATGAAAAGGCGGCCTGATTTCGCGGTTGCGTCGTGTTTCGAGGGGGATCCCGGGCGCCTTCGCCGCTTGGCGAAAAACGCGCAAAGGGGTAGATAAGTTGCCGGCGGTCGGAGTAAACTAGTGGAAGGACGCCGAGAAAAACAAGCCGGACCTTGGATCGGACCCCGACTTTCCGCCCCACGGGACACGGACCGTTGAACGAGCAGGAGACATTTGACCCATGACGCCGAAGTCATTTTCCGCGATTGCGTGCTGCCTCGCGCTCGCCCCGGCGCTGCCGGCGCTGGCCCAGGCGTCGAAGCCCGTCGCGACCCATACGGACTGGAGCGTGTTCGTCGCGGGCGAACCCAGGGAATGCTACATCGTCTCGTCGCCGAAAAGCTCGACCGCCCGGCGCGACGGCAAGGCGGTCGAGGTCGATCGCGGCGACATCCGGCTCTTCGTCACCTTCCGCCCGGCCGAGAAGGTGGTGGGCGAGGTCAGCTTCAACGCGGGCTATCCGTTCCGTTCGACCGGCACCGTCGACCTCAAGGTCGGGTCCGAGACCTTCGGCATGAACCCCGGCCCGGCGCCCGACGCGCAGACATGGGCCTGGCCCGCCTCGCCGGCCGAGGATGCGAAGATCGTCTCGTCCCTGAAGCGCGGCTCGAGCGCCACCGTCACCGGCGTCTCGGCCCGGGGAACCACCACGATCGACACCTTCTCGCTGTCGGGCTTCACCGCCGCGGTCGGCGACGCGCAGAACCGCTGCGGCTGAGCGCGCGGCGGGGTCGCTTTCCCGGCGGGACACGGGGCGGTTCCCCTGCCTTTCCCGGGTGGGCTGGCGGAATCGTGGGAAATTGCTTATCTAGGGTCGCCATGGGCGCGCTGAGCGCCTTCTGAGAAAGCGCCCGGAGCAATGAACGCCACAGTGCCGATCCTGAGCGACGCGCTGACCCTGCCGCGCAAGCCGCGCGCCGAGGGGCCGCGCGACCTCGTCGGCCTGACCCGCGAGGAGATGCGGGACGCGTTGATCGCCGCCGGCACGCCGGAAAATGTCGCGCGGATGCGGGTCGGCCAGATCTGGCAATGGGTCTACCACAAGGGCGCCCGCGATTTCGACGCCATGTCGAACCTGTCGCGCGACTATCGGGCGCGGCTGGCGGAGAGCTTCGCCATCACGCGCCCCGAGGTGGTGGCCCGCCAGGTCTCCGCCGACGGCACGCGGAAATATCTGCTGCGCATCGAGGGCGGCTCGGAAGTCGAGGCGGTCTATATCCCCGAGACCGACCGCGGCACCCTCTGCATCTCCAGCCAGGTCGGCTGCACGCTCACCTGTTCCTTCTGCCATACCGGCACCCAGCGGCTGGTGCGCAACCTGACGCCGGGCGAGATCGTCGGCCAGATCCTCGCCGCGCGCGACGATCTCGGCGAATGGGGCAAGGCGCCGACCGACAAGAGGCTGATCTCGAACATCGTGCTGATGGGCATGGGCGAGCCGCTCTACAATTTCGAGGCGGTGCGCGACGCGATGAAGATCGCGATGGACAACGAGGGCCTGTCGCTGTCGCGCCGCCGCATCACCCTCTCGACCTCGGGCGTGGTGCCGGAGATCGCGCGGGTCGGGGCCGAGATCGGCTGCCTGCTCGCCATCTCGTTCCATGCCACCACCGACGCGGTGCGCGATCAGTTGGTGCCGATCAACCGGAAATGGAACATCGCCGCGCTGCTCGATGCCTGCCGCGCCTATCCGCGCCTGTCGAATTCCGAGCGGATCACCTTCGAGTATGTGATGCTGAAGGGGGTCAACGATTCGGACGCCGACGCGCGCCGGCTGGTCAGGCTGATCGCCGGCATCCCGGCGAAGATCAATCTCATTCCGTTCAATCCCTGGCCCGGCGCGCCCTATGAGCGATCGGATCCCGATCGGATCGAGGCGTTCGCGGGAATCGTGAACCGCGCCGGCTATGCCAGCCCGGTCCGTACGCCGCGCGGCGAGGATATCATGGCCGCCTGCGGCCAGCTGAAGAGCGCCTCGGAACGGGCACGGCGGGCACGGGCGGAGGCCCGGCCCGGAGCCTGAGCTATTACTCTGAAATCACAGCGGTTTTTTGCGATTCACCGCGAAAAGGCAGATTCGGGCCTGTGAACGATTTGCCGGAACCGTTGCAGCGGGGCCACTTCCCGAATCTTTCGAATTAGGGTTATGTCAAGCTTATCAAGCAGTAATGACGCGATCCGAAAAGACGCGAAACAAAACAAGACATGTGAGCAGGCAATGAACGAGTGGACGAGCGAGATCGAGGGGGCGGCGGACGAACCCTGCCTGCCCGAAAGGACTGTTTCAGGCAATCTCTGGACCCGGCGAAACGCCCTGGCACTGACCGCGGGGTTCCTGACGCTCGGCGCGTCGTCGGCGCGGGCTTCGACCTATGCCCAGACGCCGCAGCCGCGGGCGACGAGCATCGTGATTTCGAAGTCAAAGCGCGTTCTGGCGTTGATGTCCGGCCAAGACACACTGAAGCGCTATCGCGTCAATCTCGGCTTCGCGCCCGAAGGGCACAAGCTGCGCTCGGGCGACGGTCGCACGCCGGAAGGCCAGTATTTCATCGACAGGCGCAATCCGCGCAGCGATTTCTTCCTCAGCCTCGGGATCAGCTATCCGAACGCGGCCGATATTGCCCGCTCGCGGGCGCTGGGGGTTCAGCCGGGCGGCGATATCTTCATCCATGGCGGCCCGAACCGCCAGTCGCGCAAGGGCCGGGACTGGACCGCCGGATGCATCGCCGTCACCGACCCGGAGATGGAAGAGATCTGGTCGATGGTTCCGACCGGGGTTCCGGTCTTCATCCTCACCTGAGCCCGTCGCGCCGGCGTCACGCGCCGGCGCCCACCTCACCGGCCGACCAGCTGCACCCACCAGATCTTGCCGGACGCCTCCTGATAGAAGGCGAAGCCGAAGCCCCGTCCGGCCGGGTCCATGATCACCTTGCGCGTGTCGGCGAAATCGAGCCAGCTTTTCAGCACGGTCAGGTCGGAATCCGTGCCCTCGGCGATGTTCTCGCCGGCGATTTCGCTCTGATAGCCGGCGCGAAACGCCCGCTCCCGCGGCGAGGTGAGGTCGGAGCCGAAATGCCAGGCGCGGCCCTGCACCGACATGTCGCGCGCCTGGGTGGCGGCGGCGGCGTTGAGCTCCGCCGAATATTGCAGCGCGCCGAGACCGGCCGAGGCGCGCACCGCGTTCACCGAGTCGAGCTGCCGCAGCATGATGTCCTCGGTCTCGGCCGGCGAGATGCGGGGCGTGCCACCCTTCTGATCGGACTCGCAGCCGACAAGCAGCAGGGCGAGGGCGACGGCGGCGAGGGTGGCGCGGATCATGGGCGAGTACCGTCCTGGTCGAGTTCCGCCCCGTGCTTATCGGCTTTCGCGCTGGCGTTCAAACGCATTCATGGAACCTTCGCAAGATGTTGCCGGCCTCTGGCAAAAACGTCGCTGGCAGAAGTGTGAATTGCTTGCACGCCCTGATCACCATAATCTCACGCGCTACGCGCCTGCGCGCGACAGAACCGGCGCACCGGCAACCGAGCCGGGACCATGTATTTGAGAGGACGTTGATGACCCAGGACCTTATGAACCGTCGGCGCTTCGGTCGGCTGGCCCTCGGCGCGGCGGGTGCGCTGGCGGCGAGCGCGAGCGGCGTTCTGGCGGCGACCGAGGAAGACGTGCTCCAGAACGACTTCGTGCCCGACTCCCAGGACACGCCGCGCCTGCTGCGCCGGATCTCTGGCCTCAGCACGCGCCAGTGGCAGGATTACTTCAGCGACCTTTCGCAGGATGCGATCCTCTGCGATACCAACGACCGGGTGCTGCATTACTGGGGCGCCGACGGCTTCTACCGGATCTATCCGACCTCCGTGCCGCTGACCGAGGAAATGACCCGGCGCGGTCGCACCACGATCACCCTGAAGCGGCCCGATCCGGAATGGCGGCCGACCGAGTCGATGCTGATCCGTCATCCCGGCCTGCCGTCCTATGTCGGACCGGGGCCGGACAATCCGCTCGGCATCCGAGCGCTGAACCTCTCGTGGCCGGCTTATCGCATCCATGGGACCAACGATATCCGCAAGATCGGGCGCCAGTCGTCCAGCGGCTGCGTCGGTCTTTTCAACGAGCATATCCTCGAGGTGTACGACCGCGCTCAGGTCGGAACCCCGGTGTTGCTAATTTGACAACACATGCGATTTACTCCCGCTGCCCGTTTTCGGCGATTGAAAACGCGAGGGAAAGTTGGTTAGTGTTCAGGCATTAGCTTGTCCGCTCGCAGGTCCGGGCGAGCTAGCAGTTTCGCAGACCCGCACTCTCTGAGGAGGACAACTAATGAAACTTATCGTAACGACGGCGACGGCTCTCCTGCTGGCCGGCCAGGCCTTCGCTGGGAACCTCGTCTTCGAAGCGCCCGCCGAGCCTGTCGTGGTTGCCGAGCCCGCCCCGATGGGTGGTTCGAACGCCGCTTGGCTGATCCCGGTGATCGGTCTCGCCGCGATCGCCTACGCGATCTCGAACGACGACTCCTGATCCAAGATTAGTTCTCCGGCCTCCCGCGAGGGTATGCCGTCGGGGGAGACCGGAGACCGAATCCCAGAGAATGGGCAGCGCCCTCGGGTGCTGCCTTTTCCTTTTACGAGCATATGGGTCGAAGCGAGCGGGGATGTGCGAGATCCCTCGGAAGCGCGGCGTCGGGCCGCCCTTCCGCTCGCTATGCGAACGGGTGGGGCCTCGGGTTTCCACCTGACGACCGGGCCAGACGCGACGGTTCGCGTCCGATAGCCTCGAATTTCACCCAACGAGATTATGCCGCGCGAGCGCGGCGACGGTTCATCCGCGCAGGGTCCGACTCATCTTTTCGGCGAAATTGGCCTCGGCGCGAATCCGCGCGATCCTCAGCGCGGATTGCCGGTATAGGGCAGCACGATCTCGATATCGACGAGGCCCTGCTTCGGGCCCAGCCATTGCATCGTGCGCCAGACGAAGCCGGTCGAGACATCCGCGAAATGCAGGTTCTCGAAGCTGCCGGTCGGCCCGACGCAGGTTTCGCTGACCTGCACGCCGCGGTGCCGCTGGTCGAGGATCACCATTTCGGTGACCTCGCCGAACTCGAACCCGCAGGTGAAGGTCTCGATCTGTCCCGCCGGCGTCGAGGAGGGGAATTCGTAGGACCGCGTCACCCACGCCGGCCACTGGCCGGGCGGAATGGCGCGGGTCAGCGGATCGGGCTGGCTGGAGGTGGCCGACAACAGATCCCAGCCCAGCCCGCGCGAGGCGGTCGCCTGCGACCCCCGCAGGGTGATCGTCTGCCGCAGGCTGGAGGCATAGGTCACGTAGCCGCCATTGTTGCTGGCAGCGAAGAGATAGGTCGGCGACTTGTCCGCCGCCAGCCGGGCGCGGATCGTCGCCACGTCGGCCTTGTCGATCGCGGCGCGCGTGACCGGCTGGCCCTTGGCCGCCGCCTTTTCGTCCGGCGCGTCCCACGGGTTCACCGCGTTCACCGCCTCGACGAGGATCGGGTTGAAACCCTGGTTGGTACAGCCGGCGAGCAGCAGCGCTAGCGCCGCGAGGATCCTGCGCGTCATTGCCAGAACGTCCCCCAGCTCTGCCGCAGATGATAGCGGTCGTAGTCGCGCACGATCGGATAGAGCCGGTTCGACACGTCGAGATTGGCGCCGCCATCCCGCGAGACCGAGGTCAGGCCGATGCTGTTGTTGGTCTTGGTCTCGAACGGCACCGTCCAGCGGAACGGGATTTCGAGCGTCACGCCCTTGTCGAAGCTGCCCTCGCCAAAATCCTCGGAGGTGACGTCGGTCAGGGTGAAATAGGCGCCCACCGCCCAGCCGTTGGCGAAGCGCCGCGTCACGTTGACCGTGCCGCCCCAGTCCCCCGCGAGATAGCGTCCGGCCGAGAATTGCGTCTCGAGCCCGTAGAAGCCGGTCTCCCAATAGACCGAGGCGAGGCCCATCACCACGTTGTAATCGTACTGCCCGAAGCCGAAGGGATCGTCGATGTCGCGCTGTGCCACCCAGTTCACCTCGGCGCCGACGCCCCAGGATTGCTCGGCCGGCTTCCACAGGATCTCGCCGCTGACCCCGCCGAACATGCGCTCGATGAGGCCGACGGTCGCGCGGCCATAGAGGTCGCGGTCGAGCTTGAAGAGATAATCGGCGGTCAGCTGCGTCAGCTTCGGCGCATAGCCCGAATAATAGCGCGGCGCGTCGCTGCGCACCGGCGGCAGGTTGCTCTCGGACGGGCCGGGATCGTCCGGCACGTTGATGAAAGGCTGGCTGATGTTCGCGGTGGTCGAAAAGCCCGGCGCCAGCTCCAGCCGGAAGCCGAGGTCGATATTGACGCCGAGCTTGATCGGATCGTTCGGCGTCAGCAGCACGAGATAGGGCGCCGGCACCAGGCTCCAGTCGAGCGCGGGATAGGCGTCGCGCACCCAGGCGGTGGGCCCGAGCGACGGGAGGGCGCCTTGCAGCCCGACCGTGTCCCAGCTCTTCTGCGTGGCCCCGGGCCGGTCGACCTGCGCCTCGAAATCGCTCCTGTCGATGGTCGTCGTCGTGGTGACGAGATCGTCCTGCATCATGGTGACGCGGAAGGTCTCGACCGAGGCCGGCATCCCGGCGCTCAGCACGCGGGCGGTGCGGCCGATCGCCTGCGGCTCCTCGTTGAAGCGCAGGTTGGTGACGACGACATCGACGACGGTCGGCGCGACCTTCATTTCCTCGAGCCGCATGCCCTCGGCCTTCAGCACCTCGGACAGCGCCAGCGCCAGCTGATCCCGCGCCGCCGGATCGCTGGCCCAGGCGGTGCCGGTCGGCGCGTCCGGCGGCCGCGCATTCACCGGCAGCGGTCCGGTACCGAGATCCTGCGGCGTCAGCGGCTTGTTCGGATTGCCGCTGAGGTTGATGTTGAAGCCGATCGCGTCGCCATACATGTAATAGCCGCCAATCGTCACACCCTCGCGCCAACGGTATTCGGCGCCAAAATTGAACGGCGACTTGCGCTTGAAGGTCGAGGCCGAGCTCTGTTGCTCGCGGCTGTAGGCGTCGGAGGAATATTCCGCCTTCAGCGTCAGGTTCTCGATCGGCGTGCGCCATTCGACGCCGCCGAACAGCGCCGCGTCCTCGCCGTGGAAAAAGGTGCCGAACGCGACCTTGCCACCCTCGCCGAAATCGTTCTCCCGTTCGCAGAAACTGTTGGAAAGGGCACAGAACGGGTTCTTGAAGCCGCCAACGCCGCTGAGCCGTCCCCATCCGACGCCGCCGGTCAGGGTGAAATCCTGCGCCACCGTCTTGGTGGCGACGAGATACTCGCCGGAATAGACGCCGGTGCCGAGAAAGTCGCGCAGACCGATCGCCACCGCCGGCCGCCAGCCCTTCACATCCTCGTCCAGCAGCTGGAACTGCAGGTCGAAACTGCGGTCATAGAGGTCATAGGAGGGGTCGTAGATGCCCTCGTCGTTGGTCTGGCCCCAGTTCTTGATCGTCGAATAGCGCAAGGTGCCCGACAGCCGCGGCAGGATCTGGAAGGTGAAGTTGCGCCGCGAGGTCTCGCCGAACTGGCTGTAGCCGATCGACACCTGCGCGTCCGGCTGCGACTGCGCGCTCGGCATGTCGATAAGGCCGGTGACACCGTAGAGATTGAGGCTCGGTCGCGGCATCGGCGCCTGTTGCGCCGCCACGCCGGTGACGAGCGCCAGCGCCGAGGCCGAAGCCAGCGCCAAGGTGGCAAATGCAGCGCGGAGGCGCCTTTGCGACATCCAACCTACCTCAACCCGACCTTCGCCGCCGGTTCTGGCCATATTTTGCGCGAATCCTTGGCCGATCCGCGCGGTGATTGCCAGCCTTGAATGGCATCGCCTTAACTTTGTCGCAGGCCTGTTGCGCCGAGCCCTCAGCCGCCCGCCGCGAGAATCCCGCGCAGTCCGGCGCGATAATCGGGATAGCGCAGCCGGACACCGAGCTCCTCGCGCAGCCGGGCGTTCGAGACGCGTTTCGATTCCGCGTAGAAGCTTCGAGCCATCGGCGACAGGTCGGCCACCGCGAAATCCACCTCCGGCGACGGCGGCAGGCCGATGAGCCCGGCGGCGAAGGCGATCACATCCTGCGGCGGCGCCGGCAGGTCGTCGGCGAGATTGTAGGCGCGGCCCGGCGCCGGCCGCGCGATCGAGGCGATGAGCGCCTGCGCGATGTCCTCCACATGGATCCGGCTGAAGACCTGCCCCGGCTTCACCACCCGCTGCGCCGTCCCGGCGCGCAACCGGTCGAAGGCGCAGCGTCCCGGCCCATAGATGCCGGCGAGTCGGAAGAGATGGACGGGCAACCCCGACGCGCGCCACGCCGCCTCCGCCGCGACACGCCATTCGCCCCGCGTATGGACCGGGCGCAACGCGCTCTCCTCGTCCACCCAAGCGCCGCCATGATCGCCATAGACCCCGGTGGTGGAAAGATACCCGACCCACGCCACCGGCCCGGCCGCGAGGTCGGCCGCGTGGCGCGCCAGCACCGGGTCGCCCGCCGCGCCGGGCGGCGCGGAAACGAGCAGATGGGTCGCCGCGCGGATCGCCGCGCCGACCGCCGTCGCGTCGTCCCAATCGACCGGCTCGACGCCCGCCGCGCGCATCGCCTCGGCGCGATCCCGCGATCGTGTGGTTCCGATCCGCCGCCAGCCCGCCGGCGCGCTTGCCGCCAGGGCCGCGGCCGAGTACCCATGTCCGAGCGTCAGGAGAACCAGTTCGGCCATGCCGACCTCCGCTTTGTGGCGGACCCCCTTTAGGAGAACGCGGCTCCCATGCGAAGCCTTTTCCTCGCGCTCAGCCTCGCCGCCGGCGCCACCGGCGCGGGCCAGGCCGCCGAGATCACCCGCGTCGAGGACTGCGCCCCGGCGATCGCCGCCGATCCCGCCGCCGCGCGCGAGCAGGCCTCCGTCTGGTTCCGGCTCGGCGGGGGCACGGCGGCCCGGCTCTGCGAGGCTTCGGCGCTGGAAGCGATGGGGGCCAATGCCACCGCCGCCCAGCTGCTGACCGGGCTGGCGCAGAATACCAATCGGGCGATGAGCGAGCCGCTTCGGGTGTCGGTGCTCGAAGACGCCGGCCGGCTCTGGCTCGTCGCCGGGCGGCCCGATCTCGCGCGCGAGATCCTCGCTTCCGCCGACCGGCTGAGCCCACCCCCCGCCGCGCGGCTGATCCTGCGGTCGCGGGCCGAGGCG
>JBGAJI010000189.1:0-3785 GCA_044225035.1 Amaricoccus sp. | reverse complement strand
GCGCGCCGCAGAGCGTCTCGATCCTTGCGAGCCGTCCGCGGCACCGGCCGCAGCGTGCGAGATGGCCGCGAACCAGCAGTTCCATCCCCTCGGGAAGCGCGCCGGCGGCGTAGCGCGCGAGCGTCTCGACGGAAGCATGCCCCGGGGTCATTGCCGAACCTGTCAAAATGTCGCTACCAGTGCTACGAGCGCGCGCCGCCGCCCGATCACCTCCGGCGACGGCGCGGCGGCGATTGCGCCAAGGATGTCATGCGTCCCGTATTTCTTGTCGAGCCCTATGGCCAGCCCCGACCGCGCGCCGCGCTGCTCGGTAGCTTCGACGCCGCGCCGGAAACTGGGCCGGAACCCGCCGCGCTGGCGGGCCACGCGCTCGGCCGCGACGCGACCGGCCTTCGCCTCGGCGCGATCCGGGCGCCGGGCGCCGAGGCGCCGGGCTGGATCGTCCAGCCGTCCGCGACCGAGCGGGAGCGGATCGGCTTCTGGATGGCGGCGATCGGCGCCAAGCCGCTGGTCGCCAAGGCGCGGCGCGCGGGCGGAGACGCGGAGGTCGTCGATACCTTCCTGCTGCCGCCGCGGGACGCGACGGTGGATTGGCGCGGGGAGGACTGGAGCGCCGAACGGTCCGCGACGCTGGCCGAGGCGATCGCCGAGATCCTCCGCCA
This sequence comes from Amaricoccus sp., assembly GCA_044225035.1. Lineage (GTDB taxonomy): Bacteria > Pseudomonadota > Alphaproteobacteria > Rhodobacterales > Rhodobacteraceae > Amaricoccus. Next base: position 3,123 of record JBGAJI010000189.1, on the reverse strand, counting down.
TCTCGGCCTCGTCGAACCGGACCGCGTCGGCGACCTTTTGCTCGGCGTCGGCTATCGCGCGCTCGCCCGGGCGCGGGGCGCGGCGGATACGACGCCGGCGCGGCTGCGCTCCGGCCTGTCGGCGGTGGGCGATGTGGAGCCGCTGCGCATCGACCTGCCTTACGCGAATTATTTCTGCGTCGAAGAGCATCACCTGCGGCATCGCCGCTTCGACGGGGCGATGTCGGGGCCGATCCTGCGCGCGGCCTTCACCAGCGGCGACGCGGTGACCGTGCTGCCCTTCGATCCGCGCACCGGCGACGTGCTGCTCATCGAGCAGTTCCGCGCCGGGCCGCTCGCCCGGCGCGACCCGCGGCCCTGGTGCCTCGAGACCGTCGCCGGCCGCTGCGATCCGGGCGAGAGTCCGGAGGAGACGGCCCGGCGCGAGGCGCGCGAGGAGGCGGGTCTTGCCATCGGCCGGATCGAGCGGGTGGCGCGCTACTATCCCTCGCCCGGCGTGATGGCGGAATTTATCACCGCCTTCGTCGGCGAGGCGGACCTGTCCGGCGCCGGCGGCCGCCACGGCCTCGAGTCCGAGGACGAGGACATTCGCGCCCTGGTTCTGCCCCTCGGCGAGGCGCTGGCGGCGGTTGAAAGCGGCGAGGTCAATAATTCGCCGCTGCTCATCAGCCTTCTCTGGCTGGAAAAGCACCGCGCCCGGCTCGCCTCGATCTGGGGCTGAGTACCACCGGCCCGGTGGGGGCAGTTCAAGTTCCGGCGACCGCCCGCCGCCCGCGGCCCGGCAACTTGAAGCCCGGGGGCGGAGTCGGTATTGCAGCCGGGCACGGACGCCGCCGATCGGAGAGGGCATGCTGAATACCGCGAAGGACCTGCCGTCCGCGGTGGGGAACACGCCGCTGATCCGCCTGCGGCGCGCCTCGGAGACGACCGGCTGCGAGATCTGGGCCAAGGCCGAGTTCATGAACCCGGGCCAGTCGGTCAAGGACCGCGCCGCGCTCGCCATCATCGCCGACGCGGTGGCGCGCGGCGCGCTGTCGCCCGGCGGCACCATCGTCGAGGGCACGGCGGGCAATACCGGCATCGGGCTCGCGCTCGTCGGCGCGGCCATGGGCTTTCGTACGGTGATCGTGATCCCCGACACCCAGAGCCAGGAAAAGAAGGACATGCTGCGGATCGCCGGCGCCGAGCTGGTCGAGGTGCCGGCCGTGCCCTATCGCGATCCCAACAACTACGTCCGCTATTCCGGCCGCCTCGCCGAGGCGCTGGCCAAGACCGAGCCGGCCGGGGCGATCTGGGCGAACCAGTTCGACAATGTCGCCAACCGCCAGGCGCATGTCGACACGACCGCCCCCGAAATCTGGGACCAGACCGGCGGGGCGGTCGACGGCTTCGTCTGCGCGGTCGGCACCGGCGGGACGCTAGCCGGTGTCGCCGAGGGCCTGCGCGAGCGCAAACGCGACGTGAAGATCGGCCTCGCCGACCCCGACGGCGCCGCGCTCTACAATTACTACAAGTTCGGCGAGCTGAGGGCGGAGGGCGGCTCGATCACCGAGGGGATCGGCCAGGGCCGGATCACCGCCAATCTCGAAGGGCTGGCGGTCGATCTGCCCTATAATATCCCGGACGCCGAGGCACTGCCCGTCATCTTCGACCTTCTGACCGACGAGGGGCTCTGCATGGGGTCCTCGACCGGGGTGAATGTCGCGGGCGCCATCCGCATGGCGCGCGACATGGGACCGGGCCACACGATCGTCACCATCCTCTGCGACTACGGCACCCGCTACCAGTCCAAGCTGTTCAATCCCGCCTTCCTGCGCGAGAAGGGCCTGCCGGCGCCGGAATGGCTGGAAGGCCCCGGCCGCGCGCTGCCCGACGCTCGGATCGCCTGATCGATGCGTCGCGTACGGCTGATCCTGCTGGCGGCGCTGCTGCTTCTGGCGCCGGTGCTCGGCGGGGCGCAGACGCCTGATCCGACGAAGGATTTCTTCGCCGCGCTCGACCCGACCCTCCAGGCGGCGCGGCTGGTGATCGACGCGCCGGAATCGAGCGCCCAGGATCTCGAGAACATGCGCGAGAAGCTGCTGGTCCTGCGGGGGCAGGCCGGGCATGTCCAGACCACGGCGGACGAGGCGCTGACCGAGGCCAAGGCGCGGCTGGAACCGCTCGGGGCCCCGCCGGCCGAGGGTACGACGGAACCGCCGGAGGTCGCCGCCCGGCGCGACGAATTGAACAAGGCGGTCGCCGAGAAGCAGGTGCCGGTGATCGAGGCACAGGACGCCTCGCGCCAGATCAACGAGTTGATCGGCGAACTCGACAGGGAAGTCTGGTCCCGGGTGCGGCTCGAAATGACCACGCTCGGCCCGAGCCCGATGCTGCCCGAGAACTGGAAGGCGACCGTGGCCCTGACCGGGCAGCGGCTGACCGAAGGCTACCAGACGGCGAGCAAGACCTATGCCGACCCCGCCTATCGCGCGCGGCTGGAAAAACGGGTGCCGCAGAGCCTCGGGCTGTTCGCAGTCGGCATCGCCATCGCCTTCCTGCTCAGGCGCTGGGTGATCCCCGCCGTCGAATCCGCGCTCGGCACCGCGACGTCGCCGCGCGCGGTCGCCTGGCTGGTCGCCCTGCGCAACGTGACGCGCCTGCTCCTGCCGGTGCTCGGGGCGAGCCTCGTCTTCACCGCGCTGGAACCCGTGCTGCTGATGGAAGGGTCGGAGTCCTTCCGCCTCTTCAATCTGCCGCCCTTCGTGCTGGCGCTGATCGCGGCGCAATGGCTCGGCAGCAGCCTCTTCGCGCCGCGCCTGCCGCAATACCGGCTCGTGGCGCTCGACGACGCGGACGCGCTGAAGGGCGCGGCGGTCGTCTATCTGCTTGGCGGGGTGCTGGCCGCCAATCTCTTCATCATCAATCACCTCGACAATTGGGAGATGTCGCCGGCGGTCAATGCGACGCTGCAGTTTCCGCTGACGCTGCTCGGCAGCTACGGGCTCTGGCAGGCGGCGCGGCTGCTGCGCCGGGTGCTGCGCAACATCGCCAAGAACCAGTCGAGCCTGCCGCCGGAACAGCGGCTTGGCTCGATCGCCGTCGGGCTGATCATGTTCTTCGAGCGGGCGGTGATGGTCGTGT
>JBGAJI010000036.1:0-29610 GCA_044225035.1 Amaricoccus sp. | reverse complement strand
GAGGCCGGACGCCGCCCGACGCCGGGCGAGGCCGAGCAGGATGGCGCGGGTCCGCGCGCGGAGCGGCCGGGTCGCCGCGTCCTCCGGCAGCTCGGTCAGCGTGTCGACCAGAGCCATGGCGAGCCAGCCCATCGCCCGCGCCCAGACGGCGGCGGACTTGCCGGTCACCGGATCGGCCCAGCGCTGCGCCCGCGCCTCGTCATAGCCATGCACATGCAGGCCGCCGGCGCTCTCGGTCAGGGCCAGCGCCGTCGCGAACTGCGCCAGCGCGTCGGTCACCAGCGCCGGCTCGTTCCGCGCGCGGGCATATTCGACCTGGAACGGCAGCGCCATATAGAGCCCGTCGAGCCAGACCTGCCGCGGATAGCGCAGCTTGTGCCAGTAGTTGCCGGCGGCGATGCGCGGGTGCCGCGCGAGCTGGTCGGCCAGCCGGTCGGCGGCGGCGAGATAGCGGCCGTCGCCGGTCGCCGCGACCAGCGGGAAGAGCACGCGCCCCGAGAGGATATTGTCGATATTGAACTCGTCCGGGTCATAGCCGGCGAGCGCGCCGTCCGGCCCGATCTGCGCGTCCGCCAGCCGGCGGAGATGCGCCATCCAGCGCGGATCCCCGGTCGCCTCGGACAGGAGCGCGAGGCCGCGATAGACGCAGCCGTCCTCGTAGCACCAGGCGCCGCCCTTGTAGGGGGTGTAACCGGCGGCGTATCCGTCGAAATAGCTCATCGGGTTCATGTCGCGGGCTCGTCCTCGTAAAGCGTGACTGTTTCGGCGGAGATCAGGGCGGGGTCGCAATCGATCTCCGCCGCCTCCGCCACGATTCCGGCGTGGCGCATCGGGCGCACATGGTCGGCCATGACCGGCGGCGCCGGCCGGGCCTCGGGGTTCAGCGAAACGACGCGCAGATCCCGGATCCGCACGTCGCGGATCGGCGCCTCGGGCAGGCCGAGAAAGCAGCCCGCGGCATGGGCGAGGCCGCGGATCTCGACCTCCTCGACGCGGATCCCGTCGATCCGCGGCGTGAGCTCTCCGACCGGCGCGGGGGCGCGGCTCTGCACCCAGTCGGCATGGCCGTCATGGTCGCAGAAATAATGCGCGTTGGCGGCCAGCGCGGTCTCGACCCCGTCCATCCGCACCCGGCGAAAGGTGATGTTGCTCACCCGCCCGCCCCTGCCCCGCCGCGTCTTCAGCCGCAGGCCGCGGTCGGTGCCGACCATCTCGCAATCCTCGACCAGCACGTCATGGACGCCGCCCGACATTTCCGAGCCGATGACCACGCCGCCGTGGCCGTTCTCCATCAGGCAGTGGCGGATGGCGATGCGCCTTGTCTCGGCCAGGTGGTCGGCCTCGCCCGCGTCGCCGCGCTTGCCGGCCTTGATCGCCACGCAATCGTCGCCGACCGAGAAGCGCACGCCCTCGATCGTCACGTCGCGGCACATCTCGGGATCGAAACCGTCGGTATTCGGGCTGTCGCCCGGCGCCTGGATATGCAGGCCATAGGCGGCGAGCCGGTCGCAGCCTTGCGGATGGATGGTCCAGCTCGGCGCGTCGCGGATGGTGAAGCCGATCAGCCGGACATCGGAACAGCCGACGAGATGCAGGCCGCGCGGACGGCGGGCACCCATCCGCGTTTCCTTCGGCCAAGTCCACCAGTCGCCGGCCGGGCCGGAGCCGTCGAGCACACCCGGCCCCTCGATCGTCAGCCGCGCGGCGCCGATCGCATGGACCGGTGCTGCGAAACAGGCGGCGGGCAGGCCCTCCCAGCTGCCGAGCATCGCGCCGCCTTCGTCGCGCGCCGGCAGGATCGGCCAACCCTCGCGCGTGACGGGCGCGCGCAGCACGGCGCCCGGCGACAGGCGCAGGACCATGTCGCCGCGCAGCGCCACCGGCGCCGCGACCCAGTCGCCGGGCGGCAGGATCAGCGTGCCGCCAACCGGCAGCGCGGCGATGGCGGCGGCGAGGGTGGCGGCATTGCCGGCCGCCGCCGGCCAGTCGTCCGCGCCCGCCGCGATCAGCCCTTCGGGCGTGATGGCGCCGGGGCAGGGCGGCGTGGCGAAGGAAACCGGCGCCAACCCCTCGACCTCCAGCCGCCAGTCGGCGCCGGGTTCGAGCCCGTCGAGGAGGAGGACGGCGGTTTCGACCCGGCCGGAGCGCGCGGGCGCGCCGGGTCGGGTCAGCCGCCAGTCCCGCGGGACCGGCAGGCGATAGAGCGCGCCGGGCACGGGCAGGCGCAGAACGGCCACGCGGGGGCTGGCCGTCAGAAGCAGGGGACGGAGCATGGATCGGCCTTCGGGAAAGGGGGTCTCCGGGCCGTGGACCCGGAGAGGGACGGCGGCCTACTGGTATTCCGCCAGCACGTCGTTGGTGCCGTCGATGATCTGCTGCGCGGCGTCGAGCGCGTCGATCTGGCCGTAGGAATATTCCTCCAGCGTGTCGATGAAGTTGCCGCGCACCTCGGTATGCTCGTTGAAGGGCGAGATCGTCGGGCCGGTCGCCGCCATGGCGATGGCATTCGCCGCGGCGATCGCCGGATCGACCTTGCCGGCCAGCAACGCCGCCGCCGCCTTCGAGGCGGGCAAGCCGCGCGAGTCGCCGAGCGCGGTGATCCCTTCCGGCTCGTTCAGGAGGCAATTGACGATCTGCGCGGCGGCCTCGGGATGCGCCGAGTTCTTCGAGATCGAGAAGACCATGGACGGCTTGCGATAGACGCCATCGGTCACCGCGCCCTCGACATGCAGCATCGGCACCGCCTTCAGCACCTGACCCTCCTTCAACGGATCGGCGTATTTCGACCAGGTGGAATCCCACTCGTAGGAGCCGGCGATCTTGCCGTCCGCCCATTGCGGCTTTTCGAAGAGATTGACGTTGCCTTCCGAGGCTTCCTGCTTCTGCGACTTGATCGCCCCGACCTCGACCAGCTTGCCGAGGAAGGAAATGCCCTCCGCCAGTTCCTCCGGGGTCCAGGCCACTTCCATGGTCGCGGGATCGACCAGATCCTTGCCGGTCTTCTGCGTGACATAGAGCGTCACCAGGAGTTGGGCCGTCTCCTTCACCGCGTTGAACGTATAGGTATCGTCGCCGAGCGCGGCCTTGATCTTCGGCGTGGCGGCGATCAACTCGTCCCAGCTGGTGGGCAGCGGCACGCCGGCCTTCTCGAAGGTGGTGGTATTGAAGAAGAACACCCGGCCGGTGTTGGAAACCGGGATACCCTGCAGCACGCCGTTCATCGAGCCGGCGTCGAGTTCCGCGTCGGTCCATTGCGTCAGGTCGATCCCCGGCACGGCGCGCAGGTCGGCGAAGCCTGTGCCGTCGCGCGAGAACAAAGGCAGCCAGGGCCAGTTCACCTGCACGATGTCGGCCTCGGTGCCGCCGGCCATCTGCGTGGTCAGCTTCTCCAGATAGCCGTCGAAGCCGGTGAACTCGCCCTTGACGGTATGGCCGTACTTGGCCCCGCAGGCGGCGAGCGCGGCCTGGGTGGCGACATGACGGCTGTCGCCGCCCCACCAGGACATGCGCAGCTCGTCGGCGCGCGCGGTCGCCGCGCCAAGGGTATTGAGGGCGACGAGCGCGGTGGTCGTCAGGGCGATAGTCGTCAGAGCGGTGGCGGCTTTGGTGAAAGTCATGATTTCCTCCATTTCTTGTTTGTCAGGCGGCGAGGCGCGCGTCGCGGTTCGAGACGTTGCGCCCGTCGGACTTGTCGAAGATGTGCAGATGCTCGGCCGCCGGCTGGAGACGCAGCCGGTCGGCGCCGCGCAGCGCCTCGAACTCGGCGGCGCCGACCACGGCGATCAGCTTGCGCCCCTCCAGATCGGCATGGAGATAGACTTCGTGCCCCATGAACTCGGCGTTGGTCAGCCGGGCGGCGAGCCCGGTCTCGCCAAGCGTCAGATGCTGCGGACGGATGCCGAGCACCGCCTCGCCCGGCGCCGCGCCCATCCGCGCGGTGACCTCGGGGGCGAGCGGCAGGCGCTGGCCGCCGATGACGAAATCGCCGCCTTCCATATGGCCGTCGAGCAGGTTCATCTCCGGGCTGCCGATGAAGCCGGCGACGAAGAGGTTCGCCGGATTGGTATAGAGCTCCTTCGGCGTCGCCACCTGCATGATGTGACCCGCCTGCATGACGCAGATCCGGTCGCCCATGGTCATCGCCTCGGTCTGGTCGTGGGTGACATAGATCACCGTCGAGGACAGGCCCTCGGCGCGCAGCCGGCGATGCAGGTCGGTGATCCGCACCCGCATCGAGGCGCGGAGCTTGGCGTCGAGGTTCGACAGGGGCTCGTCGAACAGGAAGACGCCCGGCTTCTTGATGAGCGCCCGGCCGAGGGCCACGCGCTGCGCCTGTCCGCCCGAGAGCTGCTTCGGCAGCCGGTCGAGCAGCGGCTCGATCTCGAGGATGCGCGCCACCTCGTCGATCGCCGCGGCGATCTCCGCCTTCGGCTTGCCGGCGATCTTCAGCCCGAAGGCGAGGTTGCCGCGCACCTTCATGTGCGGATAGAGCGCATAGTTCTGGAACACCATGGCGATCGAGCGTTTGCCGGGGGGCAGGTCGTTCACCCGCTGGCCGCCGATGACGATCTCGCCGCCGGTGATCTCCTCCAGCCCCGCGACCATGCGGAGCGTGGTGGACTTGGCGCAGCCCGAGGGGCCGACGAAGACCATGAACTCGCCATCGTGGATGTCGAGGTTGATCCCATGCACCGCCTTGACCGTGCCGCCGTAGACCTTCTCGAGATTTTTCAGTTGAACGCGTGCCATTATCCCTTGATCCCTCCTGCCGAGATTCCTTCGATGAAATACCGCTGCGCTGCGAAGAAGATGGCGAGCGCCGGCGCGATGGTCAGGACCGACATCGCCAGGATGCGGTTCCATTCGAAGGCTTCGGTCGTGTCGATGGAAAGCTTGAGCGCGAGGCTCACCGGATATTTGTCGACCGAGCTGATGTAGATCAGCGGGCCGAGGAAGTCGTTCATGGTCCACATGAACTGGAAGAGGCAGACCGAGATCAGCGCCGGGGCCAGCATCGGCACGACGATGAAGATCAGCGTCTGCAGGCTGTTGGCGCCGTCGACGCGGGCCGCCTCCTCCATGTCGGCGGGCAGCGAGCGCAGGAACTGCACCAGCATGAAGACGAAGAACGCGTCCCCCGCCATCGCCGACGGCACCCAGAGCGGCAGGAAGCTGTCGAGCCAGCCGAGATCGCGGAACAGCATGTATTGCGGGATCCGGGTCACCACGTTCGGCAGCAGCAGCACACCGATCACCGTGGCGAACAGCAGCTTCTTCAGCGGAAAGTCGAACCGCGCGAAGGCATAGGCGGCCAGCGTGCAGGAGATCGCCGTGCCGATCACCTTCGGCAGGATGATGAGGAACGAGTTCCAGAAGAACCGCCCGAAGGTATAGGGCGTCGAGGTCTGCCAGCCCTTGATATAGCCCTCCAGCGTCGGGTTGCGCGGAATGAAGCCGGCGCCGGAGAAGATTTCGGCGTTGGTCTTGAAGCTGGCCCCGACCAGCCAGATCAGCGGGTAGAGCATGACGAGCCCCACCCCGAAGAGAAGCGCGTAGCGCACCCCCGTCGACAGGAACCGCAGCTTGGCGCGCCGCGCCGCCTGGGTCTCGTTGAAGGCGTCGATATCCATGACCGCTTGCGTGTCCATGATCAGCTCCGCTTGTCGCCGGCGTAATAGACCCACTTCTTCGACGACCAGAAGGCGACGAGGGTCAGGACCATGATGATGACGAACAGAACCCAGGCGATGGCCGAGGCATAGCCCATGTTGAACTTCTTGAAGGCTTCGTCATAGATATAGAGCGGCAGCAGGTAGGTTGCTTTCAAGGGTCCGCCCTGGGTGATGATGTACGGGCCGTTGAACTCCTGGAACGCCTGGACCATCTGCATGATGAGGTTGAAGAAGATCACCGGCGTCAGCAGCGGCAGGGTGATCGAGAAGAACACCCGTGTCTTCGACGCCCCTTCGATCGCCGCCGCCTCGTAGAGCGACTTGTCGAGCGATTGCAGCGCGGCGAGGAAGATCACCATGGCCGAGCCGAACTGCCAGCAGCGCAGCAGGGTGATGGTGAAGAGCGCGTTGCCCGGATCGCCGAACCAGTCAACCGGCCCCAGCCCGACCATGTCGAGCGCCATGTTCGCCAGCCCCTCGGACGCGAAGATATAGCGCCAGAGCACCGCGATCGCGATCGATCCGCCGAGGATCGAGGGCACATAGAAGGCGGTGCGGAAGAAATTGATGAAGCGCAGCCGGTAGTTGAGGATCGCCGCGATGAACAGCGCGAAGGCGAGCTTCAGCGGCACCGTCAGGAACACATAGAGCAGCGTGACGCTCAGCGATTTCCAGAAGGTGCGGTCGCGGGTGAAGAGCTTGACGAAATTGTCGAACCCGACCCAGCGGGGCGAGCTCATCAGATCATATTTCGTGAAGCTGAGATAGAGCGACGCGACGAAGGGAATCGTCGTGAACACCAGCAATCCGATGATGTAGGGCGCGAGATAGCCGAGCCCGATGGCGCGCTGTCCCTTCATGCGTCCCCCCTTTCCATGGCGGCCCGACGGTGGGGTGCCATAGGCCAAGCACTTGAAGGCAATGACATGTTTTCCTCCCGGATCGATGCCGGCGCGCGAGGCCGCCGCTTCGATGCTCTGCTGTGGAAGCCGGTGGCGACCTCCTCTTTGACGGTGACTAAACGCGATTCGACGGGCAGAATGAATTGACGAAGGGGCAGAAAAAGATGGACGAAATCGAAGGCGGGATTCTGGCGGCCATTCCGCCGTCGGCCCTCACCCTGACCCTGACACGTTCGGCGATCCGCATGGAGCATTCGCACACCTGGGGAATCGACAAGACGAACCCGGTCGACGACCTCGTCATCTGCCTCGAAGGGGTCGGCCGCTATCTGATCGACGGCGCGCCGCGCGAGATGCGGCCGGGGGATGCGATGCTGATCCGCCCCGGCCAGCGGTTCCAGGGCTGGAACGAAGGGCCGGACGTCTATCGCGGCGTCGCCCAGCATTTCACGCTCGAAATCCACGGCCGGCACGACCTGATGTCGCAGATGGAGCTGCGCCCGCATCTGCGGCTCAGCCGCTGGACCCTGCTGGAACCGATGGTCCGGCACTATCGCCAGAGCGCGCCGCCCGCCTCGGTGACGCTGGGCCAGCATCACCTCTTCATGGTGCTGCTGATCGCCTATGTCGAGGACGCCTTTGTCCGCTGGCACCGGGACGCCGCCTATCCGATGGACGGCGCGGATGCGATGGAGCTGGCCGTGACCAAGGCGGCGACGATGATCGCCGCCAATCCGATCCCCGAGGGCGTCGCGGCCGAGGCGGTCGCCGCGGCGCCCTACAATGCCGACTATTTCCTGCGCGCCTTCCAGAAGCGCGTCGGCCTCACCCCGCGCAAGTATCAGGAGAAGCAGCGGATGGAGCGGGCGATGCATCATCTGGAGGCCGGGCTGTCGGTCACCGCGACGGCGGCGGAGGTCGGCTATTCCGACCCCTATTATTTCTCGCGCATGTTCAAGCGCACGCTCGGCCTGTCGCCACGCGATCATCAGCGACGGGTCGAGCGCAGCCGTCACGGCGGAATCCTCGGATATGACGAGCCGGACCAGACCGCCCGCCTCGGCTCCCTGCTCGCCGCGCGCGAGTGAAACCAACGCCCGCGCGCCTTCCTTCTCTTGACGGATTTGGCGTAGACTAATCCGTCCGCCTCCTCCCGCCCCCTGGCGGGCGCGTCTGCGACGCACCCACCGGGCGGACGCGGACGGGCGCGCCGTCATCCCCAGGAGCACCCCCTTGCCCTGCGCGCTCACGCCTTGCGGGCAACCGGCCCGGCCGACGCGGTGCCGCGTCGACTCGTGTCCGGCAGGCCGGAACTCGGATGCCCGCTTCGGTCGGAGGCGCCCGCGATCAGGCCGTTCCGGTCCGCGCCTCCTCGACCGCCGCCGGAACCAGCGCGCCCCGGTGGCGGATGACCCGGCGGCTGAGCGCGTGGCCGGCGCGGATCGCGGCGGCGCAATCGGCCCCCGCCAGCGCGGCGGCCAGATAGCCGGCGTTGAAACTGTCGCCCGCGGCGGTGGTATCGACCGCCGGCTCCGGCGCCAGATCGCCGAGCGCGCCTTCGCCTTCCGCGCCGCCGAAGCGCATCGGTCCGCCGCCGTTCTTCACCACCACATGCCCCGCGCCGAGCCCGAGATAGCGCCGGATCGTCGCGCCCGGGTCGGCGTCGCCGAAATGCGTCGCCTCATCGTCGAAGCTTGGCAGCACGAGGTCGGAGACGGCGGCGAACGCCTCGATCCCCGCGCGCATCGCCGCCGCGTCGGGCCAGAGCCGCGGCCGAAGGTTCGGATCGAACACCACCCGCGTGCCCTTCGCCCGCGCCTCCGACAGCGCCGAGGCCAGCGCCGCGCGGCCTTCGTCCGGCAGGATCGCCACCGTGATGCCGGAGAAATAGGCGAGCCGGCAATCGGCCAGCGCGCGGGTCAGCGCGACGGGATCGTCGGCCAGCCGCTTCGCCGCCGATGTGTCCCGCCAATAGGAAAAACTGCGCTCGCCGTCGCGGAGCGAAATCGCATAGAGGCCGATCTCTCGCTCGGGGTCGCGCGAGACATGGGTGGCCTCGATCCCCTCGGCTGCGAGAAAGTCCATCATTTTCGCCGAGAAGGCTCCCTCGCCCACCCGGCTGAGATAGCCGACCCGCCAGCCGGGCCCGAGCAGCCGGCGCAGATACCAGGCGGTGTTCAGCGTGTCGCCGGCGATGCCGAGCCGCCAGAGATCGCCCTCTTTCGCCGCCGACAGCTCAACCATCGCCTCGCCGATGGCGAGGATCAGCGGCGCGCTCACGACGCCACCCGCGACAGCGCCGCTTCCACCCCGCGCAGCTCGGCGAGGCCCTTCAGCCGGCCGATCGCGGGATAGCCGGGCTGGCCGCCCCGGCCGATGTCGTCGAGGATGTCCTGCCCATGGTCCGGGCGCATCGGGATACCTGCGTCCTCGCGCCCCGCCGCCCGCCGCCGTGCCTCCTCGCCGAGGACCGCCGCGATCAGATCGACCATGTCGGTCTGCCCGCCCAGATGCTCGTCCTCGAAGAAGCTCGCCGGAACCGTCTCGGCGTCGCGGCGCACATTCCGCAGGTGCAGGAAATGCACCCGGTTGCCCAGCCGACGCATCATCCCGGGCAAGTCGTTGTCCGGCCGCGCCCCGAGCGACCCGGAGCAGAGGGTGATGCCGTTCGCCGCCACGTCCACCGCCGCGATCCGTTCGGCACAATCCGCCTCGGTCGACATGACCCGCGGCAGGCCGAGCAGCGGGAACGGCGGATCGTCGGGATGACAGCAGAGGCGCAGCCCGATCTCCTCGGCCACCGGCGCCACCTGCTCGAGGAAATCGTGGAAATTCGCCCTGAGCCGCGCCTCGGTCACCGGCGCATAGCTTTTCAGCAGGTCGCGGACGTCGCCCATGGTCAGCCGCTCCGCCGTGCCGGGCAGGCCGAAGACCACGTTGCCGGCCAGCCTTTCGCGCGTCGCTTCGTCCATCTCTGCGAAACGCCGGGCGGCGGCCTCGCGCAACTCTTCCGGGAAATCCTCCGCCGCGCCGGGGCGCTCGAGGATATGGATGTCGAAGGCGGCGAAATCGGTCAGGTCAAAGCGCATGCAGCGCGCGCCGTTCGGCCGCCGCCAGGCGAGATCGGTGCGCGTCCAGTCGAGCACCGGCATGAAGTTGTAGCAGATGACCCGGAGTCCGGCGGCGCGCAAATTACGGGCCGAGGCGATCCAGGCCGCGACATGCGCCCGCCAGTCGCCGGTCTGGGTCTTGATCGCCTCGCTGACCGGCAGGCTCTCGACCACTTCCCAGGCGAGGCCCGAGGGCGCGCCGTCGCGCATCACCGCCACCTCGGCCCGTCGTCGGGCGATCTCCTCCGGCGTCCAGACCGCGCCGGTCGGCACGTGATGCAGCGCCGTGACCACGCCGCGCACCCCGGCCTGCAGCATGTCATCCACCGAAACCGGATCCGCCGGCCCGAACCAGCGCCAAGTGTGTCGCATCGGGATCTCCTGATTGGTCAGCTGGTGAAATAGTTCGGATGCGCCTCGGCGATCCGCGGCAGCTCGGTGAGCATCTGGCGCAGATGGGCGCGCACCGCCTGCTCCGCCTCGTCCGGCGCGCGGCGCTCGATCGCGTCGAGGATCGCCTGATGCTGGCCGATGGTGAAAACCCGGTCGAAGACCCGCATCGACATGTGCCGCAGCCGGTTCATATGCGCCTTCAGCCGCTCCAGATCCTGCCAGACCGCTTCCTGCCCCGCCGCCGTCGCCAGCAGATGGTGGAAACGGTCGTCCGATTCGATGAAGCCCTCCACCGATCCGTCGAGGTCGGCCTGTTTCTGCAGCGCGATTTCCTCGCGCATCCGCTCGATGATCGCGGCCGGCGGATCGGCGGCGACCATCCGCGCGAGGTCGCTTTCCACCGCCTCGCGGATCAGCCGCGCCGACAGCACCGAGGCCATCGAGATCCGCCCGATATAAGTGCCCCGCTGCGGCCGCACCTCGGCCAGACCCTCGCTCGCGAGGCGGATGAAGGCCTCGCGTACCGGTTGCCGGCTGATACCGATCTCGCCCGCGATCTCGGTCTCGCTCAGCCGCGTGCCGGGGACGAGATCGCCGCGCAGCACGCGCTGACGCAGCCAGTCATGCACCTGGCTGGTAACACTCGGCACCGTCGTGATTATGGCCTGATCCAAGATCGCCTCCCGCATCTTCCATACATCAGACTTCCATACTAGTAAAGTCGATCCTCACGGGATTAGCCGCCGAACACGTCCGGCTGCTCCAGCCGCAGGCGATCGAGGATGCCCTGGATCTTCGACAGATGCTGGCGAATCGCCGTGGCCGCCGCCTCGGCGTCGCGGGCGCGCAGCGCGGCGAGAATCACCCGATGCTCGGCCAGCGCGGTGGCCGCGCCATAGGAGAGGCTGAGATACCGCGCCCGGTCCATGTGCCCCTTGTTCTCCCGCACCAGCGTCCAGACGAATTCCAGCCCGGCGTATTCGCAGATGTCATGGTGAAACTGATCGTCGAGCGCATGGAACTCGGCCCGCCGGTCCGCCGCCACGGCCACCGCCTGCCGGTCTATCAGTCTGTCAAGACTGTCGAAATTCTCCTCGGTCAGCACGCCGGCCGCCTTGCGCACGCAGGCCTCCTCCAGCGCCGCGCGAATGAAATAGGCGCGCAGCACCGCCTCCTCCGACAAGGGCGTCACCGTCGTCGCGCGCTGCGGCCGGATCTGGATGAAGCCGAGTTGCGACAGCCGGTAGAAGGCGTCGCGCACGGGCTGGCGGGACACGCCCATCTGCGCCGCCACCTCCGCCTCGGACAGCTTCGCCCCCGGCCGCAGCGTCAGATTCACCACGCGCGCATAGAGCAGATCGAAAATCTGGTCGGTCACCGTGCGTGGCCGCAGTTCTTCCCACGAGGGCAGCGTGGCGACGCCAGGAGCGAAATCGGACATTCAACGGGTCCCCGGTTGACTGGTCTGCGAAACTAGCATATTACTAACCTAGACGACAAACAAGAACGAGCTTTGAGGAGACGACATGGCGTTGCTGGACGAGGATCGGCTGTTCCCTCTCGAAGACCGCGCGCGCGGTCTCGCCCGCGCCCTCTATGCCGAGGTGCGCGACCTGCCGATCATCAGTCCGCATGGCCATACCGATCCCAGCTGGTACGCGCTCGACGAGCCTTTCCCCGATCCGGCGCAACTGTTCGTCACGCCAGACCACTACGTCTTCCGCATGCTCCATTCGCAGGGCGTGCCGCTGGCCGACCTCGGCGTGCCGCGCGTCGATGGCGGCCCGACCGAGACCGACGGCCGGAAGATCTGGCGACTGTTCGCCAGCCACTACTATCTGCTCCAGGGCACGCCGTCGCGGATGTGGCTCGATCATGGCTTCCAGCATGTATTCGGCATCGACCGCCGGCTCGGCGCCGAGACCGCCGACTGGTATTACGACCATATTTCCGACTGCCTCGCCCGTCCCGAATTCCGCCCCCGCGCGCTGTTCGAGAAATTCGGCATCGAGGCGATCTCCACCACCGAGCCGGCGACCGACGAGCTCAAGTGGCACCGGATGATCCGCGACTCCGGCTGGGGCGGCAAGGTGATTACCGCCTATCGCCCCGACGCGGTGGTCGATCCCGAGATGGCGGGCTTCGCCGACAGTATCGCGCTGATGGGCGAACAGACCGGCTTCGACACCACGACATATGCCGGCTATCTCGACGCGCACCGCGCCCGCCGGGCCTATTTCAAGGAATTCGGGGCCACGTCCTCGGATCATGGCCACGCGTCGGCCCGCACCGAGGACCTCGCCCCCGCCGAAGCGGCGGCGCTCTACGCCAAGGCGCTGCGTGGCGCCTGCTCGGCGGAGGAGGCGGATGCCTTCCGCGGCCAGATGCTGACCGAGATGGCGCGGATGAGCCTCGAGGACGGGCTGGTGCTGCAGATCCATCCCGGCTCGCGCCGCAACCATTCCGACGCGATCATGGCGATGTTCGGCCGCGACAAGGGCTGCGACATCCCCGGCCGCACGGACTATGTTTCCGCGCTCCGCCCGCTGCTCAACGCGGTCGGGCACCGCGCCGACCTGACGGTGATCCTCTTCACCCTCGACGAGACCGCCTTCTCGCGCGAGCTCGCGCCGCTGGCCGGGGTCTATCCCTGCCTCCGCCTCGGACCCGCCTGGTGGTTTCACGACAGCGCGGAGGGCATGCGCCGCTTTCGCGAGACGACCACCGAGACCGCGGGCTTCTACAATACCGTCGGCTTCAACGACGATACCCGCGCCTTCTGCTCGATCCCCGCGCGCCACGACGTCGCGCGCCGGGTCGACTGCGCCTATCTCGCCACGCTGGTCCGCACCGGCCGGCTGGCCGAGGACGAAGCGCCCGACCTCGCGCGGGCCCTCGCCTACGGCCTCGCGAAGACGGCCTACAAACTCTGATCTTTCGAACCGGGAGGAATAACGAATGAACCATCTGAAAACCACGCTGGCCGCGCTCTTGGCCTCGGCGGCGCTCGTCTCCGCCGCCGCGGCGGCGGATTGCGAGATCACGCTCCGCTCGTCCGACACCCATCCCGACGGCTATCCGACCGTCGAGGGCGTCAAGGCGATGGCGGCGGAAGTGCTGGAAAAGACCGGCGGCCGCGTCTGCATCCAGGTCTTCCCCTCGTCGCAGCTCGGCGAGGAAAAGGACACGATCGAACAGACCCAGTTCGGCGTGATCGACATGATCCGCGCCAGCTTCGGTTCGTTCAATGACATCGTGCCGACGACGCAGCTCGCCTCGCTGCCCTATCTCTTCCGCTCCGAGGACCATCTGCACGCCGTCATGGACGGCCCGATCGGCGAGGAGATCGCCGAGGACTTCGTCACCCACGACCTCGTGCCCCTCGCCTATTACGACGGCGGCGCCCGCAGCTTCTACAATTCGCAAAAGCCGATCCGCACGGTCGAGGATCTGAAGGGGATGAAGTTCCGCGTCATGCAGAACGACGTCTTCGTCGACATGATGTCGGCGCTTGGCGCCAATGCGACGCCGATGCCCTATGGCGAGGTCTATTCCGCGATCCAGACCGGCGTCATCGACGGCGCCGAGAACAACTTCCCCTCCTACGACAGCTCGGGCCATTCCGAGGTGGCGAAATACTTCACGCTCGACCAGCATCTGATGGTGCCCGAGCTGGTCGCCATCTCCAAGCTCTCCTGGGACAAGCTCTCGGCCGAGGATCAGACGATCCTGCGCGAAGCGGCGCAAAATTCCGCCACGCTGCAGCGCAAGCTCTGGGCCGAGCAGGAAAAGGCCTCGGAGGAAAAGGTCGAGGCGGCGGGCGCCGAGGTCATCACCGATGTCGACAAGACCGCCTTCATCGAGGCGATGGGTCCGGTCTATGCGAAATACGTGACGACGCCGGAAGCCCAGGATCTCGTCAAGCGGATCCAGGAAACCCAGTAAGCGAACCGCCCGCGGGGGCCATTTCTCCCCCGCGGCCTTCCCAACCCCCGGTCAGGAAAAAGGAGGTGGCGCCATGGAGGGCAGCCTCGCCGTGTTGTCACGGCTGAACAACGTGCTCGCCCGCGCCAGCCTGTGGCTGGCCGGCGCCGGCCTCGTGGCGATGACGATCATCGTCTTCGCCCAGGTCTTCATGCGCTACGTGATGAACGACAGCCTGCTCTGGGTCGAGCCGACCGCGATCCTGCTGATGAGCTGGTTCATCTTCCTCGGTTCGGCCGTCGGCGTGCACGAGAATTTCCACATGGGTTTCGACGTGCTGATGCACTTCCTGCCCGACCGGTTCGGCACCTGGCTGCGCCTGACCTCCGATACCGCGATCTTCGTCTTCGGCCTCGGCATGGTGTTCTACGGCGGCCAGCTGATGCTCAAGACCTGGGGCTCGACGCTGCCCGTCATCCGGCTGCCCGGCGGCTTCGCCTACATGCCGCTCGCGGTCGGCGGCGCGCTGATCAGCCTCTTCGTGCTCGAGAAGATCCTGAACCGGCTTTCCGGCAGGCAGGTCGAAACCGCGGCCGACGCCGAAGACATCCTTATGACCGAGGTCTGAGCCATGGAATATCTGATCCTGTTCGGTGTCTTCACCGCGCTCATGCTGATCGGCAATCCGATCGCCTTCTGCCTCGGCCTCTCCAGCCTCGCGACCGTGCTCTATCTCGGCCTGCCGCCGCTGGTGGTGTTCCAGCGCGTCTCGGCCGGGATCTCGGTCTTCACGCTGATGGCGATCCCCTTCTTCATCTTCGCCGGCGACCTCATGGTGCGCGGCGGCATCGCGGCGCGGATCGTCGCCTTCGCCGGCTCGCTGATCGGCCATGTCCGCGGCGGCCTCGGGCAGGTGAACATCGCCGCCTCCACGCTCTTCGGCGGCATCTCCGGCTCGGCGGTGGCCGAGGCGGCGGCGGTCGGCGGCATCATGATCCCGCAGATGAAGGCCCGCGGCTATGGCGCCGACTACGCGGTGAACGTGACCTCGATGGCGGCGCTCATCGCGCTGATGATCCCGCCGTCGCACAACATGATCATCTATTCGATCTCCGGCGGCGGCCGCATCTCGATCGCCGATCTCTTCACCGCCGGCATCATCCCCGGCCTGCTGCTCGCCCTCGCGCTCTCCATCACCGCCTGGATCGTCGCCGTCCGCCGCGGCTATCCGACCGAGCCCTTCCCCGGCTTCGCCAGGGTCGGCCGGCTGCTGCTCGAGTCGATGCCCGGCATGCTGCTCATCGCCATCATCTTCGGCGGCGTGCGCTCCGGCGTCTTCACCGCGACCGAAAGCTCCTGCGTCGCCGTGGTCTATGCGCTGCTCGTCACCGTGCTCGTCTATCGCTCGATGAGCTGGACCGACTTCGTCCACGCCACCCAGCAGGCGGTGCGCACCACGGCGATGGTGCTGCTCATCATCGGCATGGCCGGCGCCTTCGGCTGGCTGATGGCCTATCTCCATGTCGCGCAGATCTCGCTCGAATGGATGCGGTCCATCTCGAACAACCCCTACGTCATCCTGCTGATGATCAATATCGTCCTCCTGGTGCTCGGCACCTTCATGGACATGAGCCCGCTCATCATCATCACCACGCCGATCTTTCTGCCCGTGGTCTCGGCCTTCGGCATCGATCCCGTGCATTTCGGCGTCATCATGATCCTGAACCTCGGCATCGGCCTCAATACCCCGCCGCTCGGCCCCGTGCAGTTCGTCGCCGCCGCCGTCGCCCGCATCACCATCTGGGAAGCGATGCGCAGCGTCTGGCCGTTCTACGCCGCCGGGCTGATCGTGCTGATGATGGTCACCTATATCCCCGCCCTCTCCCTCTGGCTGCCTTCGGTGTTCAAATGAGCGATCCCGTCCGCACCGTCCTCGCCGAGGCGCCCGAGCTCATGGTGGTGCGCTTCGCCTTCGCCACCGGCGATTCCGGCGCCCTTCACAGGCACCGCCACGTGCAATCGACCTATGTGCGCTCCGGCCGTTTCCGCTTCACGCTGGACGGACGGGAGTTCGAGGTGGGGCCGGGGGACGCCTTCGTCATCCCCTCGAACGCCGTCCATGGCTGCGTCTGCCTCGAAGCGGGCGAGCTCATCGACGGCTTCACGCCCCGCCGCGACGACTTTCTCTGAAAAGGATCCGCTGATGACTTCCGTCGAAACCCGCCACGCCATCCATGCCGACCACGCGCGCGGCATGGATACCGAGACCCTTCGCCGGCATTTCCTGACGGAAGACATGTTCGCCGCGGGCGAGATCCGGCTGGTCTATACCCACTACGACCGCTTCGTGCTCGGCGCCGCCGTGCCCGCCGGCCAGCCGCTCACCCTCGACACCATCCCCGAGACCCGGACCGAGACCTTCCTAGAGCGCCGCGAGATGGGCGTCGTCAATATCGGCGGCCCCGGCCGGGTCGAGGCCGGCGGCGAGGGCTGGGACATGGCCTATGGCGACGTGCTCTATCTCGGCATGGGCTCCGGGCCCGTCACCTTCTCCGGCGAGGGGCGGTTCTACATCACCTCCGCCCCCGCGCACCGCGCCCTGCCCTCACGCCTCATCACCGTCGCCGAGGCCAAGGAAATGAAGACCGGCGCCACCGAAACCTCGAACAAGCGCACCATCCGCCAGTTCATCCACCCACTCGTCATGGAAAGCTGCCAGCTCGTGCTCGGCTACACCACGCTCGAGGACGGGTCGGTCTGGAACACGATTCCGTCCCATGTCCACGACCGCCGGATGGAAGCCTATCTCTACCACGGCATGGCGCCCGAGGCCCGCGTCCTGCACCTGATGGGCGAGCCCCAGGAAACCCGCCACCTCTTCGTCGCCAACGAGCAGGCGGTGATCTCTCCGACCTGGTCGATCCATTCCGGCGCCGGCATCGGCGGCTATACCTTCATCTGGGCGATGGCCGGCGACAATGTGGACTATACCGACATGGACTTCATCCAGCCGGCGGACCTGAGATGAGCCCGTTCTCGCTCGAAGGCCGGACCGCGCTCGTCACCGGCGCCAATACCGGCATCGGCCAGGCGATCGCCGTCGCGCTGGCTCAGGCCGGCGCCGAGGTGATCGCCGCCGCCCGCCGCGACTGCGACGAAACCCTCGCCCTGATGGGATCGGGCCGCGCGCTGAAACTCGACTTCGCCGACCCGATGGCCGCGAGGGACGTCTTCGCCGCCGAGCGGATCGACATCCTCGTCAACAACGCCGGCATCATCCGCCGCGCCGACGCCACCGACTTCACCGAGGAAGACTGGGACGCGGTGATCGACGTGAACCTCAAGGCCGTCTTCTTCACCTGTCAGGCCTTCGCCCGGGCCGCCTTGCCCCGCGGGCGGGGCAAGATCGTCAATATCGCCTCGCTGCTCAGCTTCCAGGGCGGCATCCGCGTCCCCTCCTACACCGCGAGCAAGCACGGCGTCGCCGGCCTGACCAAGCTTCTCGCGAACGAATGGGCGGCGCGGGGCCTCAATGTGAACGCCATCGCGCCCGGCTATATCGAGACCAGCAATACCGAGGCTCTGCGCGCCGATCCGGCGCGCAACCAGGCGATCCTCGACCGCATCCCCGCGGGCCGTTGGGGCCGGGCCGAGGACATCGGCCAGACCGCCGCTTTCCTCTCCGCCCCCGCCTCGGATTATATCAACGGCGCGGTGCTCAATGTCGATGGAGGCTGGCTTGCCCGATAGACTTCACCGCGACCCCGCCACCACCCCGGCGGGCATCGTCCATCTCGGCCTCGGCGCCTTCTTCCGCGCCCATGGCGCGATCTATGTCGCCGAGGCGATGGCCGCCGCGGGTGGCGACTGGGGCATCACCGGCGTCTCGCTGCAATCCCCCGGCACCCGCGACAAGCTCAAAGCCCAGGGCTGGGCCTATACCGCCGTCGAGCTCGGGCCCGAGGGCGAGACCCCGCGCGTCGTCTCGGTTCTCCACGACGTGCTGGTCGCGCCGGAAGACCCCCAGGCCGTGCTCGACGCCATGGCCGCCGAAACCACGCAGATCGTCAGCCTGACCGTCACCGAGAAGGGCTATTGCCACCAGCCCTCCACAGGCCGGCTCAACCGCGACCATCCCGACATCACCCACGATCTCGCGCATCCCCTGCCCGTCTCGGCCCCCGGGTTCCTCGTCCGCGCCCTCGCCGCCCGCCGCGCCGCCGGCCTGCCGCCCTTCACCGTGCTCTGTTGCGACAACCTGCCCGAGAACGGCCGCGTGGTCCGCGCCGTCGTGATCGAGCTCGCCGGCCTGATCGACCCGGCGCTCGCCAGCTGGATCGAGGCGGCCGGCGCCTTCCCCGCCACCATGGTCGACCGCATCGTCCCGGCCACCACCCCCGCCGATATCGACCGGCTGGCGGCGCTGACCGGCCTCCGCGACGCGGCGCCGGTGATGCACGAGCCCTTCCGGCAATGGGTGATCGAGGACCATTTCGCCGGCCCCCGCCCGGATTTCGCCGCCGCCGGCGCGCAGATGGTCGCCGACGTGACGCCCTACGAGCACATGAAGCTCCGCATGCTGAACGGCACCCATTCCTCGCTCGCCTATCTCGGCTATCTCGCGGGCCACGAGACCATCGCCGAGACCGTCGCCGACCCGGTCTTCGCCCGCTTCGCCAGGACCCTCTGGCGCGACGAGATCATTCCTGCGCTCACGCCGCCGCCGGGCGAGGATCTCGCGGCCTACGCCGACGCGCTCCTCGCGCGCTACGCCAATCCCGGCATCCGCCACCGAACCTGGCAGATCGCCATGGACGGCAGCCAGAAGCTCCCGCAACGCATCCTCGGCACCATCGCCGAAAGCCGCGCCGCCGGCCGTCCGGTGCCCGGCCTGACCCTCGCCGTGGCCGCCTGGATCCGCTATACCTCCGGCCGCGACGAGCAGGGCCAGCCGATCGAGGTGAAAGACCCCCTCGCGCCGCGGCTCGCCGCCCTCTGGCGCGACGACCCGGCCGAGACGGTCGCGGGATACCTCGCCGTTTCGGAGGTATTCCCGCCCGCACTCGCAACGGACCCGGGCTTCGCCGCCGACCTCACCAGTGCGCTGCGCGGCCTTCTCGCCGAGGGCGCCCGCGCCATGGCCGGGGGCCGCGTCGATGCCTGAGCCGCTGATCCTCAATCCCGCCGACACCGTGGCGATCCTGACCGAGAAGGGCGTCGCCGCCGCCGGCCACAAGATCGCCCGCGTGGCGATGCCGAAGGGCGCGCCGGTGGTCAAATACGGCCAGGTGATCGGCTATGCCACCGAGGACATCGCGGCGGGCGCCCATGTCCACAGCCACAACTGCGCCTTCGGCGAGCATTCGCGCGACTATCACCCGGGCGCTGGCCTCGCCGCCGCCCGCGCCGCGCTCGCCGCCCGCGAGGGCGCGCCGCTGACCTTCGAAAGTTACCGCCGCTCCGACGGCTCGGTCGGCACCCGCAATTTCCTCGCCCTCGTCGCCACGGTGAACTGCTCGGCGACGGTGATCCGCCGTGCCGCCGAGGAACTCCGGCTCGAAGGCGCGCTCCGCGACTATCCCAATGTCGACGGCGTGGTCGCCTTCGCCCATGGCACCGGCTGCGGCATGGCCGACCAGGGCCCGGGCTTCGCCGCGCTGGAACGCGTGCTCGCCGGCCACGCCGGCCATCCGAACGTCGGGGCCGCGCTCTTCGTCGGACTCGGCTGCGAGGTGATGCAGATCGCCCGGATGAAGCGCGACCTCGGCGAGGCGGCCCGCTTCCACGGCCTGACCATCCAGGACACCGGCGGCACCCGCAAGACGATCGAAGCGATCAAGGCCCGCGTCCGCCAGATGCTGCCGGCGCTGAACGACGTCCGCCGAGAGACCGTCCCCGCCGCCGCCTTGCGCATCGGCCTGCAATGCGGCGGCTCGGACGGCTTCTCCGGCATCACGGCCAACCCGGCGCTCGGCGTCGCCAGCGACATGCTCGCCGCCCAGGGCGCCTCGATGGTGCTCTCGGAGACACCCGAGATCTACGGCGCCGAACGGCTGCTGCTCGACCGCGCCGCCAGCCCGGCGGTGGCGGAGAAACTCCTCGAACGCCTGCGCTGGTGGGAGGATTACACGGCGAAGAATGGCGCCTCGCTCGACAACAATCCCTCGCCCGGCAACAAGGCCGGCGGCCTGACCACCATCCTCGAAAAGTCGCTCGGCGCGGTCGCCAAGGGCGGCAACGCGCCGCTGGAAGCGGTGCTCGACTATGCCGAGCGGATCACCGCGCCCGGCCTCAATTTCATGGACACGCCCGGCTACGACCCGGTGTCGGCCACCGGCCAGATCGCCGGCGGCGCCCAGCTGATCGTCTTCACCACCGGCCGCGGCTCCGCCTTCGGCTCGAAGCCGGCGCCGACCATCAAGCTCGCCACCAACGACCGGCTTGCCCATGCGATGCCCGACGATATCGACCTCAACTGCGGCGACATCCTCAGCGCCGGCGTGACGCTGGAAGCCAAAGCCCAGGAGATCGTCGCCCTCATCCTCGCCACCGCGTCCGGCCAGCCGACGCGCAGCGAGGACCTCGGCCTCGGCGACCACGAATTCGTCCCCTGGCAAATCGGCGCTGTCGTCTGACCCCGTCGCGCCATCCCCCGGTTTCATAAAGGTTAGCAATCTGTATGAAGCCGGGGGAGGCGCCGGGGTGGCGGTCGATCTCGTAAAGCGGATGCTGGGACGTCGCGCGCGAACCATTCCATGTGCGATCATCCTGGTGGCGGAGTGCGCGGGGCCGTCCTGAACACGCGGAATGTGTATGACGCGGGGGCGGGGAGATACCCTTGATGAGTGGCCGGATGGGCGCGACGAGCAAGCGGCGGACCAATGTTTCGATCGACGCGGAGCTGCTCGCAGCGGCGCGGGAGTTGGGGCTGAACGTCTCGGCCATCACCGAGGCGGCGCTGGCCGAGCGGGTGCGCGCGGCGCGCGCGGCCGTCTGGGCGGCGGAGAACGCCGAGGCGCTGGCCGCGCGGCGCGACTGCATCAGCCCGCGCCCTTGTCGCGCTCGGTCGGATCAGAAGCGGGCACGGAGCATCAGCTCGGCGCTGAGCCCTTCGCCGTAGATCACCGCGTTGTAGAAGCCGGTGCTGGCGTAGTATTTCTCGTCCAGCACGTTGTTCACCGACAGGGTCAGCACGGTGTCCTCGGTCACGTCGTAGGAGGCGTTGACGTCGAAGACCGCGTAGGGGTCCTGCACGATGTTGAGGCCGCCATAGCCCTCGATCCCGTCGGTCTTGCTCTGCCAGCGCACCGCGCCGCCGACGGTCAGCCGGTCGTCGAGGATGCCCGCGATCCGGTAGTCGGTCGCCGCCTTCAGCGTGTTGCGCGGCGTGTCGGTGTTGGTGTCGTTGCCGTCGTTATCCTCCGAGGTCGCGTAGGTATAGCCGAAGGAGACGTTCCAGCGCTCGGAGATCGCGCCGGCCGCTTCGAGTTCCAGGCCGCGGGTCGTCGTGCCCTCGATCGAGCGGTAGATCGTATGCACCCGGCCGGCGGGGTCGGTATACTGGTCGACATATTCCGGCACATTCTCCTGGTCGGTCTGGAACACCGCCGCCGCCGCGTAGAGCGCGCCGTCGAAGAAGTCGGCCTTGACGCCGAGCTCGTAGTTCCAGCCCTGCGTCGGTTCGAGAAAGTCCCCGGCCGCGTCCATCAGCAGCACCGGCTGGTAGATGTTGGTGACGCTGCCATAGGCCGTGTAGGTTTCGTTGAGGTCGTAGGTGAAGCCGATATAGGGCGTGACCTCGTTGCGGTAGGTATAGGAGGCGGCGCCGGTGTAGGTGTCGTAGGCGTCGCCGTCCCAGTAGTTGAGCCGGGCGCCGCCGATGACGGCGAGGGCGTCGGTCGCGTTGAACTGGACGGTGCCGTAGAGCCCGACCTGGGTGGTGTCGCTCGTCCATTTCTGGTCGGCGTTCGGCGAGAAGTCGGGTTCCGGGTAGCTGCCGTCCCAGGCGAAGACGTCGCCGACCGGGCCGAGGGTGGCGGAATCGACGCTGTAGCCGTCGGTGTCGGTCTTGCCCTTGGAGCCGAACAGGCCGACCACGAACTGGTGGGTGCGGCCGAGCGCCTCGAAATCGCCGTTCAGGACGGCGTTGAGCGAGTCCTGGGTCAGCCCGCCGTCATACTTGCCGGCCGAGCCCGCCACCGGGCCGAGACCGGTCACCGGATCGACGAAGATCGGGTTGCCGGCGGCGTCGGTGCCGTCGGTCACCCACAGGAGCTGCGTCTGCATGTCGTTCTTGACATGGGTGGCGACGAGCCGGCCGGTCCAACCGTTGTCGAAGATATGCTCGAGCGAGGCATAGGCCTCGGTGCGCTGGGTATCGACATAGGTCCAGTCGGCGCCGAGGTTGAAGCCCTTCGGCCAGTCGATCAGCGCGCCGGTGTTCAGCCAGGCCGGCATGCCCGCCCAGCTCACATTGTCGGCGGAGGTGTCCTGATAGCTGACCCCGACATTGAGCAGCGTATTGTCGGAGATGTCGAACTCCAGCGCGCCGAAGCCGGTGTAGCGTTCCTTGAAATAGCGATCGAGCGAGCCCTCGCGGGCGTCGGCGGCGCCGATCAGGCGGCCGCGCACCGTGCCGGCCTCGTTGAGTGGCCCGGCGATGTCGAGCTCGGCCCGGCCGCCGGTCGGGCAGGCGAGGGCGGCCGCCACCTCGCGGCGCAGGAAGCTGGTCGGCCGCTTGCGGACGAAGTTGATCGAGGCGCCGGGTTCGCCCGCCCCCTGCATCAGGCCGGTGGCGCCGCGCACGATCTCGACATGGTCATAGAGCACCATGTCGGCGTTGTTGTCGCCGAACTGCCAGGTGGAATCGCGGGGGATGGGGACGCCGTCGTACTGGAAGGCGTTGATCTCGAAACCGCGGGCGTAGAAGGTCGAGCGCTCGCTGTCGAAGGGCAGCACGGTGACGCCGGTCGCCGCCGCCAGCGTCTCGTCGACCGTGGTGATGTTGCGGTCCTTCATCTGGGCGTCGGTGATGACGCTGGTCGATTGCGGCGTTTCCTTCTGGGAGAGCGGCAGGCCGGTGGCGGAGCGCATCCAGTCGGTGGTCCAGGAGCCGGTGTCCTCGGTGGTGGTGCCGGGCGCCGCCGTCACCTGCAGCGTGTCGAGCATGAGCGTGCCGGAGGGGGTTTCGCCGGCGGCCTCGGTCTCGGCGAGGGTGGCCTCGGCCTCGGCCGGGGTTTCGGCGGGCGTTTCGGGCGCGTCCTGGGCGAACGCGGCGCCGCCGAAGAGGAGCGCGGCCAGCGCCGCCCCGTCGTAGAGCGCCGCCTTGCGGGATCGCGTGAGATATTTCCGAGAAGATCCAGCCATCGCATTGCCCCTTTCGTACCGGCGAAATGGCTGGCGGAGGGCTGGCTGTTACTTTCTGGCTAGCGGCCGTTCGGGAGGAGGACAACGCCGGGAGTGGCGATTCTGGCGGTTGCCTCGCGATTCCGCCCCGTGCGTGGCTGATCGGCCACGCAGGCGGCGTCAAGCGATCAGGGTGGCGGCCGGGTGATCTCCTGAGAGGAGAGCTGTGGGGGCTGGGGGCAGCATCTTGCCGGGGTTCATCAGGTTGGCGGGGTCGACAGCGTCTTTCAGCGCGCGCATGAGGGCGAGGGAGGCGGGGTCGTGCTCGCGCGCCATGTAGGGGATCTTGCCGAGGCCGATGCCGTGCTCGCCGGTGCAGGTGCCGCCGGCGGCGATGGCGTGCGCGACCATGCCGGCGTTGACGCGCTTCACGGCGGCGAGCTCGGCGGGATCGTCGGGGTCGAGGGCGAAGACGACGTGGAAATTGCCGTCGCCGACATGGCCGAGGATCGCCGCCGGGACCGGGCAGTCGGCGAGGAGGGCGCGGGCGTTTCGCACCGCGCCGGCCAGTTCGGAGACTGGGACGCAGACGTCCGAGGACCAGCCCTTGGCGCCGGGGCGCTGGCCGACGACGGTGTGGAAGGCCTCGTGGCGGGCCTTCCAGAGCTGGGCGCGCTCATCCGGGTCGGCGGCGGTCTCGAAACCGGCGCCGCCGAGCTCGGCGACGATCTCGGCGACGTCGGCGGCCTGTTCGGCGACGCCGGCCTCGGAGCCGTGGAATTCGAAGGCGAGGGTGTCGGCGACCGGCAGGGAGAGGCCGGCGCGGGCGTTGACCATGGCGATGAGGCCGCGGTCCATCAGTTCCATCCGGGCGATCGGGATGCCGTATTGGGTGACAAGCGTCGCCGCCGACACCGCGCTTTCGACGTCCGGGAAGCCGCAGACGGCGGCGAGGATGGCGCGGGGGATGCCGTGCAGGCGCAAGGTCACCTCGGTGATGATCCCGAGCGTGCCTTCGGAGCCGAGAAAGAGCCGGGTGAGGTCGAGCCCGGCGGCGGATTTGCGGGCGCGCGAGGCGGTGGTGATGACCTCGCCATCCGGCAGGACGACGCGGAGCGAGAGGACAGCCTCGCGCATCGTGCCGTAGCGCACGGCGTTGGTGCCGGAGGCGCGGGTGGCGGCCATGCCGCCGAGAGTGGCGTTGGCGCCGGGGTCGATGGGGAAGAACAGGCCCTGGTCGCGGAGCCAGCGGTTCAGCGCCTCGCGCGTCACCCCGGCCTCGACGGTGCAGTCCATGTCGGCGGCGCTGACCCGGAGCACCTTGTCCATGCCGGTGAGGTCGATCGAGAGGCCGCCGGAGAGGGCGGCGAGATGGCCTTCGAGCGAGGTGCCGGCGCCGAAGGGGATCATCGGCACGCCCGCGGCGGCCGCGCGGCGGACGATGGCCGCGACCTCCTCGGTCGAGCGGGGAAAGACGACGGCGTCCGGCGGCGCGGACGCGTGCCAGCCTTCGCCTTGCCCGTGCTGGGCGCGGACGGCGGCGGAGCGGGTGAAGCGGGAGCCGAACTCGGCCGCGAGTTCGGCGTAGAAGGTCTCGGACATGGCGCCTCAGGCGGTCAGGGGTTCGCCGCGGAGCTGGCGTTCGAGGAAGGGCAGGCTGTCCTGGCCCCAGAAGAGCGCGCCGCGGTGGCGATAGGTGGGCAGGCCGAAGACCCCGACCTCGGTGGCGAGGCGCCGGCTGTGCGCGAGGCGGGCGGTCACCTCCGGCCCGGCCGCCGCCGCCTCCAGCGCCGCGCCGTCGAAGCCGGCCGCGCTGGCGATCCGCGCGCCGACGCGCGGAGCGCCGATGTCCTCGCCGGCCGACCAGAAGGCACGTTGCAGCGCGCCGGTGAGGCGGAGCCAGTCCTGTCCGCCGAGCCAGGCGGCGACGACGAGGCGCCCGGCGGGGGAGGGGTCGGCGAGCGCGCCCCGGCCTTCGAGGCTGAGGGGAATGTCGCGCAGATAGGCCCAGCGGCGCAGTTCCTCCATCCAGTAGCCGCGGCGCGCGGGCGGGCGGTCGCGGGAATAGACGCCGCCGTTCTCCTCGATCAGCGGGATCAGGTGCGGCTCGATCTGTGCCCCGTGGCGGGCGGCGAGTGCCGCGAAGGCGTCGAGGCCGAGATAGGCCCAGGGCGATCCGACGCTGAAGAAATAGTCCAGTTTCTCGATCATTCTCAGTTCACCCGCGCGGGTTCAACCCGCCTTGCCATGTCGAAGAGAAGAAGGGCGGCGTCGCCCGCGTCCCGCATCGGGGCCGCGTCGCCGTGGACGGCGCGCTTGGCCAGTGCGCCGTCGTAGAGCAGGGCGAGGTGGCGCGCGACCCGGTCGGGGTCATCGAGCCGGGCGCGGTTCGTGATGCCGGCGAGCAGGTCGCTGACCGCCGTCTTGTGCAGCCGCGCGAGGGCGACGATGCGGGGGGATTCGCCATGCTCGGCCACGGCGAGGGCGAAGGCGCAGCCGCGGAAGGTGGGATCCTCGGCCTTCTCGCGCAGCCGGTCGAAGATTTCGGCGATCTGCGCGCGGGGCGCGTCGAAGGTGGCGAGCACGTCGGCGAGATTGTCCATGACGCGCGCGTGGCGGTCGCCGAGATAGGCGAGGACCAGATCCTCCTTGGAGGGGAAATGGCGGTAGAAGGTCGCCTTGGCGATGGCGGCTTCGAGGATGATGCGGTCGACGCCGACCGTGCGGATGCCTTCGCGCAGGAAAAGGCCGCTGGCGACGGTGAGGATCTTGGCGGAAACGGAGGGTCTCATGTTTCGGGGCTCAGACGGTAGCGGATTCGGCGGGGGCGGGTTCGGCGGGCGCGGCCGCCGCGGTAAGGCGCGCGATGGGGAGGTCGCCGGGTTTGCCGCCTGATCGGGCGAGCTCGGCCGCCAGCCGCTGGGCGGCGCGGCTCCAGGGCGCTGCGAGGCCGTGGATGAGGGCGAGACGGGCGATCTCGCCGTTGAGATAATCGACTTCGGAGCGGGCGCCGCGCACGAAGCTTTGCCAGGTGGATTGTCCGCCGGGGCGGGTTTCGCCGATGAGCACGCGCCAGTGGGAAATGTCGACGCGCCGCTCCTCCGGCCGGGCGGGGTCGAGGCCGGCGGCGCGGAGCACCGTCTCGGCCTCGGCGGACAGGCGCCGGCCGGCGTCGGCGAGGGCGTCGGGATCCCCGGCGAAGAGCTCGACCACGTTCTTGACGTTGTGGAGCAGCTTCGCGGCCTTCCAGCGGCCGATATCCTCGCGTTCCTCGGCCAGCGAGTTCGCGCGGGTCAGGTCGGCGACGATCCGGGCGGTGGTGGCGTCGCGGCCGGCGGGGAAGCGGCCGACGAGGACCAGCGCCACCTCCGGGCCGGAGAGGACGCTGACCTTGCCGGTCTCGACATAGACCGCCGGCACGCCGACGCTGGCCGAATAGACGCGGGCGAAGCGGCGGGCGGCGATCCGTTCGGCTTCGAGCCCGTTCTGCAGGGTGAGGATGGGCAGGTCGGCGCCGACGCCGCCACCGGCGACCGGCTGGTCGGCCCAGAAGGCGGTCGCCGCCTCGACATCCTGGGTCTTGACCGCGAGCACCAGCAGGTCGTCGGGGCGGAGCTGGGCATTCTCCGCGTCGGTGACCGCGAGATGCACGGTGCGGCGCCCCTCGGGGCGCTCGTAATCGAGTCCGCGGTCGCGGAGGCGGGCGAGCTGGGCCCCGCGGGCGACGAGCAGGTAGTCGATCCCCGCCGCGTCGTATTCCGCCGCCAGCGCGAGGCCCACGGCGCCCGCTCCGATGATTACATGGCGCAAGCTTGCGTCCTCCCCGGTATCGCGGCCAGAAGCTCGCGGGTATGCGCGTTGGCGGGCGCGTCGAAGATCGCCCGCGTCTCGCCCGCCTCGACCACTTCGCCGCGCCGGAGCACGACGACGCGATCGGCGAGTTCGGAAACCACGGCGAGATCGTGGGAGACGAGGACGTAGGTCACGCCAAGCTCGCGCCGCAATTCCTTCAGGAGGTCGAGAATCCGCGCCTGAACCTGAACGTCAAGCGCCGAGACGGGTTCGTCGAGGAAGAGCAGGTCCGGCCGGGGAGCCAGCGCGCGGGCGATGGCGACGCGTTGGCGCTGGCCGCCGGAGAGCTCGCGCGGCAGGCGGTTCAGCGCCTCGCGCGGGAGGTGGACCTGATTCATGAGCTCCAGGGCGCGCGCCGCGAGCTCGGCCGGGTCGCGCGCGCCGAAGGCGGTGAGCGGCTCGGTCAGGCTCTCATAGACGGTGAGCCGCGGGTCGAGCGCCGAGAAGGGGTTCTGCTGGGCGAGCTGGATCCGGCGGCGGAGCGGGCGGAAGGCGTTCCAGCCGAGGCCGGAGAGGGTGGCGCCCTCGAAGACGACGCGCCCCGTCGTCGGGGTTTCGAGGCCGAGGGCGATGCGGAGCGCGGTGGTCTTGCCCGATCCGGATTCGCCGACGAGGGCCAGCGTCTCGCCCTTGTGGACGGAAAAGCCGACGTCGGTCAGGGCGGCGAAGGGCGCTTGCCCTCGGCGAAGCCAGCCGGCGCCGGGCAGGTCGAAGACCTTGCCGACGTGCTCGAAGCGCAAGAGCTCCTGTCCGTCGCGGGGCAGGGGGCGGGGCGGCGGCGCGCTTTGGAAGGCCGGGGCGGCGGCGATCAGCGCGCGGGTATAGGCGGCGGCCGGGCGGCCGAGGATGGCCTGGGGGGCACCTTCCTCGACCACGCGGCCGCCTTCCATCACCACGACGCGGTCGGCGCGGTCGGCGGCGACGGCGAGGTCGTGGGTGATGATGAGCATGGCGATGCCCCGGTCGCGCACCAGCCGCCCGAGATGGTCGAGCACGCGCTTCTGCACCGTGGCGTCGAGCGCGCTGGTCGGCTCGTCGGCGATGAGGAGGTCGGGCGCGCCGGCCAGCGCGATGGCGATCAGCACGCGCTGGCGCTGGCCGCCGGAAAGCTCGTGCGGATATTGCCGGGCGCGCAGGGTGGGGCGGTCGATGCCGACCTCCTCGAGCAGTTCGAGCACGTCGGCGTCGAGGCTGGGACCGCGGCGGCTGCGAGCCTTTTCCACCGCCTCGCCGATCTGGCGGCCGACGCGGATCACCGGATTGAGGCTGACCCCCGGATCCTGCGGCACGAGGCCGACGCGGCGGCCGCGCAAGGCGCGCCAGCGGCGTTCGCTGGCGGTGGTCACATCCTCGCCGGCGATCTCGATCCGGCCGGAGGCGACGGTGGCATTGCCGGCGGAGAGGCCGATCAGCGCGGCGGCGAGGGTGGATTTGCCGGAGCCGCTTTCGCCGACCACTGCCACCACCTCGCCGGGCTGGACGCGGAGCGAGACGCGGTGGAGGGCGGGGACGGTCGCGCCATCGACGCGATAGGCGATGGTGAGGTCGGGGACGGCGGCGACGGGCGTGTCGGGCGCCTGTCTGAGGGCGGCGGTCACGACGTGGTCTCCTCGAAGGCGCGGGCGATGTGGTTCAGCGCATAGACCGAAGTGGCGACGACGAGGCCGGGGATCAGCGACAGCCAGGGCGCGGTGACGAGGAAGTTGCGGCCGTTGGCGATCAGCGTGCCCCATTCGGCCGCCGGGGGCGCCGCGCCGAAGCCGAGGAAGCTGAGGCCCGAGGCGACGAGGATGGCGACGCCGAAATCGAGCGTGGCGAGCACATAGACCGGGCCGGCGGCGTTCGGCAGGACATGGGTGAGGAGCGCGCGCGTCCGCCCCACCCCGCCAAGCCGCGCGGCCTCGACGTAAGGCAGGCCGCGGACCCGCGCCACCTCGACGCGCATGGTGCGGGCGAAGCCGGGCAGCAGGCCGAAGCCGACCGCCACCGCGACGGGGAAGGTGCCGAAGCCGATCGCCGTGACGATGGTCAGCGCCAGCAGCAGGCCAGGCAGTGCCAGCAGCACGTCGACGAAGCGCATGATGACCGCGTCGACCCGCCCGCCGAGAAAGCCCGCCGCGAGGCCGAGGGCGGCGCCTCCGATCCCGGCGATGCCGACGGCGATCAGCGCGGCGAGGATCGAGAGGCGGGTGCCGTGCACGACGCGGGCGAAGAGGTCGCGGCCGATCTGGTCGGTGCCGAACCAGTGCGCGGCGCTCGGCGGTTGCATCTTGGCGAGCGGCGCGGTGGCGAAGGGATCCTGCGCGGCGATCAGCTGCGGCGCGATCGCGGCGGCGAAGATCAGGGCGAGATAGGCGAGGGCGATGAGGAAGCCCGGCCGCCGCGCCAATTGCCGCGTGGCCTCGCGCCAGC
>JBGAJI010000035.1:0-29658 GCA_044225035.1 Amaricoccus sp. | reverse complement strand
CGCGGCGGCGCGCGCCGTGCTGCCCGAACGGGCGCGGCCGGGCTGGGACTATGTGCTGATCGGCCGGCCCGGGGTCACCGCGACCCACCCTTTCGACCAGCTGTGCGACGACCTGCGGAGCGCCCTCGCGGCGATCCACGCGTGAGCCCCGCCGCGTATCTGATGGCGCTTCCGGTGCGGGCCTATCGTCTGCTGCTCTCGCCCTGGGTCGGCATGCATTGCCGCTACCAGCCGACCTGCTCGGCCTTCGCGCTCGAGGCGCTGGAGCGGCACGGCGCGCTGCGCGGCGGCTGGCTCGCCCTGCGCCGCGTCTGCCGATGCCATCCCTGGGGAGCGTCGGGGTTCGATCCCGTCCCTTGAGCTTTGTCGCGGGGAGCTTTGTTGCGGGCGGGCGCGGGCCGCGCTATGGCTCGCCGCATGCTCGACGATGACGACGATCCGCCGGCGACCGAGATCCATCCGCTGTTCGCCGGGGCGCCGGCCACGACGGAATTCCGCAAGCTGCGCAAGCGGATCATCCGGCTGACCCGCGAGGCGATCGAGACCTATGGCATGGTCCGCCGCGGCGACCGCTGGCTCGTCTGCCTGTCCGGCGGCAAGGACAGCTATACCCTGCTCGCCGCCCTGACCGAGCTCCAATGGCGCGGGCTGCTGCCGGTCGAGATCCTCGCCTGCAACCTCGACCAGGGCCAGCCCGGCTTTCCGGCGACCGTGCTGCCGGAATTCCTGACCAGGATGGGTGTGCCGCACAGGATCGAGTATCAGGACACCTATTCGATCGTCATGGACAAGGTGCCGGCCGGCCGGACCTATTGCGCGCTCTGCTCGCGGCTGCGCCGGGGCAATCTCTACCGGATCGCGCGGGAGGAAGGCTGCGCCGCCGTGGTGCTCGGCCACCATCGCGACGATATCATCGAGACCTTCCTGCTCAATCTCTTCCACGGCGGCAAGCTGGCCACGATGCCACCGCGGCTGCTCAACGACGAGGGCGACCTGCATGTCCTGCGGCCGCTGGCGCTGGTGCCCGAGGCCGACTGCGCGCGGTTCGCCCGCGCGCTGAACTATCCGATCATCCCCTGCGATCTCTGCGGCAGCCAGGACGGGCTCTGGCGCCAGCGGATCAAGCAGATGGTCGACGGGTGGGAGGAGGCGAGCCCCGGACGCCGCGCGATCCTGTTCCGCGCCCTGACCCAGGTGAACCCGAGCCATCTGCTCGACCCGGCGCTCTTCGATTTCAAGGGCTTGTGAGGGGCCCGAGCCGGGGAGCGCGGCCTTTGCCGCGCAACCGGAGCGCGCGGGTCGCGCGCGAGTCTTTTTTGAGTGGTTTCGCGCCTGTTGGAGGTTAGCAAACCTGAATGAAAGCCGGGGGTGGCGCCCGGCCGGCGGGCGGGCCGCGCCTTCGACGCCGAAAATTCGCGGAGAATGCGGGAGAGATTCGCAGCCGACGCGCCGGTCATTCCGGGCGGGAATTAACGCTTGCCGCGGCGGCGGCGGCTTAGGGTCCGGGCATGATCACCGCGTCCGAATCCTCGTCCCGTCCAGCCCCGGATCGCCTGTTCGCGAGCGTGACCTGGAGCATCATGGGCGTCGGCCTGGCGCTGGCGGTGGTTTCGCACGCGCTCTTCGACGCGGCGATCCGCGACCAGGGGGCCGCCGCGCAACGGGCGCGGATCAGCGCCGAGGCGTCCGACGCCGCGCAGGCCGCGCTGACCAGGCTGGCGGCGCTCGACGCGGAGCCGGCGCCGGCGACGAAGGAGCTGTTCCGGGCGCGACAGGACCTCGGCTGGCTGCTCGGGCGCGACGGCATAAAGACCGAGCCTGGTCAGGAGCCGGACGAGATCGCCGGCGTCGCGGACGAGGCGCGCGCCATACTGGCCCGGCCGGGCTTCGGCGCCGCCGAGGTGACCGAGTTGCGCGGCCTTTTCGCGCGACAGCTCGGGCCGAGGCTCGACCTCGCGCGGATGCGCGCCGCCGGCGACAGCGCCCGCGCCGCGACGCGGTCGCGGCAGCTCCTGCTCGGCTCGCTCGTCTTCCATGCGCTGGTCGGCGTCGGACTGGTCACCTGGATCGTGCTGCCGTCGCGGCGGCGGGTGCGCGACTGGGTTCAGAGGACGCTGGAGGCCGACAAGGAGAACCGCTTCCGCCTGTTGCACGATCCGCTGACCGGGCTGCCGAACGCCACCTATCTGCATGCCTATCTGACGCAGATCGCCGCCGGCGCCCGGCGCGCCCAGACCCAGACGGCCGTGCTGCGCGTCGATCTCGACAAGTTCGGCCTGCTGCGCGAGACGCTCGGCCAGCGCACGACGGACGAGATCATCCGCATCACCGCCCGCCGCGTTCAGTACGCGCTGCGCGCCGGCGACTTCGCCGCCTATCTCGGCCATGACGATTTCGTCGTGGTCGCCGGCGAACTCGAGGATGCCAACGCGGCGGCGACGATCGCCGCGCGGATCCAGGCCGCGCTCGGCAAGCCCTTCTCGATCCGCGGCGGCGCCCGCCGGCTCGGATCCAGCATCGGGGTCACGCTGCTCTCCGACGACGAAGCCGACACGGACCGGGTGATCGCCAACGCCGAGATCGCGCTGGCCGAGGCGCAGGGCGCGGGGCCGGGCAATATCCGCTATTTCCGCGAGAGCCTGCGCGTCGAGGTCGAGCGGCGCCAGACGCTCTATACCGAGCTCCTGTCCGGCCTCGGCCGCGGCGAGCTCGTGCCCTTCTTCCAGCCTCAGGTCGATCTGCGCACCGGCGGCTTCGCCGGCTTCGAGGCGCTGGTGCGCTGGGAGCATCCGCGCCACGGCCTGCTCACGCCCGCCGCCTTCCTCGAATATGCCGAGCAGGCCGACCTGACCGAGCGGATCGGCGAGGTGGTGCTGTCGGCGACGCTGGAGGCGATCCGCGGCTGGGACGACGCGGGCCTCGTCGTGCCGCGGGTCGGGGTCAATTTCGCCCTCGCCCAGCTGCGCGACCCGCGGCTGATCGAAAAGATCAAATGGGAGGTCGAGCGGTTCGATCTCGATCCCTCGCGCCTTGCCATCGAGGTGCTGGAGACCGTGCTCATCAAGAGCGACGCCGATCTCGTCGTGCGCAACCTGCGCGGTCTCGCCTCGGCCGGCTTCCATATCGAGCTCGACGATTTCGGCACCGGCCATGCCTCGATCGCCAACCTCCGGCGCTTCATGGTCAATCGCATCAAGATCGACCGCGGCTTCATCCACGGCATCGAGACCAGCGAGGAACAGCAGCAGCTGACCGCCTCGATGATCGCCATGGCGCATGCGCTCGGCATCAGCACCCTGGCCGAGGGCGTGGAGACCGAGGACGCCGAGGCGATGCTGCGCCGCCTCGGCTGCGACCTCTTCCAGGGGTTTCTGCTGGCGAAACCCATGTCGCGGGCCGACACGTTTCCCTGGCTGCGCGCGTTCCACGCGCGGCCCTACGGCCTCGCCGGCCCGAGCCATCCGGGCTCCGGCGGGGCGGCGGCCGGCGACCCGAATACACCTTGACGTTTGACTCCGTCGGCTGTTGAACCCCGAGACAGTTTTGTCGGGGTCGGACCGGAGTCACCTTCATGGATGATCAGAACAAGAATCTGATCCTCGCCACGGCGCTGAGCATCCTGGTCATCCTGGTCTGGTACATCGTGTTTCCGCCGCCGGAGCCCTCGACCGCGCCACAGGCGCCGGCGACGGTCCAGACCGACGGCTCGGTGAACGTCCCCGCCAGCGGCGCGGGCACGTCCGCGACCCAGGCGCCGACGCTGGAGGCTGCCCAGCCGGTGACCCGCGCCGACGCGCTGAAAAAGACCGATCGCGTCGAGATCCGCACCGCCCGGCTGACCGGCTCGCTGTCGCTGGTCGGCGGCCGCGTCGACGACCTCAGCCTCAACGACTATTTCGTCACCGTCGACAAGGGCTCGCCCAACGTCACGCTCCTGTCGCCCGCCGGGGTGCCGAACGCCTACTACGCGCTGTACGGCTGGTCGCCGGCCGAGGGGGTGGCGCCGTCCGCCGTGCCCGGGCCGAGCACGCCCTGGCGCGTCGAGACCGGCGCGGTTCTGACCGAGGCGACGCCGGTGACGCTCGTCTGGGACAATGGCGCCGGCCTGATCTTCCGCCGCACCATCGCGGTGGACGAGAATTTCATGTTCACCACGACGCAATCGGTCGAGAACACCACCGCCGCGCCGGTGCGGCTCGCGCCCTACGGCATCATCGCCCGGCACGGCATGCCGCCGGACCTGATGAATTTCTACATCCTGCACGAGGGGGTGATCTCGGTCGCCGACGGCCAGCTCAACGAGCTGAAATACAAGAAGATCATGGAGCTGCCGGTCGATCCGGCCGAGGGCGCCGCCGCGCAGCGGATCGATGTCACCGGCAATGGCTGGATCGGCTTCACCGACCATTACTGGATGACGACGCTGATCCCGCCGCCGGCCCAGCCCTTCACCGCCGTGACCAAATACACCCAGGCGACCGACACCTTCCAGACCGACATCCGCCTTCCGGTGATGACGGTGGCGCCGGGCGAGACCGCGCGGTCGGTGACCTCGCTCTTCGCCGGCGCCAAGGAATGGGCGACGATCCGCGACTATCAGAACAACATGCATATCGACCGCTTCGTCGATTCCATCGACTGGGGCTGGTTCTTCTTCCTGACCAAACCGATCTTCTGGATGCTGCACCAGTTGCACGCGCTGATCGGCAACATGGGCCTCGCGATCATCGGCCTCACCTTCATCATCAAGCTCATCCTCTTCCCGCTCGCCTACAAGTCCTATGTCTCGATGTCGAAGATGAAGGCGTTGCAGCCGGAGATGGAGAAGCTGAAGGAGGCCGCCGGCGACGACCGGATGAAGATGCAGCAGGAGATGATGGCCCTCTACAAGCGGGAGAAGGTCAACCCCGCCGCCGGCTGCCTGCCGATCCTCCTCCAGATCCCGATCTTCTTCTCGCTCTACAAGGTGATCTTCGTCACGCTGGAACTGCGGCACGCGCCGTTCTTCGGCTGGATCCGCGACCTCTCGGCGCCCGATCCGACGAGCTGGATGAACCTCTTCGGCCTGCTGCCCTGGGCGGCGCCGAGCCATGCCAGCGCGGTCGGCATCCTGTCGATCGGCGTCTGGCCGATCCTGCTCGGCCTCTCCATGTGGCTGCAGCAGAAGCTGAACCCGGCGCCCGCCGACAAGACCCAGGCGATGATCTTCAACTGGATGCCCTGGATCTTCATGTTCATGCTCGGCAAGTTCGCCAGCGGCCTCGTGATCTACTGGGTTGCCAACAACTCGATCACCTTCGGCCAGCAATACACGATCATGCGCACGCAGGGGATCAAGCCCAACGTCTTCGGCAACATGTTCGGCGGGCTGCGAAAATTCCGCAAGGCGAAGTAGCGTGGCCCTGGCCGTCACCCATCTCTGGCGGCACCCGATCAAGGGGCACGGGGTCGAGGCGCTGGCCGAGGTCACCCTCGCCGTCGGCGCGACCATGCCCTGGGACCGGGTCTGGGCGATCGCCGACGCCCGCGCCAAGGTCGCGCCCGGTTCCGCGGACTGGGCGCCTTGCGTGAACTTCAGTCGCGGCGCGAAGTCGCCCCGGCTAATGGCGATCCGCGCCCGCGTCGACGAGGCGGCGGGGCAGGTCACCCTGACCCATCCCGACTGCCCGCCGCTGACCGTCGATCCCGACGTGGTGGCGGACGCCGCGCGGCTGATCGAATGGGTGACGCCGCTCAGCAATCCCGAGCGTCCCGCGCCGGCCTTCGTGGTCCGCGCGAGGGTCGGGATGACCGACAGCGATTTTCCCTCGATCGCGATCCTCAACCAGGCGAGCCTCGCCGCCCTCTCCGACCGCCTCGGCCAGCCGCTGGCGATGGAGCGCTTCCGCGGCAATATCTGGCTCGACGGGCTGGCGCCCTTCGCCGAGTTCGATCTGGTCGGCGAGACCCTGGCGGTAGGTGGCGCTACGCTCCGGGTGCGCGAGGTCATCACCCGCTGCAAGGCGACCACCGTCGATCCCGACACCGGCCGCGTCGACGCCGACACGCTTGGCGGTCTGCGCGCCGGCTGGGGCCACCAGGATTTCGGCGTCTATGCCGAAGTGATCGCGGGCGGCCGCGTCGCGGTCGGCGACGCGGCTCTCGTGAGATCCGCGTGAAACAGGTCTTCACCCTCGCCGATCCGCCCGGGCCCGAGGTCGCCGAGGCCGGGCGCCGCCTCTTCGCCGGCCCCTGCGACTTCGTGAAGGGCGTCACCTCGATGGAGGCGCTGCCCGCCGCCGACCGGCTGGAGGTCTGTTTCGCCGGCCGCTCCAATGTCGGCAAGTCGAGCCTGATCAACGCGCTCACGGGTCGGAAGGCGCTGGCCCGCGCCTCGAACACGCCCGGCCGGACGCAGGAGATCAATTTCTTCGCGCTGGGGCCCACGCGCTATCTCGTCGACCTGCCCGGCTATGGC
This sequence comes from Amaricoccus sp., assembly GCA_044225035.1. Lineage (GTDB taxonomy): Bacteria > Pseudomonadota > Alphaproteobacteria > Rhodobacterales > Rhodobacteraceae > Amaricoccus. The sequence goes on along the minus strand of JBGAJI010000035.1, from coordinate 23,201 downwards.
TTCGCCGAGGCGCCGAAGCCGGTGGTCGAGAAATGGCAGGCGCTGCTGCGCGCCTATCTCGCCGGACGGCCGACGCTGCGGCGGGTGTTCCTGCTCGTCGACGCGCGCCATGGGGTGAAGGCGGTGGATGGCGAGATCATGGCCCTGCTGAACCGCTCCGCCGTCACCTTCCAGCTGGTGCTGACCAAGGCCGACAAGCCGCGCCCGGGCGAGCTCACGCTGACCATCGAGCAGGTGAAGGCGGCGCTCGCCGCGCATCCCGCCGCTTTTCCCGAGATCGTCCTCACCTCCGCCGAGACCGGCGAGGGTATCGTGACGCTCCGGGCGTTCATCGCGGACATGGTCTGATCCACGCCCAACGCCCGGCCGCCGGCGCCCGCCACGGGCCGCGGCGCCGAAACGCGGCGAGCGTAACGCCGCCGGGGCACCGCCGCCGCGCTGCCACGCTGGCCGGCGGCGGCGGCCGTCAGGCCGCCGGCGCCGGTTGGCCCGCCCCGGCGCCTTCGAGGAAGAAGCGCACCATCTCCGCCGAGGCGTCGGGACCCGCCGGATCGGTGTAGGAGCCAGCCGACCGGCCGCCGGACCAGGCATGGCCCGCCGCCTCGATCAGCCAGACCTCGCCGCCGGCCGCGCCCTCCGTCGCCGGGATCACCGTCCGGACATAGCGCCGCCCGCCCTCCGATCGCCCCGCCTCGTCGGCCGAGTCGGGCGTCGCCGCGACGATCAGCGCCGCGTTCGCCGGATGCACGGTCCGGTCCGCCTGGCCATGGAAGACGATGGTCCGGCCGCGCCGTCCCGCCGCGCCGGCGCGCGGCGTCAGGTCGCCGCGCATCGCGGCGAAGGCCGACAGCACGTCGTTCGCCGCGCCGGTCGGCACGCCCGAATGGATGCCGGCGGCCGCGAAGAGCTCGGGATAGCTCTCGGCCATCACCGCCGCCATCGCCCCGCCGGCCGACAGACCGGCGACGAAGACCATCTCCGGCCCGATCCCAAGTTCCTCCATCACCGCGCGGGTGATGCCGGCGAGGATCGCCGGCTCGCCCGCGTCCCGCCGCTGATCGCCCGGCCGGAACCAGTTCCAGCAGGCCGAGAGATTGTCGCCCGTCCCTTGCCGCGGATAGATCACCGCCAGCCCGTTCGCTTCCGCCACCGCGTTCATGCCCGTCCCGGCGGCGAAATCCTCCGGATTCTGCCGGCAGCCATGCAGCATGACGACGAGGCCGCGCGCGGCGCCCCCGGTCGGCACATAGAGCCGGTACCCTCGGCCGCCCGCCGCGCACTCGAACCAGCGCTCCTCGAACCGCGCGCCTTCGGGCAGGGCCGGCACCGGCGCCGCGGCCGGCGCCTCGGCCAGGTGCCCGACCAGCGGCGGGACCAGCGAGCCGAAATCGACCGGCGGCCGCGGCGCGACATCCCGCGTCAGCCCGATCGCCATCCGGCCCTCGCGCAGCCGGCGCAACACCTCGCGCAGCGGCCGGCGCATCCGCCAGGACCGACCCGCCTCCGCCGCGCCGCCACCCGGCGCGGTCACCGGCTGCTCGCCCGCCGGCTCTTCGCCCGCCGGCTCTTCGACCATCCGCGGCTCGACGAGCTCGGCCTCTGGATCGATCCGCGACGCCGCGCCCTCCGTCGGCGGCGGTTCCGGCGCGCGCCGCGCCGGCCTGAGGCCGAGCGCCTCGGCGATGATGCGCGTCGCCTCCTCGAGCTTGCTCGCATTGGTGGCGGCCGTCGCGCGCGCCATGGCGGCGCTGAAATCCGGGGTCATGTCCTGCTCTCCTCTCGACTTGCTTACAGGCACTCGTTCAAGCGACGTCTTTTTGTCTTTCGCGCTCCCTGGCGCGCTCACTCGATCCGGTCGGCGAGCGCCGCCTTCACCGCCGCGCTGGCCTGCAGCGCGCCGAGCACGGTGATCGACCCGATGCTCGCACGCGCGAGCTCGGGCGTCACGTCCGACGCGATCCGAACCAGACCGACGACGCGGATGCGCAAGGTTTCGCCCGCCGCCCGCGCCGCCTCGAGCTCGGCCCGGCCGAAGTCGCGCAGCCCCATGTCGAAGGTCTGCCGCGCCACCGAGCGGCTGACCGTCTCGGCATGGCCGTCGAGCTGGTTGCGGATCGCCGTCCGGATCAGGTCGGTGCGGTTGGAATAGAAGCCCTCGCGCACCAACAGGTCTATCCGGCCGAGATCGACGAAACCGAGATTGATGGTGATCTTCTCGGTCTCGCCGCCCCGATCGCGCTCGCGCAGCTGTCTGACATTGTCACTCATTCGATTCTCCATCCATGTGGATGGTATATGGATGATCGGGGCCGATTTCAATCCACCGCGCCGCCGAATGCCCTCGCGGTCGGCTCAACCGCCCGGCGCGCGGAAGTGACCGCGTTCAACCCTGTTGAAAAAGACGGCAAAAACGGCTTGATTGCTCGTGTTTCATGACTTAGCTGCGACAAATGATTTCCCAGAAGACCAAATACGCGATCAAGGCCTTGATCACGCTGGCCGAGGAACAGGCCTCCGGGGGCGGGTCGCTGCGGATCGAGGAAATCGCCAGCCGCTCGAACGCGCCGAAGCGCTTTCTGGAACATATCCTGATCGACATCCGCAACGCCGGCGTGATCGGCAGCCGGCGCGGACGCGACGGCGGCTATGTGCTGATCAAGGCGCCGGCGAGCATCCCGATCAGCGACGTGCTGCGGATGATCGACGGGCCGATCGCGCCGCTGCCCTGCTTGTCGCGTCGCGCCTATCAAAGGTGCGAGGATTGCGTCGACGAGACGAATTGCCGAATCCGCAAGGTGTTCGGCGACCTGTTCTCCGCCTACCTTCTGATGATCGAGTCGCTGACCCTGGCGGACCTGATGCGGAACGAATCCCTCCTGCCGCCCGATGAAATGATAGCGGTCGTCTCCTGATCCGCGGCGATTCAGGACATATTTCCTGTCCGGCACATTATTCTTGATCATCACGATAATCTCTGTCGTGATAACGCCGGAATTTCGAGGAGGATTTTCTATGGACAGCTACATCCCGTGGGGCCGGCATGCGAAGCCGCTGCCCGACCAGCGCTCGACTGGGTTCGCGGATGGCGCCTGCCAGATGGTTGAGCATGAGGTGCGTTTCGATGCCTTCGGGGCGATCCATTTCGGGGCCGGCCATCTCGCCGACCGGGCCCCGGGCCAGTCGGCCGGGCCGCGCGAAACCGGCGACGCGTCGCTCGCCCAACGGCTCGGGCGCTGGCTCGGCGCCGCGGCGACGGCCGCCCTGCTTGGTCTCGTGGCGCTCGGCGGTCAGCCGGCCGCGGCGCAGACCAAGCTCCTGAACGTCTCCTACGACCCGACGCGCGAGCTCTACCGGGACTTCAACGCGGCGTTCAACGCGCATTGGCAGGCAGAGGGCAAGCCGGCGCTCGACATCCAGGCATCGCACGGCGGCTCGGGCAGCCAGGCGCGCGCGGTGATCGACGGGCTCGCGGCGCAGGTGGTCACGCTGGCCCTGGCCAGCGACATCGACGCGATCGCCACGCGCTCGGGCAAGATCCCGGCGGACTGGCAGTCGAAGCTGCCGCACAATTCCGCGCCCTATACCTCGACCATCGTCTTCCTGGTGCGCGAGGGCAATCCGAAGGGGCTGAAGGACTGGGGCGATCTCGTCCAGCCGGGCATCCAGGTCATCACCCCGAACCCCAAGACCTCGGGCGGCGCGCGCTGGAACTATCTCGCGGCCTGGGCCTATGCCAGCAAGGCCTTCGGCGGCGACGAGGAGAAGGTGAAGCAGTTCGTCGGCCAGCTCTTCGCCAATGTGCCGGTGCTCGACAGCGGCGCCCGGGGCTCGACCACCACCTTCGCCCAGCGCGGCATCGGCGACGTCCTGCTCGCCTGGGAGAACGAGGCCTATCTCGCCCTGAACGAGCTCGGCGAGGACAAGTTCGACATCGTCTATCCCTCGGTCTCGATCCTGGCCGAGCCGACGGTGGCGGTGGTCGAGGGCAACATCACCTCGCCGGAACAGGGCGAGGCGGCCAAGGCATATCTCGAGTATCTCTACTCGCCCGAGGGCCAGGCCATCGCGCTCAGGCACTATTTCCGCGCCTGGGACACCAGCGCCGCGGCCCCGGCCGATGTCGAACGCTTCCCGAAGCTCGAGCTCGTCTCGATCGCCGACTTCGGCGGATGGGCCAAGGTGCAGCCGGAACACTTCGGCGACGGCGGCGTATTCGACCAGATCTACACCAGGAAATAGGCGTCGTCACGCATGGCCGGGTTTTCCCTCAGGGCCCCTTCCCCGATGCCGGGCTTCGGTCTGGCGTCGGGGGTCGCCCTTACGCTGCTTTCCATCGTCGTGATCATTCCGATCGGCGCCCTCCTCGTGAAGGGCGCCGGCATCGGATTTGGCGAGATCGCACGGCTGGTCATGACGGAGCGCGTGCTCGCCGCGCTCTGGCTGTCCTTCCGTCTCGCCTTCCTCGCGGCCCTGTTCAACCTCGTCTTCGGACTGATGCTCGCCTGGGTGCTGGTGCGCTATTCCTTCCCCGGCCGGCGGATCATCGACGCCGCCGTCGACCTGCCCTTCGCGCTGCCGACGGCGGTGGCGGGCATCGCGCTGACCGCGCTCTATGCCCCGAACGGCGCCTTCGGCGCGCCGCTGGGCGCGCTCGGCATCAAGGTCGCCTACGCCCCGCTCGGCATCTGGATCGCGCTGGTCTTCGTCGGTCTGCCGTTCGTCGTGCGCACCGTGCAGCCCGTGATCGAGGAGATCGACCGCGAGGTCGAGGAAGCCTCGGCGACCCTCGGCGCCTATCGCGCGCGCACCTTCGTCCGCGTCATCCTGCCGATGCTGATGCCCGCGCTCCTGACCGGTTTCGCGCTGGCGCTGGCGCGGGGCGTCGGCGAATACGGCTCGGTCATCTTCATCGCCGGCAACCTGCCCTTCACCACCGAGATCGCGCCCCTGCTGATCGTCATCCGGCTGGAGGAATTCGACTATAACGGCGCCGTCGCGATCGCGGTCGCCATGCTGGCGATCTCTTTCGCCATGCTCCTGGTGATCAACCTGATCCAGGTCTGGAGCCGCAAGAGGTTCGGACATGCCTGAGAAATTCAACGCGCCCTCGCGCACCGAGGAGCGGTAAATGGCCGATATCTCGACCCACTCCCCCGCCCCGCCGCGCCCGGCGCCGTCCGGGCGCCGCGCCGTCATCACCGAGCCCGGCTGGTTCCGGGTATCGATCGTGCTGCTCGTCATCACGATCCTCGGCTTCCTGCTCTTCGCGCCGCTGATCGAGGTTTTCCACCAGGCGCTGGCCGACGGCCTCGGCGCGGCGCTCGCCTCGTTCCAGAACCCCGACGCGCTGCATGCGATCCGGCTGACGCTGATCACCGCCGCGTTCGCCGTGCCGCTGAACGCGGTCTTCGGCATCGCCGCCGCCTGGGCGATCGCCAAGTTCGACTTTCCGGGCAAGGCGTTCCTCATCACCCTGATCGACCTGCCCTTCTCGGTCTCGCCCGTCGTCGCCGGCCTCTGCCTCGTGCTCCTGTTCGGCGCCAATGGCGCGCTGGGGGCCTGGATGATCGCGCACGGGATGCAGGTGGTCTTCGCGGTGCCGGGCATCGTGCTCGCCACCATGTTCGTCACCTTCCCCTTCGTCGCGCGCGAGCTCATCCCCGTCATGCAGGAACAGGGCCGCGCCGAGGAAGAGGCCGCGCTGACCCTCGGCGCCAGCGGCTGGCGCACCTTCTGGACCGTCACGCTGCCCAATATCCGCTGGGCGCTGCTCTATGGCGTGCTGCTCTGCAACGCGCGCGCCATGGGCGAATTCGGCGCGGTGGCCGTGGTGTCGGGCAAGATCCGCGGCCAGACGATAACCATGCCGCTGATGATCGAAATGTCCTATAACGAATATCTGTCGGTCGCCGCCTTCACCATGGCCGCGCTGCTCGCGACGCTCGGTCTCGTCACGCTCGTGCTTAAATCGCTGCTGGAATGGCGCTACGCGGACCAGCTCGCCGCCGCGCACCGCCACTGAACCCGAAAGGATCTCTCCCATGCAGATCGAGATCGAAGAACTGGCAAAGGAATTCGGCCCCACCACCGCCCTGCTCCCCGCGAGCCTGTCGATCCCGTCGGGCGCGCTCGTCTCGCTGCTCGGCCCCTCGGGATCGGGCAAGACCACGCTCCTGCGCATCCTCGGCGGGCTCGAGTTCCCGACGTCGGGCCGGGTGCGGTTCGACGGCCAGGATGCCACCGGCATGTCGGTGCAGGAACGCCGGGCCGGCTTCGTCTTCCAGCACTACGCGTTGTTCAAGCATATGACGGTGTTCGAGAACATCGCCTATGGCCTGCGCGCGCGACCACGCAAGTCGCGCCCGACCAACCCCGAGATCGAGCGGCGGGTAAACAAGCTCCTGAACATGATCCAGCTGCCCGACATCGCCAGGCGCTACCCGAGCCAGCTGTCCGGCGGTCAGCGCCAGCGGGTGGCCCTCGCCCGCGCGCTGGCGATCGAGCCCCGGATGCTGCTGCTCGACGAGCCGTTCGGCGCGCTCGATGCCCGCGTCCGGCGCGAGCTGCGCGGCGGCCTGCGGGAAATCCACGACCAGACCGGCCTGACCACCATCTTCGTCACCCATGACCAGGAGGAAGCGATGGAACTCGCCGATCTCGTCGTGGTGATGAGCATGGGCCGGATCGAGCAGATCGGCACGCCCCACGAGATCCGGGCACGGCCGGCGACGAAGTTCGTCGCGGAATTCGTGGAAAGCTGAGGCCAGAGCATCGTGGCCGGGCGCGTCGAAACCGCCCGGCCGCGCAGATCAGACGAGGATGCCGAGGCCGGTCTCGAACAGGTCGGTCAGGTCGTCGGCGCCCACCCCGAGGAACAGCACGCCATGGCCGTTGCCGAGGTCGAGATAGGTGTCGTCGCCGAGATCCGTCATCCGCTCTGACAGCGTATCGACATTGACGAGCCCGATGCCATTGATGTTCTGCGTGACGTGGAACCGGTCGCCGGCGCCGAAATCCTCGATCGTGTCGACACCATAGGCGCTGCGATACTCGAAAATATCCGCGCCGCGGCCGCCAACCAGATAGTCGTCGCCGGCCCCGCCGTTGATCCGGTCGTTGCCAATGCCGCCGTCGATATAGTCCGACGCGCGTCCGCCATGGATCCAGTCGTTGCCGGCCTCGCCGAAGATCACGTCGTCGCCCCGGCCATAGTCGTCGGTCGCCGCGACGAAATCGTCGCCCGCGCCGAGGAAGATCACATCGTCGCCACCGCCGGCGTCCACCCGGTCGTCGCCCGCCCCGGCGCTGATCCGGTCGTCTCCGAAGCCGCCGGAAATGACGTCGCGATCGGCGCCGCCATAGATCGAATCATCGCCGTTGCCGCCGTCGATCGTGTCCGAGCCCGAGCCGCCGCGCAGCTCGTCATTGCCGAGGCCGCCGTCCAGCAGGTCGGCGCCGCGGCCGCCGATCAGCGTATCGGCGCCATTGTCGCCGCGCAGGATGTCATTGCCGGCGCCGCCGACCAGCAGGTCGTCGCCATCCTGGCCGCGGAGCGAATCGTTTCCGACGCCGCCATAGAGCGCGTCGGACCCGTAGGAGCCCTGCAGCGTATCGTTGCCGGCGCCGCCATGCATCTCATCGACCGTCAGCCGCTTGTCCGCGCTCCAGCTCGCATAGTTTTCCGGCGTCTGCGCCACCTCGTCCTGGGTCAGCCAGCGCGCGTCGAGCAAGTCGTCGCCCATTCCGCCATAAAGGACGTTGGACCCGCCGCCGCCATGCAGCGTGTCATTGCCCGGTCCACCGAACAGCCGGTCGTAACCCGCGCCGCCGCTGAGATAATCGTCGCCGTCGCCGCCGAACAGATCATCGTCGCCATCCTCGCCGAAGACGCGATCGTTTCCGGCGTTCGCCAGGACGAGATCGTCGCCCGCGCCACCCCGGATGCTGTCGTCGAAGCGTGAACCGAAGAACAGATCGGCCGCGGCTCCGCCGGTCAGCGTCACGGCGCGCCCCCCCATGCCCTTTGTCATTCCATGTACCCCCGTTGTCGCATTCCCAGCCGCCGCGAACCGCGCGCCTCCCTCGCCGAGGCGTCGCCTGCGAAAGCAGCGGTCGCGCCTATCGACCACGGCGCCGGTAACGAATGTGTAAATGAAACAATCTTACCTTTTACCATTTGGAGAGAACTTTATTTACGGTTGTACGAATTCGTTAGCTATTCAACCACAGGGTTTAATTTTTTATTTACCCGCGGCGCAGCATTCAGGTCCCCGGCGAGTTTTCGCATAGCAGGAGGGGAATCCATGGCGACCATTCCAGGCGGCGCTTTCAACGACTTCATTTTTGGAACTTCGGCGGCCGACTTCATCGCGTCGGGCGCGGGCAATGACAGCGTGTTCGGGGCCAGCGGCGACGACGTGATGCGCGGCGAGGCCGGCGACGACACGCTGAACGGCGGCACGGGAAATGACACGATCGACGGCGGCACGGGCGACGATCTGGTGCTGGGGGGCACCGGCGACGACCTGATGACCGGCGGCGCGGGCGAGGACACGCTGACCGGCGGCGCCGGCAACGACACGATGCACGGCGGCGACGGCGACGACCTGCTGGTCGGCGGCGCGGGCGACGACGTGGTGACCGGCGGCGCCGGGAACGACGAGGTGCTCGCCGGGACCGGAAACGACACGGTGGACGGCGGCGACGGCGACGACCTGATCTCCGGCGACGCGGGCAACGACGTCCTGACCGGCGGCGCGGGCGACGACCAGATCGACGGCGGCGACGGCGCGGACTTCCTCGTCGGCGGCGCGGGCGACGATCTCCTGAAGGGCGGCGCGGGCGACGACACGCTCGACGGCGGCGCGGGCGACGACGTGATGATCGGCGGGGCGGGCAACGACCTCTTCGTCTTCTCCGGCGGCGGCGACATGGTGATGGATTTCAGCGACGGCGACATGCTGCAGATCGCCCGCGGCCTCGAAGGCGTGACGCTCGAAAGCGCGGCCGACGTGGCGGACTATGCCATCGACCTCGGCGACGCCGGCACGCTGATCGACTTCGGCCAGGGCGACAGCGTCATGCTGAACGGCGTCAGCTACGACGACATCGCCGAGGATCCGTCGCGCTTCATCACGCTCGTCTGACCCTGACCATACCCGCGGGGCCGGCCGACGCGCCGGCCCCGTTTCCTTTGACCTGCGAACTCACGGCGGTTTTCATGAACATGCGCGCGGACCCTTTCCGCCTCGGCGCCCTCGATCGGTCCCCCACGCCGCCGGTTCCGGCGTGCCTCGTGCCGATCACCGAAACGGTCTGCGCCGTGAGCTTCGATGAACCCTGCGCCGGGCAGTCCGGCTCGCGGCCGCGCCTCGCCGCCTGTCTCGGGGGCGATCCGCTGACCGGGCCGATGATCTCGACCACCCTGCCGCTGCGCAACGGCGGACGGCGGCATGTGCTCCTGATCGGCCGCGGCGCCGCCGCGCTCGACGGCCGGCGGCTCGACCTGACGCTCGGCGGGCGGATCGCGGCCAGCATTGATCCCAGCTGGCTGCAACCGGCCGAGGGCGACGGCGCCTCGCTGATCGAGGGCCTGTCGGAGCTCGGCCACCGGCGGCTCATGCGCATGTTTCTCACCACCGGCGCCTCGATGTTCGGCCTTGGCGAGCAATCGGCCTTCGGCGCGGCGGCCAGCGGCTTTTTCGAGATGATGGGCGTGCGCTCGGCCGTGCTCGGCAGCTTCTGCCCGCTCGGCACCTCGGGTGTGATCGCCAGCTTTCACCTGCCCGGCCGGTCCGAGGAGGCGCTGGTCGGCGAGCTGATCGCGCTCGCGCCGGATCGCCTGCGGCGGATCACCGGATTCCGCCAGCATGTCGAGGATGGTGAGCGCGGCGCGACCCTGCACCTTTTCCTGCCCGACGGCGCGCCCGGGGTGGCGATGGTCGGGCTCGGCACCGCGCCGATCCTGTTGCCGGCGCCGTCCGAATTCAACCGGCCGCGGCCGATCGTGCCCTGGCTCGAACGCGCCCCGGCCGGCGCGCGGTCCTGGGCGCTCGATCTCGTGGCCCAATGCGCGGCCACCGATGACGGCGCCGCGCTGCTGATGCGCGAGATCCGGCATGGGCACGCCGCGCCGGCCGCGACCCTGCGGCATCTGTCCGGCACCGACGCGGGCGTGCTGATCGCGCTGGAAGCGGCGGACCCGCATGACCTGCTGGCCGGCGTCCAGATCGAGCGCGGCGGCGACCGCGCCACCCTGCCCTTCGCCCGCGACGGGCTGGAGACGGTCCGCGCCGCCGGTTTCATGCCGCTGCCCCGCGGCCATTGGCTCGAGGATCCGGCGCGGGTCCGGCTCGTCTATCGCTCCGGCCGGCTGACGACGATCCACGAAGGCACTCTCGCGGCCTATGACGGCGGATTGCCCGCCGGGTTCGTGCCCTCGGACGCCCCCGCGCTCGCCGCCGCCCGGCTCGGACGGCGCCCCGCGTCGGCGCCGCGGCGGATCGAGGAAATCGGCGCGCAGCCCGCCGCGCCGACCTGCGCGCTCGTCTGCCCGCTCGGCGACAATCTCGACATCCTGCGCGCCCGCGCCGCGATGCTCTTCACCGAGCCGGGCGCGCGCGGCGTCGACCTCGTCTATCACGCCGCGGAAGGCCCGCTGGCGGCGGCGGCGCGGACCGTCATGGCCGAGATCGCGGCGGTTTACGGCATCGGCCACCGCCTCGTGACCCTCGCCTCCGGCGCGACGGCGACGGACCGGCTGCTCGCCGCGCTCGATGCGACACGCGCCGAGGGGGCGCTGCTGCTCGGCGCCGAGGTGCTGCCGGCGGCGCGCGGCTGGCTCGCCGCGACCCGCCGTTGGCTCGGCGCGGGCGGCGCGGCGCGGATGGCGACCGGCGCGCTGATCGGCGCCGATGGCGCGGTGATCCACGCGGGGGCGCGGCGGCTGGCCGGCCTGCCGGCGAGCCACCTGCCCGCCGCGAGCCTGCCGGCCGAGGAAATCGGCGCCGACTGCGTCGCGCTGAACCGGGAAGCGATCGCGATGCTGGCCGCCTTTACCGGGTCTTATCCGAATCCCGGGATAGTCCTGGCCGAGGCGGCTTCCCGGCTCGAAGCGGCGCCGCGCGCCCATCCCCGGGTCCGTTTCGTCCGCTTCGGGCAGGGGGAGGCCCGCGATCCGCTGGCGTCCGCCGTGGACGCCGCGGCGCTGGCGACGGGGCTGCAAGGCAACCGACTGCAAGGCAAACTGTGAGAGGTCATGAGCAAGATGCGGATTCTTCAGATCGCCCATGACCATCCCGACTGGACCTCCGGCGGCACGGAGATCCTCGCCCATCGCCTGACCCGCGATCTCGCCGCCCGCGACGGGATCGACGCGCGTTTCCTCGCCGCCGCGACCAGCCTGCAGCGCCCCGAGCTCGCGCCCGGCGAACTCGCCGCGCAGGGCGAGGATTTCGTGCTGCGCACCGGCGCCTACGACCGCTTCTCGATGGTCCGGCTCGACGGCGCGGATTGGGTCGGCTCGCTGACCCGTGTGCTCGATGCGACGCGGCCCGACATCATCCATCTGCACGGACTCGACCGGATCGGCGCCGAGGTGCTGCCCGCGCTGCGCCGCCGCGCGCCCCGGGCGCGGATCGTCCTCACCTTGCACGACTACCAGCTGATCTGCCCGAACGACGGGCTGATGCTGACCACGCGCGATGGCGCGCGCTGCGATCTCGCGGGCGGCGACCGCTGCCAGCGCTGCTTCCCGGAGATGAGCGCCGCGCGCCACGCACTGCGCCGGGCGCATCTCCTGGCCTTGCTCGACCTCGTCGACGTCTTTCTCGCGCCGAGCGCCTATCTCCGCGACCGCTTCATCGCTTGGGGCCTCGATCCCGCCCGCGTCCGCCTGCTGCCGAACGCCGTTCCGGCCATGCCGACGGCCTCGACGGCCCCCCGACCCCGTCCGAACCGCTTCGCCTTCCTCGGCAATATCGCCCGCCACAAGGGCGTGCTGACCCTGCTCGACGCCGCCGCCGGCCTGACCGGCGAAGACCTCCGCGTCACGCTGCACGGCGGACTCGGCTGGGCCGAGGAGAGCTTCCGCGCCGACTTCTCCGCCCGCCTCGCCGCCGCCCGGCCGGTGGCGCAACATCTCGGCGCCTATTCCCGCGCCGAGGTCGGAGAGATCATCCATCTGGCCGACTGGATCGTCGTGCCCTCGATCTGGTGGGAGAACGCGCCGCTCGTCATCCTCGAGGCGCAGGCGGCGGGGCGGCCGGTCATCACCTCCGGCATCGGCGGCATGGCCGAAATGGTCGCCGACGGCATCAACGGCCTCCATGTCCGGCCCGGCGACGCGGCCGCGCTGGCCGAGACGATGCGCGAGGTGGCCGGCCAGCCCGAGCTCTGGGCGCGGCTCGCCAGGGCGGCGCCGAAGCGCGACTATGGCGCCTTCGTCGAGGCGCATGTCCGGCTCTATGCCGAGCTTCGCGACCGGGTGCCGGCATGACGCCCCCCGACGGTTCCGACTTCCCGAGCCTGCCGGTCGCGGCCGGCGCCGAGCCCGGCCAGCTGACCGACACGCTCGCCATCCTGCTGCATGGCGGCAAGGCGCTGCTGCTGTTCCAGGGGCTCGACAGCCCGCCGCCGCGCGCCGGACGGCTCGGCCATGGCGACCAGGATCAGGGCTGGACGGCGGAATGCTGGCGCATCGCGCAGGGCGACCGCGAGGAATGGTGCGGGCTCGCCGTCCTCGGCGCGCTGCCGCTGGCCGGCGCGCGCCTCCGCGACGAGGACGGCGGCCGCGACTGGCGCCTCGCCACCCAGCCGCGCGTCGATATCGCGCCGCAACCCTTGGCCGATCTCGTCCGCCGGGGCGGCGTCGACAGCCGCGCGATCTTCGGCTTTCTCGTCCGGCACCTGCTCGCCGGCCATGCGACCGATTCCACCGCCGCGCGCGCCTACCAGGCCTTCGCCACCGGCTTCTTCACCGCCGCCGCCGAACGCGACGGCTTCATCGAAATCCTCGCGACGCCCGACGGCGGCGGCCTTTTCGCGCAGGGCTGGTCGATGTCGCTCGCCGCCGGCCCGACCATGCTGGCCGGCGTCGCGCATGACCTCGCGGTCCGCGAGGTCGAGGTGGCTTTGTTCGAGCGCGAGGACATCCTGCCGCCCGGCCACGGCTTCTGCTTCTTCGGCAAGGGCTGGCGCGACGAAGAGCTCGACGCGGTCGACGCGGTGTTCTTCGAGATGAACGGCCGCCTGCTGCGCCTCGACGTGGTGCATGGCGCGGTGCTGCAACTGACAGGGACGCCCGCGACCACCCATGTCGCGCAGATGCTGCCCCGACTGCTCGCACCCGAGGCGACGCGGCGCGCCTTCAAGCGCGTCTGCCGGCCCTGCTTCCAGGGCGCCGACACGCTGTCCGGCACGCCCCTGCCGGTCGCCGCCGCCTTCGACGCGCTGCTCCAGGCGCCGGACGGCGCGCTGCTCGCCATCGGCTGGATGCTCGACCCGCTGCGCCGGGTGGAGCGCGTTCTCATCAAGAGCACCGGCAACCTCTACGCCCCGATCCATGACAGCTGGTGCGCCCTGCCGCGGCTCGACCTGCATCAGGGCTTCGGAACCGACCGGCGCTTCGCCGGGCTGCTCGACGAACATGACTGCCTGCACGGCTTCATCGTCCATGCGCCGGCCAGCCGCGCCGAAACCGATGGCGCCGAGCTCTATCTCGAGATCGTGCTCGACGACGACAGCTGCCTTTTCCGGCCGCTGACCGCGACGCCGTTCGAAAGCGCCGAGCGCCTGCCGCACCTGCTCGGCGCCCTGTCGCCGCGCGATCCCGAGCTCGGCCGCGTGGTCGAGGAGCATCTCGCGCCCTTCCTCGCCAGCGTGCGCCCCGCCGCGATCGTGCCCTTCCGCGCCTATGCCGAATTGCAGCCGATCCTCGGCCTGCTCGCCGGCACGCCGGAGGCCGAGGCGCTCGACCTCGTGCTCGTCACCTCGCGCTCCGTCGCGACCGAGACGCTGCCGCGCCTGACCGAGGCCTTCGATTTCTATGGCCTTTCCGGCGGCCTCGTCTTCGCCTCGGAGCATGAGACCACCGCCGGCCGGCTCGATCTCGGCGTCGCCGCGACGGCCAGCCCGACGATCCTCTGCCTCACCCCCGCCGCGCTGCCGAAATCCGCCGGCTGGCTCGCCGCGCTGATGGCCGAGGCCGAGAGCCTGCCGACGGCCGGGCTCCTGTCGCCGGCCATGACCTACGAGGACGGCTCGATCTATTTCGGCGGCGAGAGCGCCGATCCCCTGACGGTGCATGGCGCCTGCGCCCTCTCCGGCTATGGGGCGAACTGGCTCCGCCGCGGACCGGCGCGCCCGGTCGCGGCCGGCGCGCCGGAGGTGGCGCTGATCGGCCGCGCCGCGCTGGAGGCGGCGGGCGGCTTCTCCGGCCATCTCTTCAGCGACGCTTACACCCATGTCGATCTCGCCGCGCGCCTGCGCCGCGCGGGGCATGGCAGCTACTGCTCGGGCGCCGTCGAATTCTGGATGCTCGACGACAGCCACGCCGCGCAGCCTTCGCCTTTCGCCCGCCTGATGCGCCAGGTGGACGCCGCCCTGCTCGACCGGGTGGTCACCGCCCCGCGCAACGGAGTTTCGACCGTATGAAAGCCCTGATCCTCAGCCACGCGCACCCGACCTTCTCGATCGGGGGCGCGCAGGTCGCGTCCTACAACCTGTTCCAGGGCCTGAAGGATCAGGAAGGGTGGGACGCGCATTACCTCGCCGGGGTCGGGCCGCCCGTCGCGCGCCACCGCGCCACGCCGCTGATGTCGCTCGGCCAGGGACCCGACGAGACTTTGTTCTGGTCGAACGACTATGACTGGTTCCATCTCGGCACCAACGACCTCGACGGGCTGATGAAGCATTTCGAGCGGTTCCTCAGCGACTACCGCCCGGACATCATCAATTTCCACCACGTGATGGGCTTCGGCATCCAGGCGATCCGCGCCGCGCGCCGCGCGCTCGGCGACGTGCCCATCGTCTATACCCTGCACGAATACCTGCCGATCTGCGCCCACCACGGCCAGATGATCAAGGCGAAGACCGGCGCGCTCTGCTCCAAGGCCTCGCCGTCGGAATGCGGCGTCTGCTTCCCCGAGATCGGGCCGGCGAACCTGATGCGGCGCGAGCTCTTCATCAAGAGCTTCTTCAACGAGGTGGACGCCTTCGTCTCGCCGTCGCGCTTCCTGCTCGGCCGCTTCGCCGACTGGGGCCTGCCGCGCGAGAAGCTCGTGATGATCGAGAACGGGCTGGAGGAGACGCCCGCCACGCCGCCGCGCCGCGTGGCGCCGGGCGGGCGGCGCAATCGCTTCGCCTTCTTCGGCCAGCTGAACCCGTTCAAGGGCGTCAAGGTGCTGATCGACGCGGTGACGCGGGTGCCGGCCGACGTCTGGGGCGACGCCGTGCTCTATGTGCACGGTGGCAATCTCGAGCATCAGCCGGAGGAATTCCAGACCAGCGTCAAGGAGCTCTTCCGCCTCGCCGGCCGCCGCGTCCGCTTCATGGGGTCCTACAAGAGCCCGGAGCTGCCGAACCTGATGCGCGAGGTCGATTGGGTGATCGTGCCCTCGACCTGGTGGGAGAACGCGCCGGTGGTGATCCAGGAATCCTTCCACCACGGCCGCCCGATCATCGCCAGCGACATCGGCGGCATGGCCGAGAAGGTGCGCGACGGCATCGACGGGCTGCATTTCCACGTCGGCAACCCCGAGAGCCTCGCCGAGCAGATCGGCCGGGCCATCCGCGAACCGGCGCTCTGGGACCGGCTCCACGCCGGGATCCGCCCGCCGACCAGCGCCGACCAGTCGGCCAAGCTCCACGCGCGGCTGTTCGAGCGGCTGCTGGAGCGGCGCGGCGGAACGGCGGCGGCGGATCGCCGCGCCAGCAACGGGTGAGCCGGAAATGTCGAAATACGCCAGCACGCCGGCCTATCGCCATGCGTTGCGCGACCTGCGCCGCGGCACCGCCGCCGCCGCGGTGATCGGGCTTTTCCTCAATGTGCTGCATCTCGCGATGCCGCTCTACACGATCCAGATCTATGACCGGGTGATCGCCAGCGGCAGCTACGAGACGCTGGTCGCCCTGTCCGGGCTCGTGGTGGTGATCCTCGGCTTTCAGGCGGTGCTCGACTATCTGCGCCACCGGATCTTCGCGATCCTTGGCGCGCAGGTGGCGGGACGGCTGGGGCGCGACGTGTTCGAGGCGTCGGTCGAGACCACGCTCCGCGACGGCGCCGCCGCCGCCGCCGGCTCGATCCGCGATCTCGGCGACCTGCGAAGCTTCATCGCCAGCGGCGCCATCGCGCTGCCGCTCGACCTTGCCATGGCGCCGCTCTTTCTCTTCGTGCTCTGGCTCCTGCATCCGATCTATGGCCTCGTCGGCCTGACCGCGGCGCTGATCCTGACCGGCATCGCCATCGCGACCGAGGTGCTGGCCCGCCGGCCGACCGCGCGGGCGACACTGGCGGCCGGCGCCGTCCATGTCGAAACCGCGGCGGCGATCCGCAACGCCGAGGTCATCACCGCAATGGGCATGCTGCCCGCCGTGGCCCGCCGCTGGCGCCGCTCGCAGGCCGAGGCGCTCGACAATGCCGAACGGCGCCGCGCGGTGGCCAAGGCGCTCGCCGCAACCGCCAAGGCCTTGCGCGTCGGGTTGCAGGTGGCGGTGCTGGCCACCGGCGCCACCCTCGTCATCCAGCGCGAGGTGTCGGGCGGCACGATCATCGCCGCCTCGGTGCTGATGGCGCGCCTGCTCCTGCCGTTCGAACAGATGATAGAGGGCTGGCGGCAATGGGTCGATGCGATGGCCGCGGGCGAACGGCTGCGCGACGTCCTGAACCGCGGCGCCACCCGCCGCTCCTCCTCGCCGATCCGCGTGGCGCACGGCCGGCTCAGCGCCGACCGCGTCGGCTATGTGCCGCCGGGCCAGGACACACCTTTGCTCCGCAACGTCTCGTTCCAGATCGAGGCGGGCGAGCTTCTCGGCGTCGTCGGCCCCTCGGGCGCCGGCAAATCGACGCTGGCCCGCCTCGTCGTCGGCCTTTGGGCGCCGACCGCCGGCGGCATCTTTCTCGACGGCCAGAGCACCTTTACCCACGAACGCGCCAGCTTCGGCGAGGCGGTCGGCTATCTGCCGCAGGATCCGCTGCTGCTCGACGGCACCGTGCGGGACAATATCTCGCGCTTCCGCGACGGCGACATCGCCGAGGTGGTCGCGGCCGCGCGGCTCGCCGGGGTGCACGAACTGATCGGCGCCCTGCCCCAAGGCTACGAAACGCGGCTGGCCGACGCCGGCTCGCGCCTCAGCGGCGGCCAGCGCCAGCGCATCGCGCTTGCCCGCGCCGTCTATGGCGACCCGAAGCTCCTGGTGCTCGACGAGCCGAATTCCAATCTCGACGCCGAGGGCGAGGCGGCGCTGGTCGAGGCGATCGAGATCGCCCGCCGCCGCGGCACCACCGTCCTCGTCATCGCGCAGCGCATGTCGATCCTGAAGCGCGCCGACAAGCTCATGGTGCTGAAGGACGGCACCGTCGCGCAATTCGGCGATCGCGCCGAGGTGCTGGCCGCGCTCGGGCCGCGGCGCCCGGGCCAGGGCATCGCGCCGGTTCCGGCGCGTGGAGGGGTGAAATGACTACGCTGGCCGAACTGATCGACGCCGACGACACGCCGAGCTATCGCCCGGCGTTCCTGACGGCGCTCGCCACCATCGCCTGCCTCACCACCGCCGCGCTCGGCTGGGGCATGTTCGCCCGGCTGGACAGCGCCGTCGTGTCGCACGGCGTCCTTCTGGCCGAAAGCGAGCGCAAGACCGTCGAGCATCTGGAGGGCGGCATCCTCGAGCGCCTGCTGGTCAAACCCGGCGACAGCGTCCGGCAGGGCCAGATCGTCGCCACGCTCGACGCGACCCAGACCCGCGAGCAGCTGGCGCAGTTCGAGGCGGACCGCGTGGCGCTCGCCTTCGACATCTGGCGCCTCGAGGCCGAGCAGGCCGGCGCGCCGCGCCTCGATCCCGCCACCGCGCCCGCCGCGCCCGACGCCGCCGCGCGCATCGCCGCGCAGATCCGCCGCTTCGACGCCCGCCAGCGCGCCCATGTCGGCCAGGTCGCCTCGCTCCGCCGTCAGATCGACCAGTTCACCGCGCAGATCTCGGCGAACGAGGCGCAGGCCGGAGCCGCCCAGCGCCAGATCGCGCTCTGGACCGAGGAACGCGTCTCGACCAGCGCGCTGGTGGCCAAGGGCGCCAGCCCGAAGCAGAAGCTGCTGGAGCTCGACCGGACCATCGCCACCCTCGAAGGCGACCGCGACGAGGCCCGCGGCCTCGCCGAGGCGGCGCGCGAGGATATCGCCCGCGCCAACGCCGATATCGAGACGCTGGACCAGCAGCGGCTGGCCGACATCGGCGACGAACTGTCGGACTCGCGCCGCATGGTCGAGGGCCTGGCCAGCCGGGTCCGCGCCGCCGGCGACGTGCTGGAGCGGCACAACCTCCGCGCGCCGCAGGACGGGATCGTCGTCGATATCCGCGTCAAGACACCGGGCGCGGTCCTCGCCTCGGGCGCGCCGCTGATGGACATCATCCCCGACGGCGACCGGCTCGTGGTGCAGACGAGGGTCTCGCCCGACACGATCGACACGGTGCATGTCGGCCGCCCGGCCAAGATCCGCCTGACCGCCTATCCCCGCGCCCAGGCGCCGGTGGCGCTCGGCGAGGTCTCCTACGTCTCCGCCGACATGCTGCAGGACGAGCGCGACGGCACGCCCTATTTCGACGCCCGCGTGGCGATCGACCCGGTCAGCCTCGAGGAACTGCCCGGCGTGCATCTCACCGCCGGCATGCCGGTCGAGGTGGCGATCCAGACCGGCGAGCGCCGGGCCGGGGAATACATCCTGTCCCCGCTTCTCCGCCGCATGAGCCACGTGATGCACGAGGAATAGGCCGAGGGACCGTTCACCATCTGTCAACGCGCCCCGCGCTAGCGTGGCGAAGCCAATGAACAAGCGTGCAAATCCGCGAGCCCGCCTAGGCGACGCGCCGCGCACGCCAAACCAGGAGACGCGCGACCGATCCGCGCGCCCGACAGCGAGGAGACCGGCGATGCCCATTCCCTTCACCCTGAACCGCGCGGATTACGAAGCGTTCGAACAGCGCGGCGTCAAGCTTTACGGCCTGCGCAACACGCACACGCTCGCCAAGGGTTCGCGGATCGAGGCGCCGACCTCGATCCTCTCCACCGTCACCTCGGGCGCCTTCCTCGATATCGGCGCCTTCTGCAACCTGTCCGGCGGCACCATCAACAACGTGCGCTTCGGCCGCTACTGCTCGGTGGCGAGCGGCGTCGTCATCGGCGCGCACGAGCATCCGACCGACTGGCTCACCACCTCGCGCACCGCCTATTATCCGCAGGTGAACGGCTGGGACGACCTGATCGCCGGTCCCGCCGCGGCTTCCGTGCACAACCGCAAGCGCCCCTTCGCCGCCAGCTGCCCGATCACCACCATCGGCCCGGACGTCTGGATCGGCCAGGGCGCCTTCATCAAGTCCGGCGTCACCATCGGCGCCGGCGCGATCATCGGCGCCCGCGCCCTCGTCATCCGCGACATCGCGCCCTATTCGATCGTGGTCGGAACGCCCGGCAAGGTCGTGCGCCTGCGCTTCCCCGAGCGCACCGTCGAGCGCCTGCTCGCCCTCGCCTGGTGGAACTATTCGATCTACGACCTGTTCGACGCGCCGATGGACGATGTCGAGCGCTCGCTCGACGTGATCGAGGCGCTGGTCGAGAGCGGCGCGGCGCAGCCCTTCAAGGCGCGCGAGATCCGCCCCGAGGATCTGGCGATGCCGCGGACGGTGCTGGCGAGCCTGCCGGCGGTCGGCCTGCCGCGGGCCAGCTGACCCGCATCCGCACGAGGTCGCGGTCGGGTCCGACCGCGCACCCTTCGCCGACCGCCATCCGCGTGACATAGAGCCAGAACGCCTCGCCCACGCTGTCGAAGCCGGGCGAGTCGGGATCGAGCAGCGCCGGATAGGCATAGGCCGCCGGCGCCGCGCAATCGCGCCGCCAGAGCAGCGGCGCGGCCCAGACCAGATCCGGCGCGCTCCAGTGGATCAGATCCGGCGAGGTCATCGCATAGATCCCGCTCACGCCGTCCTTCGTCGTCGGCGTCGCCGCGAGATAGCCGCCCGCCCCGTCCCGCGCCACCGACGAGATCGTCGACCCCACCCCCGGCAACGGCGCGCAGACATGACGCGCCGGATCGACGATATCCTCGCGATAGGGATCGGCGAAGCGCACGCCGAACCCCGCCCCGTCCCAGCCGCGCCAGTCGGCCGCCCCGCCCGCCAGCGGCCGACGCAACAGGCAGGCGCCGCGTTGCTGCGCGCGATAGGCTTCGGCGAAGACGAAGGCATAGAGATAGTCGCCGTCGCGCAGGATATTGCTCGGGTTGAAATAGCCGGTCCGCCGCCCGGCCATGCCGTCGTAGCGATAGGGCAGCGCCGCGACCAACCCCGCGCCGGCGAAATGAGCGCCCCCATCCTCCGACAGCGCCGCGACCACCGCGTTGCGCCAGCAGTCGAGATAGACCGCCGCCGGACAACGTCCCGGGTGCTTGTCGCCGTGATATTCGGCATGGACCAGCGCCTCGACCCGCCGTCCGTCCGCCGTGAACAGCCCGGCGATCCAGGACCGGTCGTCATAGGCGCCGGGATCGGCCGAACGCGCGCCTTCGAACACCACCGCGCAACCGTGGCGCAAATGGTCGAGATCCGGCCCGGAGGCGACCCGGCTCGCTTCCGCGCCCGCGATCAACCGCGCGCGTCCATCCGCGCCGCGCCACGCCCGCGCCGGCCCGTCCGGGATGTCCCAGGTCGCGCAGCGCTCGCTCTCCCAGTCGAACACCGTCTCCGGCGCGCCGACGACCCGCGGCCCGGCGGCGGCCTGACCGGCGATCAGAAGAACGAAGAGGTGGAGCGCGAAACGGTTCAAATCGGCTGGGTTCCCGGCGCGGCGATTGGCATCTCGTTAAACATCGGCCGTTACGCAAAGGCTAACCGACCGCGGCCGATGAGGAAGCCCATGCCAGACGACAACGCCAGCAGCATGCCCGGGCCGGCGCCGGCCGAGGCGCCGCTCGCCGAGATCGGCCCCCGCGTCTATGGCGTCTTCGACCTGACCCGCCCCGACCGCGTCGCCGGCTGGGCGATCGACCGCGCGAGCAGCGCCGCCGCCGTCGAGGTCGAGATCCACCGCGAGGGCAAGCTCGTCGCCACGGTCCGCGCCGACCGCCACCGCGCCGATCTCGAAAAGGGCGGCGTCGGCACCGGCGACTCCGGCTTCGGCGTGACCCTCGCCCCCCCGGTGGAGCCGGGCTTCGAATTCACCGTCACCGCCATCGCCCGCGCCGCCGATGGCACGCGCGGCGAGCTGCGGCGCGGCTCGAAAAGCGCCGTCGCGCCCGAGCAGCGGGTGGTCGAGCGGGTCTATGAGGAGCTCCTCGCCCTCCGCCGGTCTCCGCCCGCGCCGCCCGAGCCCGCGCCGCGAGCGCCCGGAATCGACAACGACCGCCTCGCGGATCTCGTGAACCGGATCGAGATGGCGCAGATCCGGCTCGAGGCGACGCTCGCCGGGGTGGAGCGGCCGGAGCGCCGCGTCCCGGACGGCGGCCTGCGCCTGATCCTCATCGGCACGGCGGCGATCGCGCTTGGCTCGCTCGGCCTCGGCCTCTATTCCCTGTTCGCCTGAACGGGCGCCGGGCCCCGGCGCCCGGAACGGAGGGCGGCCGATGCGGATCCTGTTCATCCACGACAATTTCCCGGCGCAGTTCGGCGGCCTCGGCCTCTGGCTCGGCGCCCAGGGCTGGGAGGTCGCCTTCGCCACCGCCGCCGAGGTGGCCGAGACGCCGGGCTTCCGGCTCCTCCGCTACAAGCCGCATCGCGCGCCCTCCGGCGGCACCCACCCCTATGCCCAGCCGATGGACCGCGCCGCGATCAACGGCCAGGCCTTCGTGCGCGCGGCGCTCGCGGCGCGGGAGCAGGGCTACCGCCCCGACGTCATCGTCTCGCATTCCGGCTGGGGTGCCGGCATGTTCGCCCGCGACGTGTTTCCCGCGGCCGCCTATGTCGCCTATGCCGAATGGTGGTATTCCTGGCCCGGCGCCGATGTCACCTATCTCGCCCGGCTTGAGGGCCGCGAATTCAAGGGCGCGGTCGAGGCGCCGATGTACGAACGGGCCCGCAACGCGCCGATCGCCATGGACATCGCCGCCGCCGACGCCGTGCTCTGCCCGACCGAGTTCCAGGCGTCGCAGTTTCCGGCTCTGCTGCGCCCGGCGCTGACCGTGCGGCACGACGGGATCGACGCCGATTTCTACGCCCCCGGCACCAGCCCCGACCAGGCGACGCTCGGCGGCCTCGTCGCCGACGATGCGCGCGTCATCACCTACGCCACCCGCGGGATGGAGCCGCACCGCGGCTTTCCGCAATTCATGGCCGCCCTGCCGGCGATCCTCGCCGCCGACCCGCGGGCGGTGGCGGTGATCGCCGGCGAGAATCGCGTCGCCTATGGCGGCAGCTCGCTGCGCGCCACCGACTGGAAGGCGAAGGCGCTGGCCGACAAGGCGATCGACCCCGCCCGGGTCCATTTCGTCGGCCGCCTGTCGCGCGCCGACTATCGCCGGCTGCTGCGCCGGTCGGACGCGCATGTCTACCTGACCGTGCCCTTCGTGCTCTCCTGGTCGATGCTCGAGGCGATGAGCACCGGCTGCGCCCTCGTCCTGTCCGACACCGCCCCGGTCCGCGAATTCGCCGACGCCTCCTCGGCCCGCTTCGCCGACCTCGCCGATCCCGCGACCATCACGACCGCCGTCCTGGACCTCCTCCGCCACCCGGCCGAAGCGGCGCCCCTCCGCGCCCGCGCCCGCGCGGCGATCCTCGAAGGCCTGACCATCCGCGACCTCTACCCCCGCGCCGCCAGCCTTTTCCAATCCCTCGCGCCCTGACGCATTTCCCCAAAAGCTGACCCGGCGTTCAGCCCTCCCGCGCGCCAGAAGCCCGACGCGCCCCCGCGCCGCTGGCTTCTCCCAGTTTCATATTGGCAGATTCCTATCGGGCAGGACGAGGGGCCCCGCCAACGGGCGGGGAGAATAAAGACTCGCGGCCAA
>JBGAJI010000188.1:0-3855 GCA_044225035.1 Amaricoccus sp. | reverse complement strand
CAGGTGCTGGCTGTCGATCAGCGTGCCGTCCATATCGAAAACGACGAGGCGGAGGTCCGTCGCCGCGGAGCTCATGCGAAATCCTCGAACGGATCGTCGGGCACGTCCTCGGGCCGCCAGCCGAAGAGGTCCCAGGTGCGTTTCATATGCTCGGGCAGCGGCGCGGTCAGCACGAGGCGCGCGCCGCTGACCGGATGGGTGATCGCGAGACGGCGGGCGTGCAGATGCAGCTTGCGGCTGACACCTCCACCGAGCTGCGCGCCCCAGCCCTCGCCGGTATTTTCCTGCGCGTTGCCGCCGTACTTGCCGTCGCCGACGATCGGGTGGCCGATCGCCGCCATATGCGCCCTCAGCTGGTGCGTGCGGCCGGTGATCGGCGCCAGCGCGGCCCAGGCGGCGCGATTGCCGGCCGCCTCGAGCACACGATAATCGGTGGTCGCGCGTTTCGCGCCTTCGGTCGCGGCGATCCGGTCAGGCGGAACCACCAGCATCTTCTCTCCCTCGCCGCCCGCGCCATGCCCCGGCGCCTTGACGAGACCGTAACGGATGGTGCCGGCCTCGGGCGACGGCGCACCGGCGACGGCGGCCCAGTAGATCTTGCGAGCGTCGCGCGACTGAAAGGCGCGGGCGAGACCGGTGGCGGCGCGGCCGCTCCGCGCCAGCAGCAGGATGCCGGAGGTATCGCGGTCCAGCCGATGGACGAGGCGCGGCTTGTCTTCCCGCTCGAAACGCAAGGCCTCGGCCAGGCCGTCGACATGCCGCGTCTGGCCGGAGCCGCCCTGAACCGCGAGGCCAGGCGGCTTGTTGAGCGCGATGATATCGGCGTCGCGATAGATCACGGCGGCGCGGATCATCGCGGCGTCGGCCTCCGAGACGAAGGCCTCGCGCACGGTCGCGGGGGCCGGGCCGGGCATCGGCGGCAGGCGGACGACCTGCCCCGGCTCGAGCTTGGTCGAGGCGCGCACCCGGCCGCCATTCACCCGGATGTCGCCCTTGCGGCACAGGCGTTCGACCAGCGATTGCGGCAGGTCGGGATAATGCCGGCGCAGCCTGCGGTCGAGCCGCTGCTCCGCCGCGTCCGCCTCGACCGTCATCTGGCGCACACCGCTCATGCCGCGATCCAACGCGCGAGGCCGAGGCCCGCGGCCAGGGCCGCGAGGCCGATCCCGACCGAAGCGCCGACATAGGCCGCCGCCGCGACCAGAGCGCCGCGGTCCATCAGCTGGAAGGTCTCCAGGGTGAAGGCCGAGAAGGTGGTGAAGCCGCCGAGCAGGCCCGGCACCACGAAAGGCGCGGCGCGCCGGAACATCGGATCGGCCGAGCCGAGCAGCAGCGCCGCGGCGAGACCGATCCCGAAACAGCCGATGACATTCACCAGAAACGTGCCCCACGGAAAGCCGGCGCCGACGAGCCGCGTGACGGCGCCGACGAGCAGGTAGCGCACCGAGGCGCCGATCGCACCGCCGAGGGCAATCTGAAGCAGGACGGGCACGGCGCCTCGCAACTCCCTTGAGTTTTGTCCCGCCTCAAAGGCCCCGGGCCGGAGACCTTGTCAAGGTCGGCGCGGCGACCGGAGGGTCAGGGAGCCGAGGCGCTCTGCGCGGCCGCCGGCACGGCGGCGAAGGCGCGAAGGCTCGGCAGCGCGTAGAGGTTGCCAGCCGGCGCGCAGGGGGCCATCTCGGAAAAGCCGGTGTCCGACCAGGTTGCGAACCGCCGCGCCGGAATGGCGCGGAACCCGCGGATCGCGATTCCGGCGTGGCGCGGATCGGCCATGATTCGCGACGCGAGGGAGAGCACAACCTCTCCGGGTCCTTCGATCACCTGGGAGAAAACGCCATCCTGGTAGGAGAAAGTCCCAGTGATCGCCATTCGGGTATTGAACATCCGTGCCTGATGCGCGAGCCGCAGCAGCGCGGCGACGGGCATCGAAGCCGTCGCCCGCGAGGAGAAGGCGAATTCGACAAGCTGGCCGGAACCGTTTTTAGTGTGCATGCGCGATCACCCCGAGGATGCGCCTAATCAACCGGAGTGCCATCGCGTGTCAAGCATTTCCGTCATGCACTAGTCACATAGCGATCATAACGACACAGATCCGATCGCGAGCGATTTCTGTCTTATATAAATAAATTCAGATACTTAACGAGAAACCAATGCCAACCCGTCGCGTTCACATCAGGGAAGTCGCGTCGCCAGGGTACGAATAAACTCGTCCTGCGACTGTAGATGCGCCAGGCCGGGACCGGGTCGGGGCACCGCGGCGAAGGTCCAGTTGGCAAAGCGCCGCTCGGTGATGGTTCGCTCGCGCAGTATGTTGATGTCGCGATGCCTCTCGTCGGTGATGATCACCTCCATCCGGCGCAGGACCTCGCGCTCCGACCCTTCCAGGATGGAATGGAAGTACTCGCCCCGGTAGAGCAGCAGGCCTGTGAGGCCGCCGGTCGCGTTGTGGAAGCTCGATCGCTCAACGATAGAATCGAGATCGGCCGCGCTCAGCAACCGCGCCGCCACGCTGACGAATATCAGCTGCACCTCGGGTGCTTTGCGCGGGCTCCTGGCGATACCGGCACCTCATTCGCAAGCGCGATCCGCGCAGGACGCGGCGAAGCTACTCCGCCTCTGATTGATTTAATCTATGCCGTTCTTCGGTAAGGGAAGCCATCCTTTTGTTGAGATCTCGCTCCGCGCCGTAATCCGTGGGCGTGTAGAAGCTGGTCCGTCCCATGCTCTCGGGAAAATAATCCCGGCCGGAAAAGGCATTGGGCGTATCGTGGTCATAGACATAGCCGGCGCCGAAGCCTTCCTCCTTCATCCAGCGGGTCGGCGCGTTGAGGATATGCTTCGGCGGCGCCAGCGACCCGGTCCGCTCCGCCGTCCGCATCGCCTCGCCAAAGGCGACGTATGCCGCGTTCGATTTCGGCGCGAGCGCCAGATAGATCACCGCCTGGGCCAGCGCCAACTCGCCCTCTGGCGAGCCGAGTCGCTCATAGGTCGCCCAGGCGTCGAGACACAGCCGTTGCGCGGCGGGGTCGGCGAGACCGATATCCTCGATCGACATGCGGGTGATGCGGCGGGCGAGAAACCGCGGGTCTTCGCCGCCCTTCAGCATCCGGGCGAGCCAGTAGAGCGCGGCGTCCGGGTCCGAGCCGCGAACCGACTTGTGCAAAGCGGAGATCAGATTGTAGTGGCCGTCGCCCGACTTGTCGAACAGCGCCGCCCGCCGGCTCAACCGCGCCGACAGGGCGGTGGCGTCGAGCGTCGCGGTCTCCGGCGCGATCTGCTCGATGAGATTGAGCAGCGCTCGCCCGTCTCCGTCGGCCATCTCGATCAACTGCGCCCGGGCTTCGGGCGTCAGTGGCAGCGGATAACCGAGCATCGCTTCGGCCCGCTCCATCAGGAGCGCCAGCGTCTCCGGCCCGAGCCGGCGCAATGTCAGGACCCGCGCGCGGGACAACAGGGCCGCGTTGAGCTCGAAGGACGGGTTTTCGGTCGTCGCCCCGACAAGGACGATGGTCCCGTCCTCCATCAAGGGCAGAAACGCATCCTGCTGCGCCTTGTTGAACCGGTGGATCTCGTCGACGAACAGCAGCGTTCCCCGGCCGTTCTGGTGGCGCAGCCGCGCCGTCTCGAAGATCTTGCGCAGGTCGGCGACGCCGGTGAAAATGGCGCTGATCTGCACGAAGGCGAGATCGGTGGCGTCGGCCAGCAGACGGGCGATCGTCGTCTTGCCCACCCCCGGCGGGCCCCAGAAGACGATGGATCCCAGATTGCCATCCGCCAGCATATGGCCGAGCGGGCCGTCCGGTCCGAGCACATGCTCCTGGCCCACCACCTCGGCGAGCGACGCGGGTCGCAGCC
>JBGAJI010000187.1:0-3868 GCA_044225035.1 Amaricoccus sp. | reverse complement strand
CTCCCGCGATGGGCGCGCCTTGCCGACGCTGCCCTTGCCGTTCGCCGCCGGATTGCAGCACGCTTTGGCGACCAACTCAAATGAAAGCTCGGTTTTAAGCGCGGTGCGATGGTTCGCGCGGCGAGGACGCGTCGATTGATCGCAGCACGATCTAAACTTAACCTGGATCGGAAAAAACTGGCCGACGCGGGCGGTTAACTCAAATTAGCCCTATCCGAGCCGGCGGATTGTGACATAGGAGGAATGGAAAGCCTGCCGCATGAGTCCGGATCCGCCATGTACTTGCCCGAGAACAACTCCCAGATGTTCGACATCTTGTCGGAACTTCGTGTGTACGCGGCGATGAACGGCTTGCACGCCCTGGCGGAACGTCTCGACGACGCGCTCGTCACTCTGACCCAGGAGGCGGGACGCTCCGCGCCGGTTGATCGCGTCCCGGTGGTAAACGACGGCCACTGATCGTCGCCCCACCGCCATATCCGCCGCGATATCCAAGGCAAACGGTCTATAGCCAGCCGCGTTTCTTGAAGATCCAGAACGACAGCACGGCGGAGGCGATCATCAGCCCGATCGCGAACGGGTAGCCCCAGGCCCAATGCAGTTCCGGCATCACGCCGAAATTCATCCCGTAGATCGAGGCGATCAGCGTCGGCGGCAGGAACACCACCGCCGCGACGGAAAAGATCTTGATCGTCGCGTTCTGCTCGATCCCGATCATGCCGAGCGTCGCGTCGAGCAGGAAGGTGATCTTCTGCGCCAGGAAGGACGCATGCTCGGTCAGGAACCTCGTATCGCGCGACAGGGTCTTCAGCCGCCCCTTGCTCTCCTTCGCGGCGCCGTTCGCCGGCCCCATGAAGACCAGCATGCGCTCCACCGAGATCAGGCTGTCGAGCACGTTCGAGACGAGATCGCCGAGCCGCCCGACCTCGCGCAGCACATCGGTATAATCCCGCGGGCCGCCGCCCTCGTCGCGCCGGAACAGCGCGCGAGAGACGAGCTCGAGGTCGCGCCCGACCTTCTCGAGAATATCGGCCAGCCGGTCGACGATCGCGTCGAGCAGCGCCATCAGCACCGACTCGCCATCGACGCAGCCGAGGCTCGATTTCTCGGCCCGGGCCGGAAAGGTGCGGAACATGCTCGGCTCGTGATAACGCAGCGTCACGAGCCGCCGCCCGGCCAGGATGAAGGTCACCGGGCCCCGCTCGGAATAGCCGGTGGCGACGGCGGACAGCAGGGTCGCGGTCATGAAGATGGAGCCTTCCTCGACATAGAGACGGCTCGAATCCTCGATCTCCTCCATCTCCTCGCGGGTCGGCACGTCGACGCCCAGCAGCTCCTCCACGGCGATTTCCTCGGCCTCGGTCGGATCGGCGAGGTCGAACCAGATCACGTCGCGCGCCGGGTCGAGCGGGTTCGCCTCTTTCACCAGCCGATCGCCGACCGCCGCGTAACCCTGAAGCATCTCTGTTCTTCCCCGCGCCAACGGCCGCTGAACGCGACCCTAGCGACAAACGCGGCGAGCGGAAGCCCCGGCGCGGCCTATTCCCGCCAGCGCCAGGGCGGAAGGAAGGGACCGAGCACGGCGGCGACGCCCGCGTCGTCCGGCCCGCCCGGTCCCGGCGCCAGCACGGCGACCAGGCCGAGGCGGCGGTCATCCACCACCTCCACCACGGTCTCGGCCCGTCCGGCCGCCGCCAGCGCCTCGCCATAGACGCGCGCGATCGCCAGCCGCCGGAGGTCGGGCTTGAAGATCTTGCCGACGGCGGTCTTGGGCAGTTCCGGCAGCAACTCGACATGCTTCGGCACCGCCGCCGGCTCGCCGACATGGTCCCGGACGAATGCGAGCAGATCCTCTGCCGTCGCCGTGGCCCCCTTGGCCAATTCGACATAAACCGCCGGCACCTCGCCCGAATGCGCGTCCGGCTGACCGATCGCCCCGACGAAATTCACGTCGCCATGCGCCATCAGCGCGTCCTCGATCTGCGCCGGGTCGATATTGTGCCCGCCCCGGATAATCAGGTCCTTGGCCCGGCCGGTGATCCAGAGATAGCCGTCGGCGTCGAGCCGCCCGAGGTCGCCGGTGCGCAGAAAGCCGTCCTCGGTCAGCATGCCGCGGTTCTTCTCAGGATCGGCGTAGACATCCGCGTTGACCCCCGGGCCGAGAACGCAGATCTCGCCGCTCTCATCCACCTCGCAGACCTTCATCACCCGCCCCTCGGCGTCGCAGCGCAGGATGCGCAGATCGGTATAGGCGAAGGGCAGGCCGACGCTGCCGATCTTGCGTTCCCCATAGGGCGGATTGATCGAGACGAGGCAGGTCGCCTCGGTCATGCCATAGCCTTCCAGCACCCGGACCCCCGTCGCCTCCTCGAACCGCTGGAACAACTCGACCGGCATCGCGGCCGAGCCGCTGATCGCGAGGCGCAGCGTCGAGATGTCGGCATCCACCCTCACCCGCATCAGCCGGGCGGCGGCGGTCGGCACGGTGATGAGGAAGGTGACCTTCCAGCGCGCGACCAGCTTCCAGAAATTGTCGAACACGCCTTCGCCGCGATAACCCTGCGGCGTCACCATGACGACCTGCGCGCCCGAGGCGAGGCAGGACATGAGGATCGGATAGGCGCCAAGCACGTGGAACATCGGCAGCGGGCACATCAGCACGTCGGCTTCCGTGAACATGTAGAACTGGCCGCACCAGCCGTTATAGAGGATGCCGCGCGCCCGGTGCTGGGCGATCTTCGGCAGGCCGGTGGTGCCGCCGGTATGGAACCGCGCGCAGAACCGGTCGCCGAAGGCCTCGGCGAAATCGAGCGCGTCGGGCCGCTCCCGCGCCATCTCGCGGCGGAGGTCGTGGACCTTGGCCGCATGGCGACGCGTCGGCCGCTTGCCGAGATAGCGCGCCACCCAGCCGAGCGGCGGCGCGAGATACCGGCCGAGATCGACCTGTAGCAAATGCCCGACGCCCGGCGCCTCGGCCAGCGCGGCGGCGACCGTGTTCGCCACCTCGGATTTCGGAAAGGGGCAGAGGGTGATGACCACCTTGGCCCCCACCTCGCGCAGGATGCTGGCCATCGCGTCGGGCGCGAGAAGCGGGTTGATCGGCGTCACCACCCCCGCGGTAGCCCCCGCCAGCAGCGCCACCGGCGCCTCGATCCCGTTCGGCAGGATGTAGGCGACACCGTCCCCGGGCCCCACGCCGAGCCGGTGGAGCAGGTTGGCAAGGCGCGTGACCTCGGCCTTCAGCTCCGACCAGGTGAGGGTCAGGGCCCGGTCGCCGGGCCCCGACTTCAACTGAAAGCTGATCGCCGGCCGATCGGGAAACCGCGCCGCCGTCTGCGACAGCTGCTCATAGAGGCTGCGCGCCGTCCAGCGCCGGTCGAGCGGCATCTCGGCCTCGACGGCGCGCGTGTCCGCCAGTGTCGCGATCCGGGTCACGGCTGCCACTCCCCGCGCTTCGGGCCTCGTACACGGGCCCGAATTTCCCGGATAATGCGAGGCGCCGCGGCCCGCGACAAGCCTGTTACTTCGCCGGGATGCGCAGCACCTGCCCGGGATAGATCTTGTCCGGATGGGTCAGCATCGGCTTGTTCGCTTCGAAGATCTCCGGATAGCGCGAGGCCTTGCCGAGATATTTCTCGGCGATCTTCGACAGGTTGTCGCCCTTGACCACCGTATGGAACACCGGCTCGGCCGCCGGCGCGCCCGTCTCGATCGCATCCTCGACCTTGGCGACGCCCGCGACATTGCCGACCGCGAGGATCAGCTTTTCCTTCTCCTCCTGCGTCGGCGCGCGGCCGGAGACCTTGACGGTGTCACCCTCGACGGTGATGTCGAGCCCCTCGCCCTTCAGGCCGAGATCCTCGACTTC
>JBGAJI010000034.1:0-29852 GCA_044225035.1 Amaricoccus sp. | reverse complement strand
GTCATCGACCTCCTCGCGAAACTGAAGCGCGAGCTCGGGATCGCCTTCATCTTCATCGCCCACGACCTGCCGGTGGTCCGCGACTTCGCCGACCATGTCATGGTCATGGAAAAGGGCCGCGTCGTCGAGCAGGGCCCCGTTCGCGCCATCTTCGAAACCCCCCGCGAACCCTACACCCGCCGCCTCCTCGCCGCCGGCCTCGACCCAGACCCCGAAGTCCAAAAGGCCCGCCGCCTCGCCACCGCCTGAACGCATGACCCTTCGCGGCCCTCCGGCCGCGGAAATTGACACCCAACCGCGACACCACGGACCAAAGCGTCGGGAGGAGCCAAGAATGTTCGACAATCCAAGGAAGAAGAGCCCGGACACGCTGCGCAGCGCCCGCTGGTTCGCGCCCGACGACCTGCGCAGCTTCGGCCATCGCTCGCGCATGATGCAGCTCGGCCTCGCCGAGGAGGATTTCATGGGCAAGCCGATCATCGGCGTGCTCAACACCTGGTCCGAGATCAATTCGTGCCATTCTCACTTCCGCGAGCGGGCTGGGGACGTGAAGCGCGGCGTGGCGCGGGCCGGCGGCCTCGCCGTCGAGCTGCCGTCGCTGTCGGTCGACGAGAGCTTCACCAAGCCGACCTCGATGCTCTATCGCAACATGCTGGCGATGGAGGCCGAGGAGATGATCCGCAGCCACCCGTTCGACGGCGTCGTGCTGATGGGCGGCTGCGACAAGACCACGCCGGGCCTCGTCATGGGCGCGATCTCGGCGGGCGTGCCCTTCATCTATCTCCCCGCCGGGCCGATGCTGCGCGGCAACTACGCCGGGCGGATCCTCGGCTCCGGCTCGGACGCCTGGAAATACTGGGACGAGCGCCGCGCCGGCAATATCACCGACGCGGAATGGCTGGGCGTGCAGGGCGGCATCGCCCGCTCGGCCGGCACCTGCATGACCATGGGCACCGCCTCGACCATGACGGCGATCACCGACGCCATGGGGCTGACCCTGCCCGGCGCCTCCTCGATCCCGGCCGTCGATTCCGGCCACCAGCGCATGTCCGCCGCCTGCGGCCGGCGGATCGTCGAAATGGTCTGGG
This sequence comes from Amaricoccus sp., assembly GCA_044225035.1. GTDB lineage: Bacteria > Pseudomonadota > Alphaproteobacteria > Rhodobacterales > Rhodobacteraceae > Amaricoccus. The sequence continues at coordinate 28,764 of JBGAJI010000034.1, read as the reverse complement.
AGGATCTCACCCCGGAGAAGATCGTCACCGCCGCCTCGGTGCGCAACGCCGCGATCGTCGCCATGGCCACCGGCTGCTCGACCAACGCCGTCGTCCATCTGATCGCCATGGCCCGGCGGGCCGGCGTCGATCTCACCCTCGACGACCTCGACGCGCTCGGCCGCGACACGCCGCTGATCGCCAATGTCCGGCCGTCCGGCAAGGACTATCTCATGGAGGATTTCTTCTACGCCGGCGGCTTGCGCGCGCTGATGAAGCAGATCGAGGCGCGGCTCGACACCTCCGCCCTCACCGTCACCGGCAAGACCCTCGGCGAAAACCTCGAGGGCGCGCAGGTCTATAACGACGACGTGATCCGGCCCTTGTCGAACCCGGTCTATGCCGAAGGCTCGCTCGCCGTGCTGCGCGGCAACCTCGCCCCCTCGGGCGCGATCATCAAGCCGGCCGCCTGCGACCCGAAATACTGGGTGCATGAAGGCCCGGCGCTGGTCTTCGACAGCTACCCGGAGATGAAGAAGGCGGTCGACGACGAGAATCTCGAGGTCACGCCCGACACGGTGATGGTTCTGCGCAACGCCGGTCCGCTCGGCGGCCCCGGCTTCCCGGAATGGGGCATGCTGCCGATCCCGAAGGCGCTCATCAAGCAGGGGCACCGCGACATGCTGCGCATCTCCGACGCGCGGATGTCCGGCACCTCCTACGGCGCCTGCGTGCTGCATGTCGCGCCTGAATCCTACATCGGCGGGCCGCTCGCCCTGCTCCGCACCGGCGATATCGTGCGGCTCGACCTGCCGAACCGTGCGCTCGACATGCTGGTGGACGAAGCCGAGCTCGCCCGGCGCCGGGCCGAATGGCAGGCGCCGGAACCGCGCTTCGCCCGCGGCTGGGGCTACATGTTCCAGAAGCATGTCAGCCAGGCCGACTCCGGCTGCGACTTCGATTTCCTGACCCGCGGCTTCGGCCCCGCCGCCGGCGAACCCTCGATCTACTAAGGACCCGAACCATGCCCCATGACCTCGACCGCGCCCTCGGCGGCATCTCCGGCATCCTCGTCACCCCCTACGACGCGGACGGCGCGGTCGCGCCCGGACGGCTGGCTCCGATCCTCGACCGCGCGCTCGGCGCCGGCCTGCATATGCCGGTCGTCAACGGCAATACCGGCGAGTTCTACGCCCTGACCACCGACGAGGCCTGCGTCATGGTCCGCGAGGTCGCCGGCCTCGTCGGCGACCGCGCGCCCCTCCTCGCCGGGGTCGGCCGCGGCGTGCGCGACGCCTGCCGGCTCGCCCGCGCCTCGGCCGACGCCGGCGCGGCGGCGCTGATGGTGCATCAGCCGCCCGACCCCTTCGTCTCGCCACGCGGCACCGTCGACTATATGAAGGCGGTCGCCGACGCCTCGGGCGGCCTGCCGATCATGCTCTATCTCCGCAACGACGCGATCGGCACCAAAGGGATCGCCGACCTCTGCGCGGTGCCCGGCGTCAAGGGCGTCAAATGGGCGACGCCGAACCCGCTGCGCCTCGCCGAGGCGATCGAGGCCTGCGACCCCGGCATCACCTGGGTCGGCGGCCTCGCCGAGGTCTGGGCGCCCGCCTTCTACGCCGTCGGCGCCCGCGGCTTCACCAGCGGCCTCATCAACGTCTGGCCCGAACGCTCGCTCGCCATCCACGCCGCGCTGGAAGCCTCGGACTACCGCCGCGCCCGCGCCCTCATCGCCGAGATGCGCGCCTTCGAGGACATCCGCGCCGAGGAACTGAACGGCGCCAACGTCACCGGCGTCAAGGCCGCGCTCCAGGCGCTCGGCCAGGACTGCGGCCCGACCCGGCCGCCCTCGGCCTGGCCGCTGACCGACGCGCAGCAAGCGCCGCTCCGCGCCTTCCTCAAGGCGAACGACCTCGTCCCGGCCGTAGTCCATGCCTGACCGCGCGATCCTGGTCACCGGCGCCCCTTCCTCAAGGCGAACGACCTCGTCCCGGCCGAAGTCCATGCCTGACCGCGCGATCCTGGTCACCGGCGCCTCGGGCGGCATCGGCGCCGCCACCGCCCGCGCCTTCGCCGCCGCCGGCTGGCGCGTCGGCCTGATCGGCCGGCGCGAGGCGGCGCTGCGCCAGGTCGCGGAGGAAATCGCGGGCGACGGCCCCGCGCCGCTCGTCCTGCCCTGCGACGTCACCGACCCCGCCGCCGTCGACCGGGCCTTCGCCGCCGCCTCCGGCGCCTGGGGCCGGCTCGACTGCCTCTTCAACAACGCCGGGGTCAGCCTGAAATCCGTGCTCATCGACGAGATGAGCGTCGAGCAATGGCAGACGGTGGTGAATACCAACATCACCGGCATGTTCCTCTGCGCCCGCGCCGCCTTCGCCCAGATGCGCCGCCAGTCGCCGAAAGGAGGGCGGATCATCATGAACGGCTCGATCTCGGCGCATGTCCCGCGCCCGGGCTCGATCGCCTACACCGCCTCCAAGCACGCGGTCACCGGCATGACCCGGTCGCTGTCGCTCGACGGGCGGCCCTTCGGCATCGCCTGCGGCCAGATCGACATCGGCAACGCGCTGACCGACATGGCCGTCGGTCAGACCCGGGGCGTGCCCCAGGCCGATGGCTCGATCCGCGCCGAACCGACGATCGACGTCGCCATCGTCGCGCGCTCGGTGCTGCATATGGCCGACATGCCGGCCGAGGCGAACGTCCAGTTCATGACCGTCATGGCCACGACGATGCCCTACATCGGCCGCGGCTGACGCGAGGAAAGGAAGAGACATGCTCGACAAGTCCGTTTTCACGCCGCATGGCCGGCACCTGATCGCCGGCGCATGGGTCGCCGGAGAGACGACCTTCCGCTCCGAGCCGGCGACCGGCGAGGCCTTCGCCTTCTCCGTCGGAACCCCCGCCCATGTCGACCGCGCGGCCGAGGCGGCCGAAGCGGCCTACTGGACCTACGCCTACACCCCGCGCGCCGAACGCGCCGCCTTCCTCTATCGCATCGCCGACGAGATCGAGGCGCGGGCCGAGGCGATCACCGAGATCGGCGTCTCCGAGACGGGCCTGCCCCCCGCGCGGCTCGAGGGCGAGCGCGGGCGCACCGTGGGACAGCTCCGCCTCTTCGCGGACCACATCAGCCAGGGCGACTATCTCGACCGCCGGCACGACGCGGCCCTCCCCGACCGCCAGCCGCTGCCCCGCCCCGACCTCCGGATGATCCAGCGCCCCCTCGGCCCGGTCGCGGTCTTCGGCGCCTCGAACTTCCCGCTCGCCTTCTCGACGGCCGGCGGCGACACGGCGGCGGCGCTCGCCGCCGGCTGCCCGGTGATCGTCAAGGGCCACTCCGCCCATCCCGGCACCGGCGAGATCGTCGCCGAGGCGATCCACGCCGCCATCGAGGCACAAGGCCTCCATCCCGGCACCTTCAGCCTGATCCAGGGCGGCCGGCGCGACGTCGGCGCCGCGCTCGTCCAGCATCCGCTCGTCAAGGCCGTCGGCTTCACCGGCAGCCTCGCCGGCGGCCGCGCGCTCTTCGACCTCTGCGCCGCGCGGCCCGAGCCGATCCCCTTCTTCGGCGAGCTCGGCTCGGTCAATCCGATGTTCCTGCTCCCGGAGGCCGTCGCCGCCCGCGGCGCCGAGATCGGCAAGGGCTGGGCCGCCTCGCTCACCATGGGCGCGGGCCAGTTCTGCACCAATCCCGGCGTCGCCCTCGTGGTCGACGGACCGGCGGCGGACGGCTTCGTCGCGGCGACCAGGGCGGCGCTCGCCGCCGTCGGGCCGCAGACCATGCTGACGGACGGCATCGCCAGCGCCTATCGCGAAGGCCGCGACCGCGTCGCCGCCGGCACCGGCGTCCGCGAGGTGCTGACCTCGGTCTGCGACCAGCGGAACGCCACGCCCTACCTCTTCGAGACCACCGGCGACGCCTGGCTCGCCGACGACACGCTCGCCGAGGAGGTGTTCGGCCCGCTCGGCCTCGTCGTCCGGGTGACGGACCCCGCCCAGTTCGAAGCGATCGCGCGCGCCCTCCACGGCCAGCTCACCGCCACGCTGCACATGGACGACGCCGACACGGACCTTGCCCGCCGCCTGCTGCCGGTGCTCGAGCGCAAGGCGGGACGGGTTCTCGCCAACGGCTTCCCGACCGGGGTCGAGGTGGCCGACGCCATGGTCCATGGCGGCCCCTACCCCGCCTCCACCAATTTCGGCGCCACCTCGGTCGGCACGCTGTCGATCCGCCGGTTCCTGCGCCCCGTCTGCTTCCAGAACATCCCCGCGGGCGTGCTGCCCGACGACCTGCAGTGAGGAAAACCCGATGAATCCCGAGACCCGCGACAAGCTGATGGGCGTGTCCGTCGCCACCCTCGCCACCGCGCTCTTCAAGCGCGGCCTGCGCAACCAGGTGATCCAGGGCGTGCATCCGGTGGCGCCAAAGGGCCGCAACATGGTCGGCCCCGCCTTCACCCTGCGCTACATGCCCGCCCGCGAGGACCGCAACCAGCTCGCCGCGTTCCGCGACCCCGCGCATCCGCAGCGCGTGGCGATCGAAACCTGCCCCCCGGGCCACATCCTCGTCATCGACAGCCGCAAGGACGCGCGCGCCGCCTCCTCCGGCGACATCCTCATCACCCGGCTCATGGTGCGCGGCGGCGCCGGCATCGTCACCGACGGCGGCTTCCGCGACGCCGCCACCATCGGCCGGCTCGACATCCCCGCCTACCACACAGAGCCGTCGAGCCCGACCAACCTCACCCTGCACGAGGCGATCGAGATCAACGGCCCGATCGGCTGCGGCGACGCCCCGGTCTTCCCCGGCGACGTGCTCGTCGGCGACGACGACTGCGTGATCGTGCTGCCCGCGCATCTGGCCGACGAGCTGGCCGACGAGGCGGTGGAGATGACCGCCTACGAGGATTTCGTCGTCGAGCGCGTCAAGGCCGGCGAGACGATCATCGGCCTCTATCCCTGCACCAAGGACGAACACCAGACCGCCTTCGCCGCCTGGCGCGAGGCCAACGGCCGCTGAGGCGCCGCGTCGAGCGGACGCCCGAGGCGGCGAAGGAGAGAGGGGTGCCACGAGGTGAGCGCATTTGGACCGGACGGCGCGCGACTTCGCGGCACTCACTTCACGAGATCGACCGTCGGCGAGATCGTGACGGACGTGCCCCGCGGGGGCACGTCCGTTTACAACGGACGAGCCGGGCACGCCCGCCCCGATTCCACGCTCCAGAGAAATTCGCACCCCTCGCGCCCTCCGGAGGTTTCCTCCGGGCGCGCGCCCGCGCGACCCGCCACTGGCAGGTCGACAAGATGCGGACGCGGAGAAATCTTGAGCGAAACCGCCAAGAAACCGCCCACCAATTCCCCGTTCGCCAAAGAAGAAAGGCACCACTCATGCGCAAGAACCGACTGCGGGAAATCTGGGCGGCCGGCGGCAACGTCGTCAACGGCTGGCTCGCGATCCCCAGCGCCTTCTCCGCCGAGACCATGGCGCACCAGGGCTGGGACTCGCTGACCGTCGACCTTCAGCACGGCGTCACCGACTACCAGTCCGCCGTGAACATGTTCACCGCCATCTCGACCACCGACACCGTGCCGATGGCGCGCGTCCCGTGGCTCGAACCCGGGATCCTGATGAAGGTGTTCGACGCGGGCGCCTATGGCGTGATCTGCCCGATGGTGAACACCCGCGAGGACGCGGAGCGTCTGGTCGCCTATACCCACTATCCGCCGCTCGGCACGCGCAGCTTTGGTCCGATCCGCGGCCTGCTCTATGGCGGCCCGGACTACCACGAGCATGCCAACGACACGATCGTCGTCTTCGCCATGATCGAGACCCGGCAGGGCCTCGACAATCTCGAGGAAATCCTGTCGGTCCCCGGCCTCGATGGCGTCTATATCGGCCCGTCCGACCTGTCGCTCGCGCTCGGCTGCAAGCCGACCTTCGACGATGTCGACCCGCCCGCCGCCGAGGCGATCGCGCACGTCCTCGCCAGGGCGAAGGAATACGGCAAGATCCCGGCCTGCCACAACGGCACCCCGGAATATGCGCTGAAGCGGATCGAGATGGGCTTTCGCTTCGTCACCATCGCCTCGGACGCCCGGCTGATGGCGATGGGATCGCAGCAGGTCCTCGCCAGGATGCGCGACGGACAGCCCGCGGCGCCCGCCGCCAGCGGCTACTGAGGAAGGCACCAGCATGAGCAAAGTCGGTTTCATCGGCCTCGGCATCATGGGCGCCCCGATGGCCGGGCACCTGATCGCCGGCGGCCACGAGGTCCACCTCCCCACCAACCGGTCGCTGCCGAAGGCGCTGATCGAGGCGGGCGGCCTCGGATGCGCCAGCGCCGCCGAGGTCGCCGCCAGGGCGGACACGATCTTCATCATGGTGCCGGATACGCCGCATGTGGAGCAGGTGCTCTTCGGCGAGAACGGCGTCGCCGAGGGGATCACCGCGGCCAAGACCGTCGTCGACATGAGCTCGATCTCGCCGCTGGCCACCAAGGATTTCGCGAAACGCATCAACGCGCTCGGCTGCGACTATATCGACGCGCCGGTCTCGGGCGGCGAGGTCGGCGCCAAGGCCGCCTCCCTCACCATCATGTGCGGCGGAAGCGACGCGGCCTTCGCCCGCGTCCGGCCTTTGCTCGATCTGATGGGCAAGAACATCACGCTGGTCGGCGGAAACGGCGACGGCCAGACCTGCAAGGTCGCGAACCAGATCATCGTCGCCCTGAATATCGAGGCGGTGGCCGAGGCCCTCCTCTTCGCCTCCAAGGCCGGCGCCGATCCCGCCAAGGTGCGCGCGGCGCTGATGGGCGGCTTCGCCTCGTCGAAGATCCTCGAGATCCACGGCGAGCGCATGGTCAAGCGAACCTTCGATCCCGGTTTTCGCATCGAACTGCACCAGAAGGATCTCAACCTCGCCTTGTCGAACGCCCGCCAGATGGGCGTCAGCCTGCCCAACACCGCGACCGCGCAGGAGCTCTTCAACTCCTGCGCCGCGCACGGCGGCGCCGGCTGGGACCATTCGGCGCTGGTCCGCGCCCTCGAAATGATGGCCAACCACGAGGTCGCCTGACGCTCGAACCGCTTCCCACGCCCGCGGCTCTTCGACCGAAGCCGGCTCTTTGCCCGCGAGTCCCGGCCCGACAAGCCAACGCACCGCGTCGACCGGGCCGTTGCCCGAAGCGCGCGAGCGCGAGGCATGCCTCTTGGTGAAACCGACGGCCCTTCGGCTTGACCGCGGTCCCCGGCCACATCTCTCCTTTCGACCGAAGCGGGCCGCTTGGCCCGCGAGTCCCCGGCCCGACAAGCCGACGCATCGCGTCGGCCGGGCCGTTGCCCGAAGCGCGTGAGCGCGCAGGGCAAGGGGGGCGCCTCTTGGGATGAGGGCGCCAATCCGTCCGCGCCTGCCTGGGCTGGTGCGTCGCAGACGCGCCTGCCGGGGGCAGGCAGGCGCGGACGGATTAGTGTACCCCTAATCCGTCAAGGAAACCAAAGGCATAGGGCCACACCGATAGCGCGTGAAAAGGTCCAGAAAAAGAGTCGCTGGAGCCGTTAACGGAAATTCCAGACTAAAATAATCTACATACGACTCCCATACGCTTCCCATACGCTTTCCAGATCGCGACAATCCACCTTAACCCTTGCCCCACCACGCTTTTCCGCCGCCTCTCCCTGGCCCGGCCGAAAACCGCGCTTGACCTTTCCGCCCATCCTTCCCAGGGTCCGCGCGCCCCCATCCCGAGGCCCGCTTGTCCCAGTCGCCCCCTCCCTTCGCCGCCTTCGAATGGCTGATCGCCTGGCGCTACCTGCGCGCCCGCCGCAAGGAAGGCGGCATCTCCGTCATCGCCTGGTACGCGCTGATCGGGGTCATGCTGGGCGTCGCCACGCTGATCGTGGTTCAGGCGGTAATGTTTGGATTTCGCGAGGAATTTACCGATCGCATCCTCGGCGCCAACGCCCATGTGACGGTCTATCAGACCGGCTTCGACGCCGAGGGACGGCCCGACCGGCTGATCGCCGACTATGACGCGATGGCCGCCCGGCTGGCGGCGGTGCCCGGCGTCACCTCCACCGCGCCGCTGATCCGGGGGCAGGTCATGGCCTCCGCCAACGGCCGCGCCGCCGGGGTCGAGGTGATCGGCATCCGGCCGGAGGATCTCGCGAAGGTCCCCCTCGTCGCGAACCCTGAGACCTTCGCCGGTGATCTCTCTGATTTCCCAAGCGGAATCGCCATTGGCACCGGCGTCGCGCGCGAGCTCGGCATCCGCGTCGGCGACGCGGTCACCCTCATTTCGCCCGACGGAATGGACACCCCCTTCGGCACCCAGCCCCGGATCAGCGACTATACCGTTAACTATATCTTCGGCGTCGGTCGCTATGATATCGACCGCACCCGCGTCTACATGCCCTTCGACGAGGCCCGCGGCTATTTCAACCGCGAGGCCGGCGCCGACGAGATCGAGGTGATGCTCGCCCAGCCCGACCGCGTCGAGGATCTGCGCCCCGTCCTCACGGAAGCCGCCGGCCCCCGCGCCCAGCTCTGGACCTGGCGCGAGGCCTCCGGCGCCTTCCTCTCCGCCCTCGATGTCGAGCGGCGGGTGATGTTCATCATCCTCTCCCTCGTGGTGCTGATCGCCGCGCTGAACATCATCTCGGGCCTCGTGATGCTGGTGAAGAACAAGGGCCGCGACATCGGCATCCTGCGCACCATGGGCCTGACGCGCGGGTCGATCATGCGGATCTTCTTTCTCTGCGGCTCGCTGATCGGCGTGGTCGGAACCCTGCTCGGCGTTCTGCTCGGCTGTCTCTTCGCCTATTTCATCCAGGATATTCAGGCGGTTGTGGAATGGATCTCCGGCGGCTCGGTCTGGAACCCCGAGATCCGCTATCTGACCGAGATCCCCGCCCGCCTGCGCGTCGGCGACGTGGCGGCGGTGGCGGGAATGGCGCTGCTCCTCTCCTTCGTCATCACGCTCATCCCGGCCCGCAACGCCGCCCGCCTCGATCCGGTGGAGGCGCTGCGCTATGAATGAGGCACTGGGCCTCGAAGCGGTCGGCAAGACCTATCACGATGGCGACCGCGCCGTGGTCGTGCTCGACGGCGCCAGTCTCAGCGTCGCCGAGGGCGAGATGGTGGCGCTGGTCGCCCCTTCGGGCACCGGAAAATCCACCCTTCTCCATATCGCCGGCCTGCTCGACACGCCCACCGCCGGCGAGGTGCGGGTCGCCGGGCGCGCGGCGGGCGGGCTCGACGACGGCGGCCGGACGCGCCTGCGCCGCGACACCGTCGGCTTCGTCTACCAGTTCCACCATCTGCTGCCGGAATTCACCGCGCTGGAAAACGTCGCGTTGCCGATGCGCGCCGCCGGCGTGGCGCGCCGGGCGCGGCGGCGCGGGCCGGCGACCTGCTGGCCTCGGTCGGACTGGCCGCGCGCGCCGGGCATCGTCCGGCGGAACTGTCGGGCGGGGAACAGCAGCGCGTCGCCTTCGCCCGGGCGCTTGCCAACGGCCCGCGCCTCCTCCTCGCCGACGAGCCGACCGGCAACCTCGACCCCGAGACCTCGGACCGGGTGTTCGGCGTGTTGAGCGATCTGGTGCGGAGCACCGGGCTCGCGGCGCTGATCGCCACCCATAACCTCGATCTGGCCGGGCGCATGGACCGGACCCTGCGCCTGCGCGACGGCCGGGTCTTCGAAGGTTAGATCTCAGCCGCAAATGCCTTGCAATGCTACCCAATCCTGGTCGGTCAAGGTCGCCGCGGCCGGACCCGACGCCGGCACGAAGCCCTGCGCCGCCGGGGGCGCCGACAGGGCGGCCGTGGCGGCCGAGGCCAGCGCCGGATCGGTCAGCTCGCCGGTCAGGATGTAGCGCAGGTTGGCGGCCGGCCCGGCGGCGCGCATCAGGTCGCGCACCGGGCGACCGGCGGGATCGGCGCCCAGCGCCGCGGTGATCCAGCCCGCCAGCTCCTCGGGCGAGCCGGCGGCGCCGAGGGCGGCGCGGTCGATCAGCACCGTCGGCCCCGGCAGCACGGCGACCGGACCGGCGCCGCCAAGGTCGAGCACCCGCAGCGGCGCGCCCTCCGCCACGCGGTCGGACAGATGGGCGAGCGCGCGCAGCCCGGCGGGATCGGCGCAGAGCGCGCCGCGCGTATCCTGCAGGCCGATCAGCATCCGGTCGCCGAATTCCTCGGCCTGCTCCGGCGGCACCATGCGGATGGCCAGATCCCGCGCGAGATCCGGCCCGTAGACCAGCGCCCCGGCGAGCGCCAGCGCCGCGATGGACAGCCCGAGCGGAAACCGCGGGCGCGGCGGAACGAGCGGCGGCGCCCGGCGATAGGCCCGCGACACCGCCGCGATCGCCGCGATCATCTCGGGGTCGCGCAGGGTCAGGGTCTCGTCGCCTTCCAGCGTCATGGAATAGACCGTCGCCCCGTCCGCGGTCCTGCCGGAGGGCTGCGCCCCGGCCAGCGCCCAGTGGCCGAGCGGGCGGTCCTCGAGATCGGTCAGCACCAGCGTCGCATTGCCGAACGAGACGACGACCTCGCGCGGCGCGGTCTCGGCGCTCTCGCGCCAGAGGCCGAGCGCTTCCAGCCGGACGTATTTCTCTAGCGCCGTCATGCGGCCAGAAGCTCATCCATGAGACCGGGGGCGCGGTCGCCCTCCTTCGTCTCTAGCCGCGCGGGCGGCGCTTGTCACCCTTCCACCGATCAACCTGCGGAATAAGTCGACGACCTATGAATAATCTCCCAGGTTGTGCCGCGTCCGCTTTGGAATCCGCGCGTTTTCACGATGGTCGGGCATCCCGCCCGCACCATCCGACAACGCCGGACCACGACCGCAAAGCACAATTGTATGTTGCGCCGCGGTAGGCTACGAATCATGTCTTGCGCTGTTTCGGGGGACGCCGCGGATGAAAAACTTCAAGAAGATCCTGATCGCAAATCGCGGGGAAATCGCCATCCGCGTGATGCGCGCCGCCAATGAAATGGGCAAGCGCACGGTCGCGGTCTTCGCCGAGGAGGACAAGCTCTCCCTGCACCGCTTCAAGGCCGACGAGGCCTATCGCATCGGTGAGGGGCTCGGTCCCGTCGCGGCCTATCTGTCGATCCCCGAGATCATCCGCGTCGCCAAGATGGCCGGGGCCGACGCCATCCATCCGGGCTATGGCCTCCTGTCCGAGAACCCCGACCTCGTCGATGCCTGCGTCGCCGCCGGAATTACCTTCATCGGCCCCCGCGCCGAGACCATGCGCATGCTCGGCGACAAGGCCAGCGCCCGGCGCGTGGCGATCGAGGCCGGAGTGCCGGTCATCCCCGCGACCGAGGTCCTGCCCGACGACATGGCCGAAGTGCGCCGGATGGCCGAGGAGGTCGGCTATCCCTTCATGCTCAAGGCGAGCTGGGGCGGCGGCGGCCGCGGCATGCGCCCGATCATGAACGCGGACGAGCTGGAGGAGAAGGTGCTGGAAGGCCGGCGCGAGGCGCTGAACGCCTTCGGCAACGGCGAGGGCTTCCTCGAAAAGATGATCCTCAACGCGCGCCATGTCGAGGTGCAGATCCTCGGCGACAAATACGGCGGCATGTACCATCTGTGGGAGCGCGACTGTTCGGTGCAGCGCCGCAACCAGAAGGTCGTCGAGCGGGCGCCCGCTCCCTATCTCACCCAGGCGCAGCGCGAGGAAATCTGCGAGCTCGGCCGCAAGATCTGCGCCTTCGCCAATTACGAATGCGCCGGCACCGTCGAGTTCCTGATGGATCGCGATACCGGCAAGGCCTATTTCATCGAGGTCAATCCGCGCGTCCAGGTCGAGCATACGGTCACCGAGGAAGTGACCGGCATCGACATCGTCCGCGCCCAGATCCTGCTGGCCGAGGGCGCGACCATCGCCGAGGCGACCGGCGCGCCCACCCAGGCCGACGTGCAGCTGAACGGCAACGCGATCCAGTGCCGGATCACCACCGAGGATCCGCAGAACAATTTCATCCCCGACTATGGCCGCATCACCGCCTATCGCGGCGCGACGGGCATGGGCATCCGCCTCGACGGCGGCACGGCCTATTCGGGCGCGGTCATCACCCGCTACTACGACTCGCTGCTGGAAAAGGTCACCGCCTGGGCGCCAACGCCCGAGATGGCGATCGCCCGCCTCGATCGGGCGCTGCGCGAGTTCCGCATCCGCGGCGTCTCGACCAACATCGCCTTCGTCGAGAACCTGCTGAAGCACCCGACCTTCCTCGACTACAGCTATACGACGAAGTTCATCGACACGACGCCCGACCTCTTCCAGTTCAGCGCCCGCCGCGACCGGGCGACGAAGATCCTGAACTACATCGCCGACATCACGGTGAACGGTCACCCCGAGACCGCCGGCCGGCCGAAGCCGCCGGCCGAGGCCCGGCCGCCGAGGCCGCCGGTGGTTTCCGCCGACGCGCCGCCGCCGGGCACACGGCAGCTGCTGGAGGAAAAGGGCGCCAAAGCCGTCGCCGACTGGATGCTGGCCCAGGAAAAGCTGCTCGTCACCGACACGACGATGCGCGACGGCCACCAGAGCCTGCTCGCCACGCGGATGCGGTCCTACGACATGATCCGGGTGGCACCGGCCTATGCCCAGATGCTGCCCGGCCTCTTCAGCGTCGAATGCTGGGGCGGGGCCACCTTCGACGTCGCCTATCGCTTCCTGCAGGAATGCCCGTGGCAGCGGTTGCGCGACCTGCGCGCGGCGATGCCGAACCTGATGACGCAGATGCTGCTCCGCGCCTCGAACGGCGTCGGCTACACCAACTATCCCGACAACGTCGTGCAAACCTTCGTGGCGCAGGCGGCGAAGTCGGGCGTCGACGTGTTCCGGGTTTTCGACAGCCTCAACTGGGTCGAGAACATGCGCGTCGCGATGGACGCCGTGATCGAGTCCGGCAAGATCTGCGAGGCGGCGATCTGCTATACCGGCGACATCCTCGACCCCGACCGGGCCAAGTACGACCTGAAATACTACGTCGCCATGGGCAAGGAACTGCGCGACGCCGGGGCGCATGTGCTCGGCCTCAAGGACATGGCGGGCCTCCTGAAGCCCTCCGCCGCCTTCACGCTCATCAAGACCCTGAAGGAAGAGATCGGCCTGCCGATCCATTTCCACACCCACGATACCAGCGGCATCGCGGCGGGCTCGATCCTCGCCGCCTCGCGCGCCGGGGTCGACGCCGTGGACGCGGCGATGGACAGCTTCTCCGGCAACACCTCGCAGCCCTGCCTCGGCTCGATCGTCGAGGCGGTGGCACGGACCGATCGCGACACCGGGCTCGACATCGAGGCGATCCGCCAGATCTCCGACTATTGGGAGGCGGTGCGCACCCAATACGCCGCCTTCGAGGCGGGGCTGAAGGCGCCGGCCTCCGAGGTCTACCTGCACGAGATGCCCGGCGGACAATTCACCAACCTCAAGGCACAGGCCCGGTCCATGGGCCTCGAAGAGCGCTGGCACGAGGTCGCGCATATGTACGCCGAGGTGAACCGCATGTTCGGCGACATCGTCAAGGTCACCCCCTCCTCCAAGGTGGTCGGCGACATGGCCCTGATGATGGTCGCCCAGAACCTCAGCCGCGAGCAGGTCGAGGATCCGGCGGTCGAGGTCGCCTTCCCCGACAGCGTCGTCGACATGATGAAGGGCAATCTCGGCCAGCCGCCGGGCGGATGGCCGCCCGCGCTGCAGAAGAAGATCCTGAAGGGCGAGTCCGGTTCCACCGAACGTCCGGGCGCGATCATGCCGTCCGCCGATCTCGGCAAGCTGCGCGCCGATATCGAAAAGGTGGCGCGCGAGGGCGAGACCATCGACGACGAGGATTTCAACGGTTACCTCATGTATCCGAAGGTCTTCACCGACTATTTCAACCGGCATCGGGAATATGGCCCGGTCCGCACCCTGCCGACGCCGATCTATTTCTACGGCATGGAGCCGGGACAGGAGACCTCGGTCGAGATCGACCCCGGCAAGACCATCGAGGTGCGGCTGTCGGCGGTCAGCGAGACCAACGAGGAAGGCGACGTGCGCGTCTTCTTCGAGCTGAACGGCCAGCCGCGCACGGTGCGCGTGCCGAACCGCAAGGCCGCCGCCGCCGCGCCGAAGCGCCCCAAGGCCGAGCCGGGCAATCCCGGCCAGATCGCGGCGCCGATGCCGGGCGTGGTGGCGACGCTCGCGGTCTCGGTCGGCCAGACGGTGCAGCCGGGCGACATGCTCTTGACCATCGAGGCGATGAAGATGGAAACCGGCCTGCATGCGGAGAAGGCCGGCACGGTGAAGGCGGTCCACGTCTCGCCGGGCGCGCAGATCGACGCGAAGGACCTGCTGGTCGAGCTGGAGCTGGCCTGACGCGGGGTTGATTTCGCGGCCCCGCCGAGGGGCCGCGGTTACTTCATTCCGATGAAGTTATCCATGATGTCGAGCACGGCCGGCCCGATCAGCACGATGAAGAGCGCGGGCAGGATAAAGATCATCATCGGCACCGTCATGGTGGCCGGCAGGCGCCCGGCCTTTTCCTCGGCGCGCAGCATGCGCTCGGTCCGCTGCTCCTGACTGAGGATCTTGAAGGCGCGGGCCAGCGGCGTGCCGTATTTCTCGGCTTGTATCAACGTGTTGACGAAGGCGTTCACGGACGGCAGCGGCGCCCGTTCGGCCAGGTTCTCGAGCGCGACGCGGCGCTCTGGCATGAAGGCGAGCTCCATCGCGGTCTGGTTCAGCTCCTCGCTCAGCACCGAGGACTTGCGCCCGGTTTCGAGCACCACGCGCTTTAGCGCCGCGTCCGAGGCGAGGCCCGCCTCGGCGCAGATCACCAGCATGTCGAGCGAATCCGGCAGCGCCTTGCCGATGCTGGCCAGCCGCTTGTCCCGCTTGTTCTTCAGGATGATGTCGGGCAGCTTGCTGCCGAAAAGCGCGGCGGCCATGACGGCGGCGATGTCGAACAGCGGCCCCTTGCCGATCGGGTCGATGCCATAGACATAGAGCGCCGCCCCCGCCATGAAGGCCAGCGGCGCGACCAGCTTGAAGAAGGTATAGACCACGATCGCGTCGCGGCCGCGATAGCCGGCGCTGACCAGCAGCAGGCGCGTGTCATGCGTCTGGCGGTCCTTCATGATCGAGAGCCTGGCGGTGGCGCGGCGCATGAAGTCCACCATCCCCCGTTGCCAGGCCTGGCTCTGGGCACTGCGCAGGTTCGCGAGTTCCAGGTTGCGGTTCGACCGCTTGCCGATCGCCGCCCGCACCCGCTGCGCCCGCGTCCGGCGCCCGGCGACCCAGATGGCGACGCCCGACATCAGGAAGGCGAGGATCAGCGCGCTGGCGAGGGCGTAGACGATGGCGGGGTTGACGAGCATATCGCGCGCGGCCTCAGATCTCGAACTGGGTCATGCGCCACATCACGAAGGCGCCGAGCGAGATGCTGGCGAGACCGGCGCCGAGCATCATGTGGCCGCGCGGGTCGGTGAAGAGCGGCGTGACGTAATCGGGGCTCATGAAGGTGAGCAGGCCGAGCATCATGAAGGGCAGCGCGCCGATGATCATGGCGCTCGCCTTGGCCTCGGACGAGATCGCCTTGATCTTCAGCTTCATGCGTTGCCGCTGACGCAAGAGGTCGGCGAGATTGCCGAGCGCCTCGGCCAGGCTGCCTCCGGTCTCGATCTGGATCGAGATCGAAATGGCGAGGAAATCCATCTCGGGCCGGTCGATCACCCGCGCCACGCGCCAGAGCGCGCTTTCGAGCGACTCGCCGAGCTGCACCCGCTCGCTGACGCCGCGGAAATAATCGCCGATCGGCTCGTCATATTCCTGCCCGACCGTGCCGACGCATTCGATGACCGGAAGGCCGGAGCGGATGCCGCGGATGATCGTGTCGAGCGCCTCGGGCAGCTGGCGCATGAATTGCGCCGCCTTCATGTCGCCCCGCAGGTTCACGAAGGCGTCGACGAGGAACATGCCCGCCAGCGCCGACGGCGGCGCCAGCAGCGGCAAGGGATAGCCGGTGGCGATGGCACCGGCGATGGCCAGCACCACGGCGATAACGAGCGACAGGATGATGAAGGCGCCGACCGACAGCGACATGCCGGCCCGGCTGATATTGGCGCGCAGGCGCGCGGTGTTCAGCAGCGGCACGAACCGCGCCAGCGCGTTCGACAACCTGACCAGCGTATTCGATTCCTGCTTCTGGCGCAGCAGGCTCATCCGCGCCTCTTCGATGTCGAGCCGCCCGGACATGCGCCGTCGGCTGACCCGGCCGAGCCGCCGCCGATGCCGCGCCTTCGCCCGCAGCACGACGGCGATCACGAAGAGGCCGACGCCGATCACAACGGAAACCGACAGGATGAAAAGGAAGACGACGGTCGGGTTCAGTCCTGACATCCCATCGCCTCCAGCAGCCGGCGGCCGAGGCCGAAATATTCCGCCCGCGGCAGGAAATGCGGCCGCAGCCGCGTGCATTCGAAGCGGCCGGCCAGCGTGCCGTCCGGGTTCTCGCCATCGAAATGGAACTTGAAGAGATCCTGGGTGGTGACCACCTCCCCCTCCATGCCGGTGATCTCGGTCACCTGGGTGATCCGCCGCTTGCCGTCGCGCATGCGGCTGATCTGGACGATGAGATGCACGGCGCTCTGGATCTGTTCGCGTACCGCCTCGGCGGGCAGCTTGAAGCCCGACATCGCCACCATGTTCTCGAGCCGGGTCAGCGCGTCGCGCGGCGTGTTGGAGTGGATCGTGCCCATCGACCCGTCATGGCCGGTGTTCATCGCCTGCAGCATGTCGATGGCTTCCTCGCCGCGGATCTCGCCGAGGATGATGCGGTCGGGCCGCATGCGCAGCGCGTTCTTGACGAGGTGGCGCATGGTGATCTCGCCCTCGCCCTCGATATTGGCGGGCCTCGTCTCCAGCCGGACGACGTGCGGCTGTTGCAACTGCAGCTCGGCCGCGTCCTCGATGGTGATGGTGCGCTCGCCATGGTCGATCATCCGGGACATGGCGTTTAGGAGCGTGGTCTTGCCCGAGCCGGTGCCGCCGGAGATCAGGATATTCAGCCGCGCCCGCCCGGCGATCTTCAGCACCGTCGCCATGTCGATCGAGATATTGCCCTGGCGCGACATGACGTCGAGCGTGATTTCCTTCTTCGAGAATTTGCGGATGGCGATGGTCGGCCCGTCGATGGCCAGCGGCGGGATGATGATATTGACGCGGCTGCCGTCCTTAAGGCGGGCATCGACCAGCGGCGTCGATTCATCGACCCGGCGCCCGACCTCGGTGACGATGCGGGTCGCGACATGGATCACATGCGCGTCGTCGCGAAAGGTCACGTCGGTGATTTCGAGCTTGCCGCGGCGCTCGACATAGATCTGATGCGGGCCGTTCACCATGATATCGGTGACCGTCTCGTCCGCGAGCAGCGGTTCGAGCGGCCCCAGTCCGACCATGTCGTCGACCAGAAGCCGCACGATCGACCGCAGCTCGGCGGCGTTCAGCTGGATGCGGAGGTCGACGATGATCTCCTCGACGATCTCGGCGATCTGCAGCCGCAATTCGTCCGGACCGAGGGCGGAGGCGACCGAAATGTCGATGCGCTGCATCAGGAGCGGCATGACCTGGGCCTTGACCATGATCGCGCGCTTGTTCTTGGCCTCGGGCGCGCTCTTGGTCTCGCCCTCGGCCAGGGGATCGTCCAGAGGGTCCTCCGCGGCCGGGGCGGCGGGGGCCGGCGCGGTCTCGGCGCGCAAAGTGTCGATGATGCCGCGCAGGATCTGGCGCTGATCGATCAGGCTCGGCTTCGCCTCCCGCGGGGCGATGAGCTCGGCGAGCACGTCGCTCGCCATTTCCGCGAGGCCCATCGGCGTCGCCGCGGCGATACCGTCGATGCCGAGCATCTGACGCAGGCGTTCGGTCGCCGCCGAGCGCAGCATGGAGATCGAATCGTGCGCGGCGGTCAGGCGGTTGGCGTCGAACCCGTCTTCCATGGCGGATTACTTCCGACCAAGGCGGCGCTTGAAGAAGCTCGTCTTGACCTCTTCGGGAACGCCGGCGAGCTCGATGCACAGTCGGTGCAGATCGACCATCATGCGATGCTTCGGCTCGGACCCGGCGAGCGGCTGGCCCTTGAGGCTCGCCCGTGCCATGGCCTTCGGGTCCTGCGGAAAACCGCAGCGCAACTTCGATTCCATGCCGGATTCGAATTCCTTCACGGTGATATCGGGCTTCGGCCCGATCCGGTTCGCCACGAGATGGATCTTCGCCTGCCGGTTCCGGGACAGCAGGAGACGTGCCAGCCGGTTCCCGTCGCGCAGCGACTGCAGCGTCAGTTCGGAGACGATGACGATATCGTCGCAGCGGGAGAACAGTAGCGGCTCGCGCATCACGAAATGCCGCGGAATATCGAGGACCGACATGTCGAAATTCGCGCGCATCGTGTCGGCGAGCATCAGCACCTTTTCGTCGCTCATCCGCACCGCGTCGTCGAAGGCTTCCTCGGTCGCCAGCACGTGCAGGCTCTTGCCGAACTTCGCCATGGCGTTCTGCAGGAACACCTGGTCCACGCGCTCGGGGTCGTCGAACGCCTCGCGCAGCCCGCGCGTCGGCTCGATGTCGAGCGCGAGGGCGATATTGCCGGAATAGATATCCATATCGACCAGCGCCGTGCGCCGGCTGAGCCGTTCCGCCATGATCCAGGCGGTATTGATGGCGATGGTCGTCACCCCGACCCCGCCCCGCGCGCCGATCACGCCGACCACGCGCCCGAGCGGCTTCACACCGTCGCCCGGCTGTTCCAACCGCACGAAGACCTCGCCGAGCACATCGGCGTCCACCGGCTTGACGAGATAGTCGCGCGCGCCCGTGCGCATGATCCGCCGGAAGTAGTTGACGTCATTGACCGAGCCGAGGGCCAGCACCTGCGACCCCAGCCGGGCGAGCTCGACGAGGCCAGCCTCGACGTCCTCGATCGGCAGGCCCTCGATATCGATGATGATGAAACGCGCAGGCGGGGCGACGCCGAGCAGGCGCAGCGCCGCGGCGAGGCCACCCTTGCGGATGCTCGAAGTCGACCATCCGCGCTGCGCCGCGACCGCCTGGGCCGCCGCCTGGGAGGCGTCGTCGGCGAGATAGGCGGCGAACGGCTCGCGGCCGTCGTCGCTTTCGTCGAACACCATCGCGCTGCGGGCCGCCGCCTGTGCCATCGCTCAGTCCCCCAGATCGAAAGGCGCGGGCTTGGTTTCTCCGGCCTGATAGCGCCGCACCGCCGCCACGCTCGCCCCCGCGTCGGTGGCGCCAAGCTGGCGCGGCGCGGTCAGGTCGCGCACCTCGGCCGCCATCTCGGCGCGATTGATCGCATTGACGCAGCCCATCGCCGGAAACGGCGTCAGCATCTGGGTCTCGAACGCGTCGCGGCCGCTGTTCACGCAATCGACCGTCACCTGGTCATGGCGCAGCACCTGCACGAAAGCGGCGTCTGGCCGCGCACTGGTATAGACGAAACCGGGCGTGCCGATCAGCCGCACCCGCGCCGGCACCGGGCCGACCGCGCCCCGCGTCACCTGGACGCGCCGCGCATCGACCGTCGCGACGCCGGAGGATGGGATATCGACCACCACGTCGTCGGTCGGCCGCAGCACCTGGGCGCTCAGGAAGGCCCGCAGCCGCGCCTGTTCGCCGCTCGCAAGCTCGCTGGTCCCCGGCCGGAAATAGAGGTCGGTCTGCGCCTGCGCTCCGGTGTCGGCGTAACGCGGCGATTCGAAGCTGGCGATCGGCTGATCGGCGCAGCCGGCCAGCATCAGCGCCGCGCCTATCCAGAAAGGCTTCATCCGCGCCCTCATTTGAATCCGCGCCCTCATTGGAACACGAAGCCCGAGGCGCCCTGGAGGCGACGCCGGCCGACGCTGTTCTTCACCTGATCGGACTTGCCCTGCGCCTGGAAGCGGCCGAGCAGGATCCGCTCGAAATCGTTAGGCGGCCGATAGTTGTCGACCGGCGTCGCCATCTTGCGCGTGGCACCGCCGCCCGGCTTGACGATGATCGGCGTCACGATGATGACGAGCTCGGTCTGGCCCCGCTTGAAGCCCGAGGACCGGAAGAGCGCGCCGAGCACCGGGATCGAGCCGAGCCCCGGCATCTTCGCGCCGCTCTGCGACGAGCTGTTCTGCATCAGCCCGGCGATGGCGAAGCTCTGGCCGCTGCCGAGATCGACCGTCGTCTCCGCCTTGCGGCTGACCAGCGACGGAACCTCGGCGTTCTCGGCGAAGCTGAGCTCGCTGACCTGGGTCGCGACGCGCAGGCTGATCCGGTTGCCGTCGAGCACCGTCGGCGTGAAATTGAGCCCGATGCCATAGTCCTTGAAGGTGATGGTGTTCTGCCCCCCCTCCTGCGCGACGGCGTAAGGATATTCGCCACCGGCGAGGAAGCTGGCGCTCTCGCCCGAGCGGGCGGTCAGGTTCGGCTCGGCCAGGATCGAGACGAGCCCGTCCTCCGACAGCGCCTGCAGCAGGAAATCGACCGACACACGCGGGCCGGTGTAGGAGACGCCGACGTCGTAGCCGCCGGTCGGGCCGCCGCCGCCGACCAGCCCGAACTGCAGGGAGCCGCCGGTATTCACCCCGACCGCGCCCCAGCGGATGCCGAGCTGGCGATCGACATTGCGGCTGATCTCGGCGATGCGGACCTGAAGATTGACCTGGGTCGGCGCCTGCACGGTCATCCGGTTGACGACCCGCGCCGGGTCATCGACGAACTGGCTCGCCACCTGCATGACGTTGGCCGCGACCTCCGGGTTGCTGACCGAGCCGGTCACCACCAGCGACTGGTCGACCGTGGTCGCCGTCACGTCGCTGCCCGGCGCCACGCGGGCGAGCCCCTGCTTCAGCGCCTCGATATTGTGCGTCACCCGGATGTTGGCCGACATCAGCACATTGTCCTGATCGTCGACGGCGAAGAGCGTGGTCTCGCCCACGCCGACGCCGGTCAGATAGAGCAGGCGCGGCGACTTCACCTCGATATCGGCGACCTCGGGATTGGCCACGAAGAGGCTCGAAAACTCGCTGTCCACCTTGATGAGCTGGCCCGCGCCGATCACGACCGAGATCGACTTCTCGACCTGCGGTTCGACCAGTTCGAAAGCATCGGCCGGGGCGGTCCAGCTGACCGGCTGGAGGATCAGCGCGGCGGCGATCGCCGCCAGCAATCGAAGGGGTCCAGACACCGCGTCACTCCAAACTCGAACGTTCTGCTCGGTCCGGAGCGGAGACGTGCCCGCGTTTCGGGCCTTCCGCTCCGGCATTCACTTGCGCCGCGATCGTCTCGGCACCGGCCGGTCACGGCCGGCCGGGCATCGCGCTCAGTTGACCGCCTCGGGCGCCGCCGGGGCCGGCGTCCCGGGTTGCTGCCCGGCGGCGTCGCCGCCATAGAGCACCGAACTCGTCGACCGGCCGCGCACGACCTGAACCGGGATGGCGCGCATCCGGTCGGCCACACGCTCGTCATTGTGCCGGTTGAGCAGCGTGGTCACTTCGGAATCGAGGGTCATCGCCCGCGGGTTGGAGGCATCGACGGGTTTCGCCATCCGTCCCGAGACGCGTTCCAGGGGATCGAGGGCCGGCGGGGCCGCGTCGTCCCCGCCGTCGCTGACCGAATTCAGCACCAGCGACAGCGAGCCGAGCGTGGTGGCGAGCGTGATCGTCTCGGCCTCGGCCGGCGTCACCTCCAGCGTCGCGGTCTCGGCGATCGACTGGTTCTTGACCTTCTCTTCCAGATCCGGCGTCTGGCTCAGCTGCTGGTCGAGCGCCAGCACGCGCAGGTTCCGCGCCACCGTCTCGCTGGCATGGATGTCGCGCTTTTCGTTCATCAGTTCGGCGGTCACCGAATAGGTCAGGATGAGATCGACCCGGTCGCCGGGCAGCGCGAGGCCGCTGACGCCGGAAACCGCGCTGATCGGGATCGAGACCGCGCGCTTGCCGCGCGGCAGGACGGCGGCGAGAAAGCCGCGGTCGCCCGGCTGCACGGTCGCGGAGCGCGCTATCGGCATGCCCTTCGGCAGCGTGTGGCGCGCGACACTGCCGAGCAGCGCCTTCTCGCCCTCGTCGTCGGCCAGGATCATTTCCTCGGTGACCGAGGATTTCGGCATCGCCATGCGATCAAGATCGGCGGATCGCAGGATGGTGCCGGTCGGCAGTTGCTCGGCTGCGACGAACACCTCGGTCGGCTTCGGCGGCGCCACCCGGGCGACGACGGGCGCGGCCGCGGGCGGCCGCGTCTGGAGAAATGCGTAATAGCCGGTGCCACAGGCCACGATCAGCGCCGCGAAGAGCAGGAGAAAAACACGCATGATCGCATTGGCTCCGGACGCTGGGGCGAGTTCTTAGCCTTCGCCGCCCTCGGCGTCGTCGCCGGTCGGCGCGGTCGCCGGATTGCCGATATAACCGTTCACATCGTTGAAGGTGTCGCGCAGCGTGCCGCCGAGGGTCGAAACCGCGGCGATGATCACGACGGCGATCAGCGCGGCCAGCAGGCCGTATTCGATCGCGGTGGCGCCCTTGTCATCCTTCAGGAGACGCTTGGCGAAATCAAAGTTGTACTTCATGTCTCACTCTCCAGTTTCACGTCTCTAGGGCGTGTGATACTCGCAGTTTTCGTCGTGCCATATGATTACTTGTATTTCAAGCAATCAATACTGACAGTTTTTTCCAAACTTATCGCATAAATACAGCAAAATATTTACGCGCAGTTAACAGCCTCAATCCGTGCCTCTTTGGGACTTCCGCGGGTGGGAAATTTGTCGCGCGCATCCCCCTAGAAGGCGCTCGTCGGTCGCGGCGTCTCGTTGCGCGACAGGACCAGGGCCGCTTCCGGCGCGATCCGCCGATCGAGGTCGGCGCGCTCGCCCGGCGGGGCCGGCGGGGCGAACTGGCGCTTGTCGATCGTGATGATCAGCGGCCGCCGCGCGAGCTTGGTCCGGCTCTTCCTCGGCGCCGCCGGCTCCGGTTCCGTTCCCGTCTCGGCCGTGACGACGAGCGGCGCGGCGCCGACGCTGGCGAGGATCCGGTCGAACCGCGCGCGATAGATCTGCGCATATTCCGGGGTGCGCGAGTGATAGGCGCCGGCCGCCAGCGACCAGTCGCCGAGCTCGCCATGCAGGTCGCGCAGAAACCGCGCCGCGTAGTCCGCGCCCGTCTGCTGGTCGAACATCGCCTCCAGCGACGGGAAATTGCGCCCGTGCCAGCGATAGTTGATCTGGAAGCAGCCGACATCGAAGCTGGTGCGCCCCGCCGCGATGCTCTCCTTGGCGAAGGCCAGCGCCTCGTCTCGCGTCGCGAACCAGTAGCCCTGCCCTTCCCGGTTGATCGCCCAGGGCCAGGGCCTGAGCCGCCCGCCCTGATTGCGCCCGGTCTCGGTCAACGATACCGCGTTCAGTACCGATTGCGGGATTCCGGCCTGCGTCGCCCCGCGCACGATCGCCCGGTCACAGAGCGCGGTCTGCGCCTCGGCGTCGCTGGCCCGTGCGATCGGCGATTGCGCGGCGAAGGCCAGCGCGAGCAGGAGGCGCGGCCAGAGGCCGGACCGGACCGAGGACATGGGGTACTCCTGGAACCGTCTACTCCGGCCCTCCTAGCGCCCCATGGTTAACCCCCGGTTTCGGCTGCCCTATTTATCTGGCGGAGTCCGCCGGCTAGCCGTTGACCAGAATGCGCGCCAGCCGGTTGTGGCGCTCGATCAGGGGCCCGAGATCCAGCGTCGTCAACCGCCCGTCGCGCACCACGACCCGCCCGTTGACCACCGAACAGGCGACAGAGGGCACAGCGTTGAAGACCAGCGCGGCCACCGGATCGTGCAGCCCGCCAGCGAAACCGATGCCCGACAGGTCGAACGCGACGAGATCGGCCGCCATCCCGGGCGCCAGATGGCCGATGTCGTCGCGGTTCAGCACGCGCGCCCCGCCGCGGGTGGCGATTTCCAGCGCCTGCCGCGCGGTCATCGCATCCGGCCCGAACCCGACCCGTTGCAACAGCAGCGACTGGCGAACCTCGCCCAGCATGTGGCTCGAATCATTCGATGCCGAGCCATCCACCCCGAGCCCGACCGGCACCCCCTCGTCGATCATCCGCCGCACCGGCGCGATCCCGGAGGCGAGGCGCATGTTCGAACAGGGGCAATGCGCGACGCCGGTCCCGGTGCGCGCGAAGGCGGCGATCCCCGGCGCGTCGAGCTTCACGCAATGCGCGTGCCAGACGTCATGCCCGAGCCAGCCGAGATCCTCGGCATATTCCGCCGGCGTCCGCCCGAATTTCTCGCGGCTGTAGGCGATGTCATTGTCGTTCTCGGCGAGGTGGGTGTGCAGCGAGACGCCATAGGCCCGCGCCATCTCGGCCGAGTCGCGCATCAGTTCGGTCGAGACCGAGAAGGGCGAGCACGGCGCCAGCACCAGCCGCAGCATCGAATAGCGGTCGGGATCGTGGTAGGTCTCGATCAGCCGCCGGCTGTCGCGCAGGATCGCCGCCTCGTCCTCGACACAGGAATCGGGCGGCAGCCCGCCCTTGCTCTCGCCGACGCTCATCGATCCGCGCGCGGCATGGAACCGCATGCCGATCTCCCCCGCCGCCGCGATGCTGTCGTCGAGCCGGCAGCCGTTCGGATAGACATAGAGATGGTCCGAGCTCGTGGTGCAGCCCGACAGCAGAAGCTCGGCCATCGCCGTCTGGGTCGAGACCGCGATCATCTCCGGCGTCAGACGCGCCCAGATCGGATAAAGCCCGCGCAGCCAGCCGAACAGCTCGCCATCCTGCACCGCCGGCACCACGCGGGTCAGGCTCTGGTACATGTGATGGTGCGTGTTGATCAGCCCGGGGATCACCACATGGCCGGCGAGGTCGATCACTTCGTCCGCCGTCTCCGGCATCTCGTCCCGGGTCCCGACGACGACGATCCGGTTGCCTTCGATATGGACGCACCCCCCTGCGATCTCGCGCCGCGCATCGTCCATGGTGACGAGCACCGCCGCGTCGCGAATCTGCAGGCTGCGCTCTTTCGTCATGAAGAACTCTCTCGCAGGGTCGAGGAAAGCTAGACGCGGGTCGGAGCGAAGACAACGCCCGACTATCGCCGCGCCCAGTCGGCAATCCATGCCGCCAACTGGAGAGGAGAACCAAATGACCGCGAAAACTACCGGCCTCGGCCTCTCGTCACCGGGGCGGCGGGCGGCGTCGAACCATCCGGATCGCTTGTGCTTTCGGGCGGCGGACATCTTCGGCGTTGTTTTTGAGCGGGTTGAGGGAGCGCTCACGCGCCCCGGGGTTGATCCGTGGTCACATTCCGCGCGTCCTTGCAGGAAATCCGCATCTTCTATGACGCAAAGCCCCCGCCGCGTTTGCCGAAGCGGCGAAAGCGCATAGGGAAGATCGCGGAGCCCCGCCGGGGCGGGGCGCTCCCAGAGGGGGACGTGCCGATGAGAGACAGAACGAGGCTTGCCGCGAGCCTTCTGGCGGGGCTGCTGCTCTTCGGGCCGGGGCCGGCGGCCCTGGCGGAGACGCAGGCGGGCGAGGTGAAGGCGGCGGCGCAGGACAACGCCTTCAACGCCTGGCTGCAGACGCTGCTCCAGAAGATCCGGGCGGATCCGAAGTATCACCGGCTGCCGCTCGATACCCCCGCGCAGACCGACCAGTTCCAGGTGAAGCTGCACGAGGCCTATCGCGGGGTCATCACGTCCCGCGAGTTCGCCGCCTGGGCCGGCAAGACCTATCCGGGGCACGACCACGAGATCGGGGTGATTACCTCGGCGCTGCCGAAGTGATCGCTGGCCCGCGTCCATCCCCGTGCGCGGGACCGTCGCCTGGGGACCAGAGGCAACGCTTACGCCGGTCTGGGGCAACCGGCCGAAGCTCGCATGGCACGACGGCGGCGTTCTGATCCTCGCGCGGAAGTAGGCGACACCCGCCTCGTCAGGGTCGGCGCCCGTCGCCCCTGAGTTCCTTTGGCATCACCCCGCGGACCCGCTTCATCGTCGCCGCGAGATGGCTGTCGCCGCGGAAGCCGGTGGTGCGGGCGATCGCCGAGAGCGGGCCCCCTCCGGCGCGGATCAGGCGTTCCGCATGGGCGAGACGGCGGGCGATGACATACTGGTGCGGCGCCTGTCCGACGGACGCGCGGAAGGCGCGCAGGAAATGTCCGGGCGACAGCCCGGCCACCTCGGCGAGGCCGGCGACGGAAAGGCTCTCCCGCAGATTGGCCTCGATATAGTCGGTGACCGTCCGGAGCACGCGCGGGGTGAGCCCGCCGCGCAGCAACTTCGGCCGCGCGCCGATCGAGGAATGGTTGCGCAGAAGGTGGATGGTGAGCAGCAGCGACAGCGGGCGGCGTCGTCCGGCACAAGGCCGATCGTGGCGACGGCGAATGACCACTGTTCGCGCGGAATGCCGGAGGCGGCTGGGTCGAGCCAACGAGATAGAACGGCCCCGTCGCCCTGCCCTCGGAACTCGGCGGCCAGGGCGCGCCCGTCGGCTCGATCGCCGAGCAGCGCGCGGAGCGGCACGGCGCGGTAGGTCATCGCGCGCCCGTAGGTGGCGTCCTCCGGCACCGTGATCGCCGCCGCGTCGGGCCGGGCGAGCAGCTCCGCGGTGGTGAGGGTGCGCGGTGTGCCAAGGTCGATCGACAGGTCCGCGCCCGCCGCCGGGGCGCCGAGCGCGAGGAGGAGGCCAAGTCGAAATCGCCGCGTCAGACGCCGCCCAGCACCGGCAGCAGCAGCCGGGACGCGCTGAAGACGGTGTTGCGGCTCGCCTCGCGGACCGGGACATGGGTAAAGCCGAGGACGGTCGGATACTTGTCCGCCTCGTCGGCCGAGGCGATCACCAACCGCAGGCCGTGCCCGGCGGGCAAGTGGCGGGCGTTCGGAACGAGCGGGACGCGGTAGGTCACGCGCTCCCCCACCGGCACCGCCACCGGCGTCCGACAGTCGATGACCGGCGCGCCCGGGCCACCGCGGGCCTCGTCCACCCCGCGCAAGCTGGCGCGGAGCCAGCCGGCGGTGATCGGCTCGGCCGCGCCTTCCGGCGGCACGTCGTAGAGGACGGCGATCCAGCTGGTATCGAGCCCGGTGATCGCGGCCTCGAGCACCAGCTCGATGTCGCCGGCGATCTCGACCGCGCTCTCGAAGGGCGCGGTTTCCCAGGCGAGGCAGGCCGGCGGCTCCGGCGGCCCGGCATTCGCGGGAACGCCGGAGCCGGCCGGCAGGTGCAGATAGTCGAGCGACCCCGGCGCGCCTTCGTCGCGGCCGAGCGTGCCGTCGGCGCGAAGCGCGAAAGGCGTGAGCACCGCCTCCGCCGGCGGCCAGTCCGCGGCCTCGCGCCAGCCCTCCACGCCCGGGACCTGATAGCGGATCGGCGGACCGTCCATCACCCCGGTGTCGCGGCCCTTCAGCCAATGGTCGTACCAGGCCAGCACCTCCACATGCAGCGCCTCCCACGGCCAGCCGAAGCCGCCCGGCCGCGTCAGCGCCATCCGGACGTTCGGATTGTGGCGCAGGGCCTGCCAAGCTCTGAACGTCGAGGGAAGGTGCATCGGCACGTTGTCCCAGTCGGCACCGAGATAGACGGGGATGTCGACCGACCCGAGCAGCGGGCGAAGGTCGCGCTCGTCCCAGAACCCGTCGCGGGTCGGATGCTCGATCGCCACTTGCCGCCAAAGGTCGTCGAAATGCGCCGGCGGATGCGCGCGGATCACGTCCTTCAGCACCGTGACGATCGCCTCGCCGTTCAGATGTTGCATCCGCGCATGAATCGCCGGGATGCGCAGGATGTCCCGCGCGAGGTCGATCCGAGCGCCGCGCCAGAAGCTGTTGGGCCGCTCCGACATCACGCCGACCGCCGGCAGCCAGGCCGAGATGAAGCCGGCATTGAGCAGCCCGTGGTGCCAGACCGCCTCGTAGAGGTCGTCCGTGGTCAGGAGCGGCGCGATCGCCTTCAGGCACGGCGGCTTCATCACGGCGGCTTCGAGCTGCGCCATGGCAAAGTAGCTGATGCCGAGCATGCCGACATTGCCGTCGCACCAGGGCTGCGCCGCGATCCATTCCACGAGGTCGAAGAGGTCGTGGCGCTCCTGCCCGTCGAAGAACCCCCAGGCGCCGCCGGAACCACCGGTACCGCGGGCGTTGACGATCAGGTGGACGTAGCCGCGCGGCACAAAGAAGTCCGACGCACCCGCCTCGATGAAGCCGAGCGGCGCGCCGACATCCTGGATCTGCCGCGGATAGGGCGAGAAGGAGAGGAGCGCGGGGAACCGCCCGTCGGCGTCGGGCCGGAGCAGATCCGCCATCAGCACCGTGCCGTCGCGCACCGCGATTTCGACGTCGTTGGTCCGCCGCGTCGCGAACGCGGGCTCGCTCAGGTTGCGATAGTCGCGTCCGGTGGTCTGCTCGCCGTTCAGCCGGCGCTGCCCGGACCCGAACCCGGCAATGGTGGCCGACATCGATCTCTCCCTTCCGATCATAAGCGCCAGCTCGCCTCGAAGGCGCCGGCCCGGGCCAACCAGCCGCTCGCGAAGCTTTTGCTGTGCCCCCGTCTTTCATCCTGCCGAGGCTGGAGTCCCGCGGTCAACAAGCTGCTACCCGTCTTTGGACCACTCGGCAGGTCTTTTCCGGGGTCTCTTGAGGTGAGACCCTTCTCTGGATCACCCGAGGCTGGAGTTTTCGGGCTTCGTCACGACGGCTGGCCGGCTGCGCCGTCGGGGTTCATAAGGGCGATCGGGGGCTTGTACCCGATGGCACCGTGGGGTCGGTCCTCGTTG
>JBGAJI010000033.1:0-30099 GCA_044225035.1 Amaricoccus sp. | reverse complement strand
GTCGGCTGGCTGATCGGCCTGCTCGGTGTCCTGATGATCTGCCCGATCGTGGTGGATTTCCAGGATGGCGATCCCAACTATCGCGCCTTCGCCGTCTCGATGGTGCTGACCGTGACCACCGGCGCCGCCCTCACCATGTCCTGCGCCGAAGGCTGGCGCACCGACCTCAGCCTGCGCCAGGGCTTCCTGCTCACCACCGGCGCCTGGGTCGCCTTCACCCTGGCCAGCACGCTGCCGCTGATGCTCGGCGCGCCGGGCCGCGATCTCGGCCACGCGCTGTTCGAGACCACCTCGGCGCTCACCACCACCGGCGGCACGGTGATCACCGGGCTCGAGCATCTGCCGCGCGGCGTGCTCGTCTGGCGCTCGCTCCTCACCTGGGTCGGCGGGGTCGGCATCGTGCTGATGGCGCTGATCCTGCTGCCGGTGCTCAATGTCGGCGGCATGCAGATGCTGCGCAACAGCGACTTCAACACGCTCGGCAAGGTGCTGCCGCGCGCCAAGGAAATCGTCGTCTCCTGCGCGCTCGTCTATGTCGTCCTCACCATGGCCTGCGCGCTCGGCTATGTCTGGAGCGGCATGTCGGGCTTCGACGGGGTGCTGCATGCCATGGGCACGGTGGCGACTGGCGGCATGGGCAATTACGACAGCTCCTTCTCCGATTTCACCCCGTCGGCGCAGTATGTCGGCACGGTCTTCATGCTGCTCGGCGCCATGTCCTTCGTGCGCTTCGTGCAATTCGCCCGCGGCGACCGGCGCGCGCTCTGGGGCGATTCCCAGATCCGCGCCTTCCTCGCCATCTACGCCGCCTTCTGCCTCGCGCTGCTCGTCGCCCGCCTGCTCCAGTCCGAACCCTTGTCCGAGCGGATGCTGCGCGAGATCCTGTTCAACCTCGCCTCGGTCATCACCACCACCGGCTTCGCCAGCACCGACTACACGCTCTGGGGCAGCATGGCCGAGACCCTGTTCTTCTGCGCCATGATGATCTGCGGCTGCTCGGGCTCGACCGCCGGCGGACCCAAGGTCTTCCGCTACCAGATGCTCTTCGCCAATATCGCGGTCGAGCTGAAACGGCTGCACCGGCCGAACATCGTCGCCACCCCGCGCTTCCAGGGCCAGGTCATCACCGAGGACGTCACCCGCTCGGTCATGGCCTACTTCATGGCCTTCTTCCTCACCCTCGGCATGGGCGCCGTCGCGCTGGTGCTGCTCGGCCTCGACCCGGTGACGGCGATCTCCGGCGCCGCGACCAGCCTCTCCAACGTCGGCCCCGGCCTCGGCCCGCTGATCGGCCCGGCCGGCAATTTCGCCAGCCTGCCCGAGCCGGCGATCTGGGTCCTGACCTTCCTGATGCTCGTCGGCCGCCTCGAGCTCCTCGCGGTCTATGTGCTGTTCAGCGCCGGCTTCTGGCGCGGCTGACCCGCTCCCGACCGGTCCGATTGACCGCCGCGGGGGCGCCAAGTAAAGACCGGCCCCACGGAACAGGAGAGACCCGAAGCCATGACCAGCGCGGCCCCGCGAAGCTTCCAGGAGATCATCCTGCGCCTGCAGACCTATTGGGCCGCCAAGGGCTGCGCCATCCTGCAACCCTATGACATGGAGGTCGGCGCCGGCACCTTCCACCCGGCGACCACGCTGCGCGCGCTCGGCGCCCGGCCCTGGGCCGCGGCCTATGTCCAGCCCTCGCGCCGCCCGACCGACGGCCGCTACGGCGAGAACCCCAACCGCCTGCAACATTACTACCAGTACCAGGTGCTCATCAAACCCTCGCCCCCCGACCTGCAGGATCTCTATCTCGGCAGCCTCGCGGCCATCGGCGTCGACGCCGCCCTGCACGACATCCGCTTCGTCGAGGACGATTGGGAAAGCCCGACGCTCGGCGCCTGGGGCCTCGGATGGGAAGTCTGGTGCGACGGCATGGAAGTCTCGCAATTCACCTATTTCCAGCAGGTCGGCGGCCACGACTGCCACCCGGTCTCGGGCGAACTCACCTACGGCCTCGAACGCCTCGCCATGTACGTGCTCGGCGTCGACCATGTGATGGAAATGCCGTTCAACGACCCCGAAGCACCGATCCCGCTCAGCTACGGCGACATCTTCCGCCAGACCGAGCGGGAATATTCCCGCTGGAACTTCGACGTCGCCGATACCGAAATGTTGCTCGACCATTTCAACGACGCCGAGGCGGAATGCGCCCGCATCCTCGCCACGCCGCAGCCCGACAAGGCCGGCCGGACCATCGTCATGGCGCATCCCGCCTATGACCAGTGCATCAAGGCGAGCCACCTCTTCAACCTGCTCGACGCGCGCGGCGTGATCTCGGTCACCGAGCGCCAGGCCTATATCGGCCGCGTCCGCGCGCTGGCCAAGGCTTGCGCCGACGCCTTCGTCACCACCGACGCGGCCGCCGAAAGCGGGGCGGCATGAATGGCCGGCGGCTGATCGTCGGCTTCCTGATCTTCCTCGGCCTCTTCGCCGCGGGCCTGATCTATACCCAGTTCTTCGCCTTCTACGAACGCCAGCACGGCGTCGGCGCGCTCACCATCGCCGGCGCGGTGGTGCCGGTCGCCGACTACGACGGGATCGACGCCAGCTCCTCGCCGCTGAAGCTGCGCGGCTGCTTCAGGATCGACCCCGCCGCCGTCGCCGCCCTCACGCCCGCGCCGAAGCCGACGCCGCTGACCCCGCCCTTCTGGTTCCGCTGCTTCGACGCCGGGCGGATCGAGGCGGATCTGGCATCCGGCGCCGCCCGGGCCTATGCCATCGGCCCGGGCCAGCCCCCGGGGTTCGACACGATGATCGCCGTCTATCCCGACGGCCGCGGCTATCTCTGGCGCCAGCTCGACGCCGCTTTCGGGGATCAGTAGATGACGCAGATCCAGTTTCCCGACTTCATGGCCATCACCGTCGGCCTCGTCGTCTATCTGCTCGGCGAGGGGATCAACAACCGTGTCGGCCTGCTCCGCCGGCTGAATATCCCCGACCCGGTGACCGGCGGCCTCATCTTCGCCCTGGTGACCTGGGGCCTCTTCCGCGCCGGGATCGCCGAGATCGGCTTCGACACCCATACGCGCGACCTGCTGCTGCTGATGTTCTTCACCGGCATCGGCCTCAACGCGCGGCTCGGCGACCTCATCCGGGGCGGCAAGCCGCTGGCGATCCTCGTCGGCGTCACCTCGATCCTGCTGCTCCTGCAGATGCTGGTCGGCGGGCTCGGCGCCTGGATCGCCGGGCTGCCGATGGGCATGGGCGCGGTCTTCGGCTCGACCGCGCTGCTCGGTGGCCACGGCACCGTCATCGCCTGGACGCCGGAACTTCAGGCCCGCGGCCTCGACGCGGCGCCCGAGGTCGGGATCGCCATGGCGACCCTCGCCCTCGTCGTCGCCAGCGTCATCGGCGGCCCGATGGCCAGCGGCCTCATCAAGCGCTTCAAGCTCGTCTCCACCGAGACCGAGGTCGGCGCCATCGGCGTCGCCGACGATTACGCCACCGGCGAGATCACCCGCAACGCGCTGATGCGGACGCTGCTCTTCCTGTTTCTCTGCATGATCCTCGGCTTCTTCGTCCAGCGCGCCATCGCGGGCTTCGGGCTCAACCTGCCGCTCTTCGTGCCCTGCCTGCTGATGGGGATGCTCGTCGGCAACCTCATCCCGCTGGTGCCCTTCATCAAACCGGTGTCGCATACGCCGACCCTGTCGCTCGTCTCCGAATTCGCCCTCGGCGTCTTTCTCTCGGTCTCGCTGATGTCGCTGCGCCTCTGGCAGCTCGGCGGCATGGCCGGCACCATCCTCATCGTGCTCGCCATCCAGACGCTGATCGCCATGCTCGTGGCCCTCTTCCTCGTCTTCCGCCTGCTCGGCCGCGACTATCAGGCCGCCGTCATCTCGTCGGGCTATGCCAGCTTCGTCATCGGCGCCACTCCGACGGCGATCGCCACCATGACCGCCGTGACGAAGCGCCATGGCGCCTGTCAGGCCGCCTTCATCGTCATTCCGCTGCTCTCCGCCCTCTTCGTCGACATCGCGAACGCGCTCGTCACCCAGGGCTATCTCAACCTCTTCACTCCCTGAGCGAGCCCCATGCCCGATCTCCTGCTCGAACTCTTCTCCGAGGAAATCCCGGCCCGGATGCAGGCCCGCGCCGCCGACGACCTGCGCCGCCTCGTCACCGACGGCCTCGTCGCGCGCGGCCTCACCTATGCCCACGCCGCCGCCTTCGCCACGCCGCGCCGCCTGACGCTGGCGATCGAGGGGCTGACCGACCATTCCCCGGCCCAGCGGGAAGAGCGCAAGGGCCCCCGCGCCGACGCGCCGCCGAAGGCGGTCGAGGGCTTCCTGCGCGGGCTCGGCGCCACGCCGGAGCAGGTGGCGCATTTCCTTGGCGCCGGCCACGCCCATATCCCCGGCGTCGAGATCGAGATCCGCCCCGACAAGAAGGCCAGCGCCCTCTTCGCCCTCGTCTCGCGCCCCGGCCGCCCGGCGGCGGAGATCGTGGCCGAGACGGTGACCGAAACCGTCCGCGCCTTCCCCTGGCCGAAATCCATGCGCTGGGGCACCGGCTCCCTGCGCTGGGTACGGCCCCTGCATTCCATTCTCTGCCTCCTCAGCACCGAGGCGGGGGCCGAGGTCGTGCCCTTCACGATCGACGGCATCGAAGCGGGCGCCACCACCCGCGGCCATCGCTTCATGGCGCCCGATGCCTTCTCCGTCACCGGCTTCGAGGATTACGAGACCAAGCTGCGCCGCGCCTTCGTCCTTCTCGACCCGGCCGAGCGGGCGGAGAAGATCGCCCACGACGCCGCGCAACTCGCCTTCGCCCGCGGGCTGGAGGTGGTGGAGGACGCCGGCCTCCTCGCCGAGATCGCCGGCCTCGTCGAATGGCCCGTGGTGCTGATGGGCGCGATCGAGGACCGCTTCCTCGACCTGCCGCCCGAGGTGCTGCGCACCTCGATGCGCGAGCACCAGAAATTCCTCTCGGTCCGCGCCCCCGCCACCGGCCGCATCGAGGGCTTCGTCACCGTCGCCAACCGCGAAACCGCCGACGACGGCGCCACCGTGCTCAAGGGCAACGCCAAGGTGCTCGCCGCCCGCCTGTCGGACGCGAAATTCTTCTGGGAAAACGACCTCCGGACGCCGCTGTCCGAGATGGCCGCGAAACTCGACGCCGTGACCTTCCACAACAAACTCGGCACGCAAAGCGACCGTATTGCGCGGATTGCCACGCTTTCCCGCGAAATCGCCCCCCTCGTCGGCGCGGAGCCGAACCTCACCGAACGGGCCGCTAAACTCGCTAAAGCCGATCTAGCCAGCCAGATGGTCTACGAGTTCCCCGAACTCCAGGGCATCATGGGCAAATACTACGCCGAACGAGCAGGCGAAGACGCGGCTGTCGCTCGGACCGCCCCTGAACACTATTCCCCACTTGGTCCGTCTGACGCAGTCCCGACGGCGCCTGTCTCCGTCTCAGTCTCGCTTGCCGACAAGATTGATATGCTCATGAGTTTCTGGGCCATTGATGAAAAGCCGACCGGCTCGAAGGATCCTTTTGCACTTCGTCGCGCGGGGCTCGGGCTAGTGCGGTTGCTGCTGCAAAACGGAATTTCCCTGCGACTTCCCGATATATTTGAGAAGTGGTTTGACGGCTCAATTCGATTGCCTGTCCAATACAGTGATGTAACCGGAACCGGGACATTCCTGAAGGACCGACCTAAAATATTTGATCGCCTCTTAACTGAGACAGGTTCTGGCGAAAATGAGAGTGGTGAGTGGGTTGTCGATCAACAAATTGAGTGGCAGAGGTTTGAGGAGATATCCGAAGACTTGGTTGCCTTTCTTAAGGATCGCCTCAAGGTCCACCTTCGCGACCAAGGCATCCGCCACGATGTCATCGACGCCTGCCTCGCCATGCCAGGCAACGACGACCTTACTCTTCTCGTCGCCCGAGCCCGCGCGCTCAACGCCTTCCTCAAGACCCGCGACGGCGCCAACCTGCTCGCCGGCTACAAGCGCGCGGTGAACATCCTCACAGCCGAGGAGAAGAAGGACGGCGTCGAGTATTCTCTCCCGCCCGAACCGCGCCTCGCCGAGACGCCGGCCGAGGGCGCGCTGTTCGACGCGCTGGACGTGGCGGAGGCGGCGCTGGCCCCCGCGCTCGAAGCGGAGGATTTCGCCGCCGCGATGACGGCGCTCGCCACCCTGCGCGCGCCGATCGACGCCTTCTTCGAGGCGACCATCGTCAACGCGCCGAACGCCATGGTGCGGCGGAACCGGCTCTGCCTGCTCCACCGCGTCCGGTCGGTGATGAACCGCGTCGCCCTGTTCTCCGCGATCGAGGGTTAAGGGCGACCGCGGCCCCGACCGCGACCAAAGCACGAAATCATGCGCATGGTTTGCGCATGGGTTCCGCATGCGTTGTGCATCGAAAAGTCCAAGCGTTTTCAGCCCGTTGCCCCGTTTCTCGCCGCCACCGGCCGTCATGACGCTTCCGTGACGTTTTCCTTTGCCGTTTCACGATTCCCGGCTATGTTGCAGCGCAATGAAACCGCAGGATATCGCCCGGCTGCCGCCCGACGCCGTCATCAGCCTTGATGCGGGCCGAAGGGTGCGCGTCGGCGTCCACGGCGCCCGCGCCACCCGCCTCGCCGAGATGATGGCGCTTGGCCTGCCGGTGCCGCCGGGCGTGGCGCTCTCCTTCGAATGCGTCCGCGCCCTGGCCGACGGCGGCCCCATGCCGGAACTGCCGCTGATCGCCATCCCCGGCCGCCTCTTCAGCCTGCGTTGCAGCCCGGAACTGCGCGAATGGGGCGGGCCGAGCGCGATCCTGAACCTCGGCGTCACCAATTCCACCCTGCCGGCGCTGTCCGCGGCGATCGGTCCCGCGCCGGCCCGCGAGCTCTATCGCCGGCTGATCCCCACCTATGCCCATGCCGTCCATGGCCTTGATCCCGAAGGATTCGAAGCCCTGTCGCGCGCCCACAAGGCGGCCGGCGGACCGGCCAGCGTCGATGATCCCGCCGCGCTCGACGCCCTCCTCGCCGAGATGCTGGCCCTGTTCGAAGAGGAAGCCGAGGCGCCGTTTCCGCAGGACCCCCGCGACCAGCTGGAAGGCGCCGCCCGCGCGCTGGCCCGCGCCTGGAACTCGCCCTCGGCCCGCATCCTGCGCACGGCGAAGGGCGCGCCCGCCGACGCGGGCCTCGGTCTCATCGCGCAGGATCTGGCTCTCGCCCTGGCCCCCGGGGTCAGCGGCGCCGGCCACCTGCGCACCGTCGACAATCGCACCGGCGCCCCCACCTGCCTCGGCGCCTTCGTGCCGCGCGGCCAACGGGTGGTCACCGGCCCCGGCGCCCGCCGCCACCGCGCCCTGACCGTCATGGCCCGGCTCGAGGCGCGCGAGACCGAGCCCTCGCTCGAGGAAATGGCGCCCGAGGCGCTGGCGACGCTGAAGTTCCTGGCCGAACGCGCCGCCATGGGGCTCGGAGACGCCTATCAGCTTGAATTCGTGCTCGAAAACGGCCGCGCCGCCATCGTCGACGCGGCACCCGCCCGCCGCGGCGCCCGTGCCTCGGTGCGGATCGCCGTCGATCTCGCCAACCGCGGCGCCATCACCCGTGAAGAGGCGCTGCTGCGGGTCGAGCCGCGCAACCTGATCGAGCATCTGCATCCGCAGATCGACCCCTCCGCGCCCCGCGACGTCTGCGCCAGCGGCCTCGCCGCCAGTCCCGGCGCCGCGACCGGCCGCGTCGTCTTCAGCGCCGAGGCGGCGCAGCTCGCCGCCGCCCATGGCGAGCCGACCATCCTCGTCCGCTCCGAAACCGGCCCCGAGGACATCCGCGGCATGCACGCCGCCGCCGGCGTGCTGACCATCCGCGGCGGCATGACCAGCCACGCGGCCGTCATCGCCCGCGGCCTCGGCCTGCCTTGCGTGGTCGGCGCGGCGGACCTGCGCCTCGACCCGGTAAAGCGCACGCTGACCACGCCCGACAGCCGCGTCCTGCACGAAGGCGCGATGATTACCGTCGACGGCACACGGGGCGAGGTGCTGTCCGGCGCGCCCAAGATGGTGGCGCCGGAACTCGGCGGCGCCTTCGCCGAATTGCTGGAATGGGCCGACGGCGCCCGCGATCTCGGCGTCCGCGCCAATGCCGACACGCCCGACGACGCCCGCGCCGCCCGCGACTTCCGCGCCGACGGCCTCGGCCTCTGCCGCACCGAGCATATGTTCTTCGACGCCGCCCGCCTGACCGTGATGCGCGAGATGATCCTCGCCGACACCGTGGCGGAGCGAAAGGCCGCGCTCGACCTGCTCCTGCCGATGCAGCGCGCCGATTTCGCCGAAATCTTCGGCATCATGCGCGGCATGCCGGTGACGATCCGGCTTCTCGACCCGCCTTTGCACGAATTCCTGCCGAACAGCCCCGAGGAGATGCGGGAACTCGCCGAGGCGATGGAAATCCCGGTCGAACAGGTGATGGCCCGCGCCGCCGAACTGGCCGAGGTCAATCCGATGCTCGGCAAGCGCGGCGTGCGGCTCGGCGTCACCATGCCCGAGATCTACGACATGCAGGCCCGCGCCATCTTCGAGGCGGCGATCGCGGTCAATCGCGACGGCGGCGCGCCGGTGGTGCCCGAGGTGATGATCCCGCTCGTCTCCGCCACGCGCGAGGTCGAGCTGGTCAAGGTCCGGGTCGATGCCATCGCCGCCGCGGTGCAGCAAGAACAGGGGATCGAGCTGCCCTACCGCCTCGGCGTCATGGTCGAAACGCCGCGCGCCGCGCTGCGCGCCGGCGACCTCGCCGCCTCCAGCGCCTTCCTCAGCTTCGGCACCAACGACCTCACCCAGATGACCTACGGCCTCTCCCGCGACGATTCGGGGCGTTTCATGCGCGATTACGTCAACCAGGGCGTCTTTCCCGAGGATCCGTTCCATTCGCTGGATGTCGAGGGCGTCGGCGAGCTGATGCTGATCGCTGCCAAGCGGGGCAGGGCGCGCAATCCCTCCCTGACCCTCGGCCTCTGCGGCGAGCATGGCGGCGATCCCTCGTCCGTTCGCTTCTGCAAGGTAGCGGGTTTCGACTACGTCTCCTGTTCGCCCTTCCGGGTGCCGATCGCCCGGCTCGCCGCGGCGCAGGCGACGCTGCTGTCGGCCGGGGCCGCCGGGATGGATCAATCGGCATGAAGCCGCCGCCGTCGGACCTCGGCGCGCTCCGGGCGGGGGGCAAGGCCGCGCTTGCCCGCGCGCTCTCGGCGCTGGAGACGGCACCGGAGGATCCCGGCCTCGTCGCCCTGCTCGACGCCGCCTTCGCCGCGCCGGGCGGGCTGGTGCTCGGGCTGACCGGGCCGCCGGGGGTAGGGAAATCTACACTCATCAATGCGATGCTCGCCCGTCTTCGTGCGCGGGGCACGCGGGTCGGGGTGATCGCCGTCGACCCTTCCTCGCGGCGATCGGGCGGCGCGCTCCTCGGCGACAGGACGCGGATCGAAACCGATCCGGACGATACCGGAGTTTTTGTGCGTTCGATGGCGGCGCGGCGGCGGCTCGGCGGGCTCGCGGATCTGACCTTTCCGGCCTCGATCCTGATGCGCGCCTGTTTCGACTGGGTGATCGTCGAGACGGTCGGCGTCGGCCAGTCCGAGATGGAGATCACCGACTGCGCCGATCTGGTGGTTTTCTGCGCGCAGCCGGGCTCCGGCGACGCGCTGCAGTTCATGAAGGCGGGGGTCATGGAGATCCCCGACGTGGTGCTGGTGACCAAGGGCGACACCGGCGCCCCGGCGCGCCGCGCGGCGTCCGACGTCAAGGGCGCGCTGTCGCTCGCCGCCGAGGATCGCCCGGCGGCCGCCGTCGCCATCGTCTCCGCCGTGACCGGCGAGGGACTGGACGAGGCCCTGGCGATCATCGCCGAGCGCGCCGGCGACCCGGCGACCGGCGCCGATCCGGCGGCGCGCCGGGCCGCGCAGGGCCGCGCCTGGGCCGAGAGCCGGCTGGTCGAATCGTTCGGCCGCGAGGGCCTCGCCGCCCTCGCTCCCCGCGGCCTGCCGGCGGAGAGCCCGTTCGCCGCCGTCGCGCGCCTGTCCAGGGTCGCCCGCCAGGCGCTTCACCAGAGTCTTGAAAATATCTGAATCGTCGCGGATTTCTCGCAGTCACACGCGTCGATTGAGCCGCCGCGATTGGCGGCTTTCCGCTTATACTTTGTAAAAACTGGACTTTCCGTCCCCGCGTCTGTCACACAAACGCCGTTAACGTTTGACTTGTGCAGTGCAACATGACGCTGGCCGAACAGTGCTCGGCCCAAAGAACGGAAAGCCCGATGAACGGCAACGCCAGACTGACCTTCCGCCCGCTCGGCCTGATCGCGTCCTGCGTGTTCTCGCTTCTCCTCGTCTCCGCTCCCGCCTCCGCCGAGAGCGCGCCGAAATCGCGCCTCTCCGTCACCTCGGTCGCCCAGGCGATGGGGCAGGAGCGCGCCACCTTCAAGGCCGGCGCCGCGCGCCTCGCGGCGCTGTCCCAGGCCGCCAAGGGCCGCCCGGCGGTCGACGATGCTTCGATCGACGACGCCGCCGTCACGGTCGGCGCCCGCAACGTCGATCCCGGCGCGGCGGTCAAGCTGGCCGCCGCCGGCACCCGCCCGCTGGACCTCGCGGCGATCGACGCGCTGCCGCTGGCGCAGGGCGGGGCGCAGTGGCAATGTCTGGCCGAGGCCATCTATTTCGAATCCCGCGGCGAGCCGCTGGCCGGCCAGATCGCGGTGGCCGAGGTCGTGCTGAACCGGGTCGATGACCGCCGCTATCCCAAGACCGTCTGCGGCGTGACCCGCCAGGGCTCGAACGGCCGCGGCTGCCAGTTCTCCTACGCCTGCGACGGCCGGTCCGACACGATGGTCAGCCGCGTCTCGCGCGAGCGGTCCGAGAAGATCGCGACGCTGATGCTCGCCGGACGCGCCCGAACCGTCACCGACGGCGCCACGCATTTCCACGCCGCCTTCGTCCGCCCCGACTGGGCCGGCCGCATGACCCGCACGGCGAAGATCGGCCACCATTCCTTCTACCGCTCCGCCACCCGCGTCGCGCAGCGCTGACCGGGCCTGAGGCCGTCGCGCTACTCCTCGCGGGGCAGGCGGCGGTGGCGGGCGCGGCTGCCGACCTCGATCGCGGCGGCGGTCAGCCGCTCGATATTCATCTCGTGGCGCAGCTCCAGCAGGAACCGCAGTTCCGCCTGGAACGGATGCCCGTCGGCCGCCGCCACGTCGCAGGCGAGCGCGTAGGCCGTCTCCTGCAGCGCCGGCGGCAGGGCCTCGCGCACCAGCCCGAACAGCGCGTCCAGCCCGTCCTCCTCGGTAAAGAGGTCGAACACCGTCTGCGCCACCAGCCGCATCCGATCCCGATCATAATCCTCGAAGATCGGCAGCGTATCCACCATGCGGCTGATCGACAGCAGCTCCATCGTCGTCATGTTCTCGTCGGAAGCCGAAACGGCGATCATCACCGCGACGAGCGCGTCCTGGCTGGAAAAGGACGGGGGGGTGAAATCGTTCATGCGATCCTCGAACGGGAGCGGGCCCGCGACGAATTGGGTCCATGCCGGCTTCGGCGGCGACCCGACCGCTTGTATTGACCCGCGCGCGGGCGGGCAATAGGAAGCGCCGAACTCGGATAACCCCGGGTTCGGAACGGAATGGATCACGACATGGACGAGTTGCGCGCGCTGGCGCTTGAATCGAAGGCTTGGCCGTTCGAGGAGGCGCGCAAGCTCGCCAAACGCTATGCGAAGGCGCCGCCGGCCAAGGGATATGTGCTGTTCGAGACGGGCTACGGCCCCTCCGGCCTGCCGCATATCGGCACTTTCGGCGAGGTGGCACGGACCACGATGATCCGCCGCGCCTTCGAGCTCATCTCCGACATTCCGACCCGGCTCATCTGCTTCTCGGACGATCTCGACGGCATGCGCAAGGTGCCGGAGAACGTGCCGAACCAGGAGATGCTGCGGGCGAACCTGCAGCGCCCGCTGACGAGCGTTCCCGATCCCTTCGGCGAATACGACAGCTTCGGCGCCCACAACAACGCCATGCTGCGGCGGTTCCTCGACACCTTCGGCTTTTCCTACGAGTTCGAGAGCGCGACCGACTTCTACCGCTCCGGCCGGTTCGACGAGACGCTGCTTCGCGCCGCCGAACGCTACGACGCGATCATGGAGGTGATGCTCGCCAGCCTGCGCGAGGAGCGCCAGAAGACCTACTCGATCTTCCTGCCGATCTCGCCGACCACGGGGCGCGTGCTCTATGTGCCGCTGCGCGAGGTGAACGCCAGGGCCGGGACCATCACCTTCGACGACGAGGACGGGACCGAGACCACCCTGCCGGTGACCGGCGGCCAGGTGAAGCTGCAATGGAAGCCGGATTTCGGCGCCCGCTGGGCGGCGCTCGGCGTCGATTTCGAGATGTACGGCAAGGACCATTCGACCAATACGCCGATCTACGATTCGATCTGCGAAATCCTCGGCGGCAGGAAGCCGGAGCATTTCGTCTATGAGCTGTTCCTCGACGAGAAGGCCGAGAAGATCTCGAAGTCGAAGGGCAATGGCCTGACCATCGACGAATGGCTGACCTATGCCTCGACCGAGAGCCTGTCCTATTTCATGTATCAGAAGCCGAAGACCGCGAAGCGGATGTATTTCGACGTGATCCCGAAGGCGGTCGACGAATACCACCAGCAGCTGCGCGCCTTTCCCGGACAGGACGCCGGCCAGCGGCTGGCGAACCCGGTCTGGCACATCCATCAGGGGCGGCCGCCGGCCAGCGACATGGTGGTGTCCTTCCCCATGCTGCTCAATCTGGCGAGCGCGGCCAACGCCCATGACAAGGCCGTGCTCTGGGGCTTCATCCGCCGCTACGCGCCCGGGGCGAGCCCCGAGACGCATCCCGGCCTCGACGCCGCCGCCGGCCACGCGGTCCGTTACTTCGAGGATTTCGTGGCGCCGGCCAAGGTCTATCGCGCCGCCGATCCGCGCGAGGCGGCGGCGCTGGCCGACCTGCGCGACCGGTTGGCGGCCTGGGACGGCCCCGCCGAGGCGGAGGCGCTGCAGGACATGGTTTTCGCGGTCGGCAAGGATCACGGCTTCGACCCGCTGCGCGCCTGGTTCGGCGCCCTCTACGAGGTCCTGCTCGGCGCCGAGCAGGGGCCGCGGTTCGGCGGCTTCGTCGCGCTCTATGGCGTGCCGGAGACCATCGCGCTGATCGACGCCGCCCTCGCCGGCGAGTTCGCCGGCTGAGGCGGAGAAACGAAAACGGGCCGGACGATGGTCCGGCCCGTTTCAAAATCTGGAGAAAAAGCCTATTCCGCCGGCTGGACCACGCGGGCCGGGGCAGGGGCGGGCGCGGACAGGCGGGCGGGCTGGTTGCCGCCCTGCGACAGCGGGTCGTCCTGACGCTGCACCGAACCTTCGAAATGCGCGCCGCTCTCGATCGCGATCGTCTTGTGGACGATGTCGCCCTCGACGCGGGCGGTGTTGCTGAGCCGGACCTTGAGGCCGCGCAGACGGCCGATCACGCGGCCATGCACCACCACGTCCTCGGCGACGACCTCGCCCTTGACCGTGGCGCCCTCGCCGACGATCAGCATCTGGGCGCGGATGTCGCCCTCGATCGTGCCCTCGACCTGGATGTCGCCGCTGGACCGGACATTGCCGGTGATCGTGATGTCGGAGGACAGCACCGAGGCCGGCGGCTTCGGCTTGCTCGGTACTGGAGACGACGGCGCGGTCCGCAATTCCGAGGCGATGGGGGCGGGAGTTGCCGCGGGCACTTCGGCCAAGGGCGCGGGCTGGGGAACGGTATCGTTGCGGGACTTAGAAAACATCCTTTGCAGCCTCCAGAAAGGTCATGGGATCGACGGCTGTTCCGTTCACATGAACCTCGTAGTGAAGATGGACCCCTGTGCT
This sequence comes from Amaricoccus sp., assembly GCA_044225035.1. Lineage (GTDB taxonomy): Bacteria > Pseudomonadota > Alphaproteobacteria > Rhodobacterales > Rhodobacteraceae > Amaricoccus. Next base: position 16,167 of record JBGAJI010000033.1, on the reverse strand, counting down.
GCGCCCCGTCGACCCCATATCACCGATCTGTTCGCCACGCGAGACCCGTTGTCCCACCCTGACCTTGATCTTGCTCTGGTGTGCGTAAACTGTCTCAAATCCAAGCTCGTGGCGGATACGGACCACGTTGCCATAGCCGCTTTCCCGTTCCGCCGCGACCACCACGCCATCGGCGGTGGCGAGGATCGGCGTACCCTTCGGCGCCGCGAAATCGACGCCCGGAAGATGTCATGCACCGGCACGGCGAGCGGCACCTTGCCGGCGGCGATCCGCATCAGGTTCATCCGGTCGATATTGACCATCATCGTGTCGAACCGGCTGGTCGCGCCGTCGTCATAGTTGCGGCTCGACATCACCGCCGCGCCGAGCGGGCCGCCTTCGCCGGAATAGTCCGCCCGCACCTTGGCGAGCAGGCTGTCGAGATCGACGTTCGCTTCTGCGAACACCTTTTGCATCGGGCCGAGGGACATGACCACCGCCTGGTCGATCTGGTCCATCATCTCGGCCTGGCGCCGGCTGTTGACCTCGGCCCGCAGCCGCAGGTCGGCCACCTGTTCCGCCAGCTTGGCGCGTTCCGCCTCGGCCAGATCACGCGCGCCGGCGACGTCGTTCAGCGTGTCGGAAACCGCGCGCAGCGTGTCCTCGAGATCCTCGCCGGTGTCGCCGGCCTGGGTCTCGGCCATCAGCTTCGAGTTGGCGCTGTCGCGTTGCGCCACCACGCCGCGCAGCCGGTCGCGCATTAGGTCGAGCGCGGTCGAAAGCTCGCGGCGCTCCTCCACCGCGGCCAGCAGGTCGGTCTGCTGGCGGCTGACCTGATCCATGGCGAGTTGGAAGCGGCCCTGCGCCGAATGCGCCTCGGCCGCCCGCTTGTCCCGCTCGGCGGCGAGTTCGTCGAGCCGGGCCTGGTAGGCCTCGCGCAACTCGACGGCCGCGCCGCCGCGCGCGTCGGTCGCCACGAAGTCCGAGACCACGCTCGCCGTCGCCACCGCCATCCAGCCAGCGGCCGCGAGCGCGGTCGTGCCAATCATCAGTTGGGAGAGGGGAGAGATCCGGAAGTAGCGCGTGGCGCCGTCTGTTTGAATAAACAACCTCTTCTCAGGGAAAACTCCCGACAAGACACAGTTTATCCGGCGCCGAAGGCTCCCCATTCCCACACCCCTTGGCTGTTTCACCTTATAGGGCGAAGCCCCCTCGACGGTTCTTAGTAAAAAACCGGCTCGGCAATGGCAATGCGAGGAAGGCGAAACTCGGGCCGGCGTGGGAGTGTCGGCGGATCTTCGCCGGAATCCGAGCTACCCGGCGAAGGTCGATTGAGAGCTGGGCGCGATAGTCCTTTGAGACAAGGGCATAAATCGCGACGCTGCCCGCATGATCGCGCTACGATCCAACGGCAAAGTGACTATCGCGGAACGGGCGGCGCGGGCATCGCTCGGTCAATTCGGCCCCGTGGCTCAGGTTGCCCGGGCGGCGGCGAGGACTTCCGCGACATGGCCGCCGACCTTCACCTTTCGCCAAATCCGGGCGATCCGGCCGTCCGGCCCGATCAGGAATGTGCTCCGCTCGATCCCCATGAATGTCTTGCCATACATCGATTTCTCGCCCCAGACGCCGTAGCGCTCGGCGACGTCGCCCGTCTCGTCGGACAACAGGATGACCCCGAGCTTGTGCTTGTCGCGAAACTTGTCGTGGCTCTTCACGCTGTCTTTGGAGATGCCGATCACCACGGTCTCGGCGGCCGCGAAGGCGGGCAGTTCGGCCGAGAATTCGGAGGCCTCGGTGGTGCATCCCGGCGTGTCGTCGCGCGGGTAGAAATAGACCACCACCCGCTTCCCGAGGAAGTCGGACAATGAGACCTCGCCGCCGCCGTCGCGGGGCAGGGTGATGGCCGGCGCCGGGGCGCCAACCTCGGCCGCGGTGGGTTGATCCGTCATGGGTTCCTCCGGCTGGGGGCGTTGTGGCCCGCCCCCGGTCAAACTATACGAGGGCAAACTATACGGCGGCAAACTATACGGCGGCGACCGAAGGACAAGCCATGCGTCTCGCCGATTTCGATTTCACCCTGCCGGAGGAGCTGATTGCGCTGCGCCCCGCGCGCCCGCGCCCGGCCTCGCGGCTGCTGGTCGCCGGGCCGGCGCGCATCGCGGATTCCACCGTGGCGGATCTCGGGTCCTGGCTGCGGCCGGGAGACCTGCTGGTGCTGAACGATACCAGGGTGATCCCGGCGCGGCTGACCGGAACCCGCGCGCGGCCGGGCGGCGGGGCGGCGCGGATCGAGGCGACGCTGATCTCCTGGACCGGCGACGGCCTCTGGCGCGCGCTGGCCCGGCCGGGCAAGCGGCTGGCGCTTGGTGACCGGATCGCCTTCGGGCCCGACCTGTCGGCGGAGGTGCGGGACAAGGACGGCGCCGAAGTCCTGCTCGCCTTCGATCGCCAGGGCGCGGCGCTCGAGGCGGCGCTGTCGGCTGTCGGCGAGACGCCGCTGCCGCCCTATATCGCGGCGCGGCGGGCGCCGGACGCGCGGGACCGCGACGACTACCAGGCGGTCTTCGCCACGCGGCCCGGCGCCGTGGCCGCGCCGACGGCGGCGCTGCATTTCGACGCGGGCCTGCTGGCCGCGCTGGAGGCGCGCGGCGTGCGGCGTGCGAAGGTGACGCTGCATGTCGGCGCCGGCACCTTCCTGCCCGTCAAGGTCGAGAATCTCGACGAACACCGCATGCATTCCGAATGGGGCGAAATCGACGCCGAGGCGGCGGAAGCGGTCGCCGCCGCGCGCGCCGCGGGCGGCCGGGTGATCCCGGTCGGCACCACCGCGCTCCGCGTGCTGGAAACCGCCGCCGCCGGCGGCGCGATCGCGCCCTGGCGCGGCGAGACGGCGATCTTCATCCGCCCCGGCTACCAGTTTCGGGTGACCGACGGGCTGATGACCAACTTCCACCTGCCGAAATCGACGCTGATGATGCTCGTCTCGGCGCTGATGGGCGTGGAGCGGATCCGGGCGATCTATGCCCATGCGATCGCCGAGCGCTATCGCTTCTTTTCCTATGGCGACGGCTCACTTCTTCTGCCAGGCGGCTGAAATGGCTCTATGATGTCGCGGCTGAGCGGTTCGGCGCGCATCGCGCGTCGGATGCTCGAAGCCGGAAATCTGGATTGCGATGCTGCTCGTCCTGAAAAATTCGTGGGCCCTGCTGCTCGGCATGATGTTCCTGATGGTCGGAAACGGACTGCAGGGGACGCTCCTCGGCATTCGCGGTGCGATCGAGGGCTACGACGCCACCACCATGGCCTGGGTGATGAGCGGCTATTACCTCGGATTCCTGGTCGGCACCCGGAGGATCGCGGCGATGATCCGGCGGGTTGGACATGTGCGCGTCTTCTCGGCGCTCGCCTCGCTGGTCTCGGCCGCCTTCATCCTCTACGCGCTCGACCCGAGCCCGCCGCTCTGGGTCGCGATGCGCTTCGTGATCGGCTTCTGTTTCGCCGGGATCTATGTCGTCGCCGAAAGCTGGCTGAACGAGGCGGCGACCAACGAGACCCGGGGTCAGGCGCTGTCGCTCTACATGATCGTGCAGATGGTCGGCATCATCTCGGCGCAGGCTCTGCTGAACATGGCCGATCCCGCCGGATATTCGCTGTTCATCGTGATGTCGGTGCTGGTTTCGGTGTCCTTCGCGCCGATCCTGCTGACCGTCACCACGGCGCCCGCCTATCTGACGACGAAGCCGATGACGCTGCGCCAGCTCTTTGCGATCTCGCCGCTCGGCTGCGTCGGCACCTTCGCCCTCGGCGGCATTTACGCGGCGATCTTCAGCATGGCGTCGGTCTTCGGCACGCAGAAGGGGCTCGATGTCGGCCAGATCGCCGGCTTCGTCGCCGCGATCTATCTCGGCGGGCTCGTCTGCCAGTTCCCCATCGGCTGGGTCTCGGACCGGATCGACCGGCGCCTGCTGATCATCGGCATGACGGCGGTCGGCGCGGTCGCGAGCTGTCTCTTCTTCTTCCTGCCGGCCAGCGGCGCGCCGCTGCTGATCGGCGGCTTCCTGGTGGGTGGGATCGCCAATCCGCTCTATGCGCTGCTGATCGCCTATACCAACGACTTTCTCGATACCGCCGACATGCCGGCCGCTTCGGGCGGGCTGCTGTTCATCAACGGGCTCGGCGCGATCTCTGGCCCTTTTGTGATCGGATGGCTGATGACGCGCTTCGGGGCGGATACCTATTTTCTCTATATGGCGGGGCTGTTCGGGCTGGTCGCGGGTTATGGCGCCTATCGCATGTGGCGGCGGCCGTCGTGGCGGACCGGCCGGGCCTACGCGCCCGTGTTGCCCCAGGCTTCGCCGGTGGCGCTCGAAGTGGCGCAGGGCGTCGCCATCGACTGGTCGGCCGGACCGGCCGACTCCGGAGTTTCGCAAGGAGCCGCGCGGGCATGATCCACGCGCGGATTAAAAGAGGAAGGGATGGAAATGGACCAGGCGGCCGAGGAGATCCTCGATTTCTGGCTCGACCAAGTTGGTGAAAAGGGCTGGTTCGAACCAACCGACGGCCTCGACGCGCAAATCCGCGAGCGTTTCGCCTCGACGTGGGAGCGCGCGCGGCGCGGAGAGCTCGATTGCTGGAGCTGCGCGCCGCGCTCCTGCCTCGCACTGCTCATCCTGCTCGACCAGTTCCCGCGGAACATGTTCCGGGGCGACGGTCGCTCCTTCGCCAGCGATGACAAGGCGCTCGCCATTGCCACGCGCGCGATCCGCAAGGGGTTCGATCGCGCCGTGGAGCCGCGCGAGCGCGTGTTCTTCTACCTGCCGTTCACGCATTCGGAATCGGTCGCCAACCAGGAAAAGGCCATGCGCCTGACCCTGCTGAGCGCCGGCGACGCCGAGCAGATCCGGCATTCCCGGGCGCATCGTGCCATCATCCGCCAGTTCGGCCGCTTCCCCTACCGCAACGCCGCGCTTGGGCGTCGCACGACGCCGGGGGAGGCGGCGTTCCTCGAAGCCGGCGGCTACCGCCTCGCCTACGAGCAGGCGGCGGGTTGAAATCCCGCCCGGCTCCCGACCCCGCCGCTCTGGCCGGGTCGGGGCAAATCGGCTAACAGCGGGCGAAGGCGACGCATTTTCCGGGGACGAGGCGCATGGCTGGCAAGACCTATGACGTGGCGATCATCGGCAGCGGCCCGGGCGGCTATGTCGCCGCGATCCGCGCGGCGCAGCTCGGCAAGAGCGTCGCGATCATCGAGCGCGAGAACTTGGGCGGCATTTGCCTCAACTGGGGCTGCATCCCGACCAAGGCGCTGCTGCGCAGCGCCGAGGTGTTCCATCTCATGCACCGGGCGAAGGAGTTCGGCCTGAGCGCGGACAATATCGGATTCGACATCGACGCGGTGGTGAAAAGGTCGCGCGGCATCGCGAAGCAGCTGAATTCCGGCGTCGGCTTCCTGATGAAGAAGAACAAGGTCGACGTGGTGATGGGCGCGGCGAAGCTGGCCGGCGCCGGGCGCATCGCCGTCGCCGCGGACGGCGGCGAGCGCGTCGTCGAGGCGAAGGCGATCATCCTCGCCACCGGCGCCCGCGCCCGCGAGCTGCCAGGGCTGGAGGCGGACGGCAAGCGCGTCTGGTCCTATCGCCACGCCCTGGTGCCGCCGCATATGCCGAAGAAGCTGCTGGTCATCGGCTCCGGCGCGATCGGCATCGAGTTCGCGAGCTTCTACAACACGCTCGGCGCCGAGACCGTGGTGGTCGAGGTGCTGGACCGCGTGCTGCCGGTCGAGGACGCGGAGATTTCCGCCTTCGCCCGCAAGCAGTTCCAGAAGCAGGGCATGACGATCCTGGAAAAGACCACCGTCAAGGCGCTCGATCGCGCGGCCGACAAGGTGGTCGCCCATATCGAGGCCGCCGGCAAGGTCGAGACGCGGGAGTTCGACACGGTGATCTCCGCCGTCGGCATCGTCGGCAATGTCGAGGATATCGGCCTCGAGGCGGCGGGGGTGAAGGTCGAGCGCACGCATGTGGTGGTGGATGAATACTGCCGGACCGGCGTGCCCGATCTCTATGCGATCGGCGACGTGGCCGGCCCGCCGTGGCTCGCGCACAAGGCGATGCACGAGGGGGTGATGGTCGCCGAACTGATCGCCGGCCTCCATCCGCATCCGACCCGGCCCGGCGACATCGCCGGCTGCACCTATTGCCAGCCGCAGGTGGCCAGCGTCGGCCTGACCGAGGCCAGGGCGCGGGAGCAGGGCTATGAGGTGAAGGTCGGCCATTTCCCCTTCATCGGCAACGGCAAGGCGATCGCGCTCGGAGAGCCGGAGGGCATGATCAAGACCGTGTTCGATGCGAAGACCGGCGAGCTACTCGGCGCGCATATGGTCGGGGCCGAGGTGACCGAGCTGATCCAGGGCTATGTGATCGGCCGCGCCCTGGAAACGACGGAGGTGGAGCTGGCGAACACCGTCTTCCCGCATCCGACGCTGAGCGAGATGATGCACGAGGCGGTGCTCGACGCCTACGGCAAGATGCTCCACATGTGACGGACGGGGCGCCCTTGCGCCCCGCCGCGCGCGTTAGTCCGCGAGCTTCAGCACGGTGTCGCGGCCGCCGCCGGTCAGGCGGACGGTGTCGTTGCCGACCGAGGCGACCTCTACGCCCGACAGATTGTCGCCGGCGCGCACCCGCTTCACCTTGCCGTTCGGCAGGCGGATCAGCGCGTGGCGCTCGCCCTTGGCGCCGAAGACGCCGAGCAGCGAGACGCTGCCGCGCGACAGGCCCGCCTTCTCGACCGTCGGCCGGACGGCGGCGACCTGCTTCTGCGGCGCGGGTTTGACCGGCGCGAGGCTGGCCTGCCGCATGGTCGGCGCGGTCGGGCGTTGCGCCGCCACTTTCAGCACCGGAGCGGGCTTCGCCGCGACGATCGCGCGGGTCGGGACGGTGGTCACCGGGACCGGCTTCGCCGCGAGGGGGATCGGCTTTGGCGCGACTGGTTTGGCGGCGATCGGCATTGGCTTCGCCGCCAGCGGCGCCTTTCGCGGCGTCACGCGCACGGTCACCGGCGCGGCCTTCACCGGCTGGATGGCGGCGGCGCGGACCGGCCTCGGTTCCGGCGCGGCGACCGACGCGGCGACGGTGGCGGCGACCAGCGCCGACGCGTCGGTCACGGTGCCGAGCGAGGCGACGCGAACCGGCTCGGCCGCGGCCTTGCTGACCGCGCCGGTGATCGCGGCGTTGAGCGCGGCCGGCGGCGCGCCGAGCGGGCGCGCCAGTGGGCGGAGGCCCTTGACGACCGGAGCGGTTGCTTTCGCCACGGTCGCCGGGGCGGCCTTGGCGGGGCGCGGCGCGGGCCGTCCGTCCGGGGCGACGGCCGTTTCGGTCGCGACGGGCGCCGCGCCGGGGCGGTGGGGCGGCGCGGCCACCGGCATGATGCGCGCGGCGATCCGGGCGGCGGAGAGGTCGTCCGTCGGCTTCAGCCCGGCGAGTTCCGGCATGTCGCGGGTGCCTTGGGTCACCACCGGGCCGAGCGGCGCGGGGGCCTTTGGCGCGGCCTGCGCCACCTGCCGCGCGGCGGGCGCGTGCCGCGGCGGGGCGACGGCGGCTATGACGGTGGGCGCGACGATGGCGGGCGCGATGGGCGCTGCGACCGCGACGGCGGGGGCGGGCTCCGCGCTGGCCGCGACGAACGGCGCGGCCGGCGCGGCGGTCGCGGCCGGGGCGGCGGCGAGCGTCGCCTCGGGCTCGCCGGTGCCGAGCATCAGGGTCAGCGCGAGCAGGACGGCCGAGGCGGCGGCCGCGCCGGCGGCGAGGCGCGTCCGGGACGGGGCGGAGCGGGTGACGTCGCGCCAGATCGGCGGTGTCAGGCGCGGCGGGGCGGCGAAGCCCGGGAAGGCGCCGGCGCCGACGATCGCGGCGGGCCGCAGCCCGGCCTGACGGAGGAAGGTGCGCGTGTCAGCCAGCGTCGAGCGGCGCACCGCGACCACCGGCGTGCGGCCCGAGGCGTCGCGCGGGCCGAGCACGGCGGCGAGTTCGCCAGGGGCCGATCCCATGCGCGCCGCCGCGGCGCCGCGCGCCTCGGCCCGGCGGGCGAGCGGCGTCGTCCCGCGCAGCTCCATCGAGCCGCGCCAGACCTCGCTCTCGGGCAGGACGACGGTCAGCCGCGCCCCGGCCCGCGCCACCGTCCCGCCAAGGGCGTGAAGCCGCGTGGCAAGGGCCGGATCGGCCAGATCGACCTCGGCGACCGGCTCGGCCCGGCCGTGTTCGACCAGTGTTATGGATGGATAGCCGAAGAGCAGCCGGAATTCCGGCTTGCGCGACGATGAACTGCTCATACCTGCCCCGATCTTTGTCGAGTGTTACCTGTGAGGCGAGCATAACGAAAAAGTCAGAGCCAAGCTAGCGTTACGACGCGTTCCGACGAAATTTCCGATTGCCGGCGGCGGGCGGCGGGCGCAGATCTGGCGCGAACCACCGGAGGAAGACCCCGCGATGCCCCTGCGTTTGACCGCCGCCGCCCTTCTTTTCCTCGGCGCCGCCACCCTCGCCGCCCCGTTCGCCAGCGCCGAGGAACCGGCGCGCCAGATCACCGTGTCCGGCTCGGCCGAGGTGCTGGCGCCGCCCGATCTCGCCACCATCTCGGCCGGGGTGCAGACCCAGGCGGCGACGGCGGCGCAGGCTCTCGAGGAAAATTCCACCGTGATGACCGAGGTCTTCGCCGAGCTCGAAGGTCTGAATGTCGCGCGCGCCGATCTGCAGACCAGCCAGCTCAGCCTCGACCCGGTCTGGGAACAGCCGACGGACGGTGGGATGGGCAGCCCGAAGATCGTCGGCTATCAGGCGAGCAACATGGTCTCGATCAAGGTGCGCCAGATCTCGACCCTCGGCTCGGTGATCGATGCGCTGGGCGGGGCGGGGGCGAACCGGATTTTCGGTGTTTCCTTCGAGGTGGAGGAGCCGCGCCCGCTGCTCGACCAGGCGCGGAGCCAGGCGATCGCCGACGCGCGGGCCAAGGCCGAGCTGCTGACCAAGGCCGCGGGCGTGACCCTCGGCCCGGTGCTGACCATCCGCGACACGCCGGCCATGGGCTCGCCGGGTCCCCTGCGCGCCAAGGCCGACATGGCCGCCGCCGCGCCGGTCGCCGAAGGCACGGTGACCCTCGGCGCCGACGTGGAGATGGTGTTCGGGCTGGAGTAGGCGCGCCGTTTCAGGCCGTCGCCTTGGCCAGGGCCTGGTCCAAATCGCGGATCAGGTCGGCGGGGTCCTCGATGCCGATCGACAGGCGGACGACGTTGGAGGCGGCGCCCGCGGCGTCGCGTTGGGCGTCGCTCAACTGGCGGTGGGTCGTCGAGGCGGAATGGATGATCAGCGAGCGGGTGTCGCCGAGATTGGCGACGTGGCTGAAGAGCTCGACCGAATCGACGAGGCGGACGCAGGCCTCGTAGCCGCCCTTGACCGCGAAGGTGAAGATCGCCCCGGCGCCGCGCGGATAGAGGCGCTTGGCGCGGGCGTTCCAGGGCGAGGAGGCGAGGCCGGCGTAGGTGACGAAATCGACCCGCGGATCGGCCTCGAGCCAGGCGGCCACCGCCTCGGCGTTCTCGACATGCTTCTTCATCCGCAGGCTCAGGGTCTCGAGCCCGAGCAGGGTGTAGAAGGCGCTCTGCGGCGCCATGGTCATGCCGAGGTCGCGCAGGCCGATGGCGATGCCGAAGAAGGTATAGGCCATCGGGCCGAAGGTCTCGTGGAACCGCAGGCCGTGATAGGCGGGCTCCGGCTCGGTGAGGCTCGGGAACTTGCCCGCCGCCGTCCAGTCGAAGCGGCCGGAATCGACCACCGCGCCGCCGGTGACGGTGCCGTTGCCGGTCAGGTATTTCGTCGTCGAATGCACCACGAGGTCGGCGCCCATCTCGATCGGGCGGCAGAGCCAGGGCGTGGCGGAGGTATTGTCGACGATCAGCGGTACGGCGAGCGACTTCGCCACCTCGGCCACGGCGGGGATGTCGGTGACATAGCCGCCGGGGTTCGAGACGCTCTCGCAGAAGATGGCGCGGGTATGGTCGTCCGCGGCGGCGGCGATGGCGGCGGGGTCGTCGAAATCGACGAAGGTCGCGGACCAGCCGAAGCGGCGGATGGTCTGGCTGAACTGGGTGACGGTGCCGCCATAGAGCCGGGTCGAGGCGATGAGATTGTCGCCGGGGCGCATCAGCGGGAAGAGCGCCATGAGCTGCGCCGCGTGGCCCGAGGAGCAGCAGACGGCGCCGACCCCGCCCTCCAGCGTCGCGATCCGTTCCTGCAGCACCGAGACGGTGGGGTTGGTCAGGCGGGAATAGATATAGCCGACCTCCTGGAGGTTGAAGAGCGCGGCCGCGTGGTCGGCGTCGCGGAAGACATAGGCGGTGGTCTGGTAGATCGGCGTCTGGCGCGCGCCGGTCGCGGGGTCCGGCCGGGCGCCGGCGTGGATCTGAAGCGTGTCGAAGCCGAAGGGTGTGTCGGTCATGGGGTTCCTCGTTGTCCGGTCTCGCGGATCGTCTCGGCGCCGGTTCGTCGCGAGGCTATGCCAGCGGCGGGCCGGCTGGCAACCGGGTGGGCGATCCGCTGGTCAGTCGGGAAGGCCGGTGGGGCCGGGCCAGTCGTCCATCAGCGCGATCGCCTCGGCCGCCGTCTCGACGAAGCGGAAAAGGCTCGTGTCGGGTGGGGAGATGGTGCCGGCCTCGACAAGAGCCTCCCAATTGATGATCCGGCGCCAGAAGGCTTCTCCGAACAGCAGGATCGGCATTCCGGCCATGCGCTTGGTCTGGATCAGGGTCAGCGTCTCGAACAATTCGTCGAGTGTGCCGAATCCGCCGGGAAAAACCGCCACCGCCTTGGCCCGCAGCAGGAAATGCATCTTGCGGATACCGAAATAATGGAAGTTGAAGCTGAGTTCCGGGGTGCCGTAGAGGTTCGGAACCTGCTCATGCGGCAGGACGATATTGAGGCTGATTGAACAGCCGCCGGCCTCCTTGGCGCCGCGACTGCCGGCCTCCATCACGCCGGGACCGCCGCCGGTGCAGATGACATTCTCGCGGCAGTCGCTGTCCAGGGATTTCAGCGTGACGAGGCGGGCGAATTCGCGGGCCTCGTCGTAGTAGCGGGCAAGGGAGAGCAGGCCGGGGACGCGGGCGCGCTCGGGATGCTCGGGGTCGGGAACGCGGGCGCCGCCGAACAGGACGACGGTCGAGACGATGCCGCGCTCGATCATCGCCAGCTCGGGCTTCAGGAGTTCGAGTTGCAGGCGGACGGCGCGCAACTCCTCGCGCTTGAGGAAGTCGGGGTCGGCGAAGGCGAGGCGGTAGCTCGGCGACAGGGTCTGCGGCGTGTCGGGCGTGCGCTCCCATTTCGCCTGATCCTCGGCGGCGTCGGGGAAGCGGCGCACTGGTTCGGTCGGTTTCGGTTCGGGCGGTTTCGGTTCCATCGGCTTGTTCATCGGGCCTCTCCGGACGGGTCGCAGACTGTCAGCGAAACCTTGACGAACCCTATCCGACGGGGCGCGGCGGGGTGCAAGCGGGGTCCGCGGGGGGTGGGACGGCGAAATCGGGTTAGTGGGCTGAAAAGGCGGGGAAAATGGCGTATGGAAACCGTATGGAAAGCGTATGGAAACCGTATGGCTATTGGCTAGCCGGAGGTTAAGGCGGGCGGGGATACGGGCGCGGGGGCCGACGCCAAGGCGGGGCGCAAGGGCCAATTGCGCCGTCGCGCCGGGCGACCTATAGACCCTTCCGACGATCCGCCAGCGCGAAAGGCCCGGACCATGACCCTCGCCCCCGATCTCCAGACCGAGCTCGAGCCCGCCGTCGAAGACGCCTGGGCGGCGCGGGACAGCATCACGTCCGCCACCGGCGGCGCCGCGCGGGCGGCGATCGAATCGACGCTCGAGGCGCTCGACACCGGCGCCCTGCGCGTCGCCGAGCGCGGGGCGGACGGCGTCTGGCACGTGAACCAGTGGGCGAAGAAGGCGGTGCTGCTCGGCTTCCGGCTGCGCGACATGGCGCCGCAATCGGGCGGGCCGCAGGGCGGCGGCTGGTGGGACAAGGTCGATTCGAAGTTCGAGGGCTGGACCGAGCATGATTGGCGGGCGGCTGGCTTTCGCGCCGTGCCGAACGCCGTGGTCCGCCGCTCGGCCTATGTCGCGCCGGGCGTGGTGCTGATGCCGAGCTTCGTCAATGTCGGCGCCCATGTCGGCGAGGGGACGATGGTCGACACCTGGGCGACCGTCGGCTCCTGCGCGCAGATCGGCAAGCATGTGCATCTGTCGGGCGGGGTTGGGATCGGCGGCGTGCTGGAGCCCTTGCAGGCTGGGCCGACGATCATCGAGGACAATTGCTTCATCGGCGCGCGCTCGGAGGTGGTCGAGGGCTGTATCGTCCGCGAGGGCTCGGTGCTTGGCATGGGGGTCTTCATCGGCCAGTCGACGAAGATCGTCGACCGGGCGACGGGCGAGATCTTCTATGGCGAGGTGCCGCCCTATTCGGTGGTGGTGGCCGGGTCGCTGCCCGGCAAGCCGTTCCCGGACGGGACGCCGGGGCCGAGCCTCTATTGCGCGGTCATCGTCAAGCGCGTGGACGAGCGCACGCGGTCGAAGACCGGGATCAACGAGCTCCTGCGCGACTGATGACGCAGCGGGTCTTCACCCTGCTGGTCGAGGTCGGGCGCAAGGCCGGGGATGGCCTGCCCGAAGGGGCGACGGGCGCCGGGCTGCTCTGCTATGCCAGCGGGGTGGACGAGGAGGAGGCGGTGCGCGAGACCGTCGCGCTGCTGAAGGCCGCCGATCTGGCGCCGCTGGAGGTGACGGGCTATGGCACGCTGACCGAGCGACTGGCCGAGGGCCACGAAATCCCCGACGAGGAGCGCGCCCTGATGGAGCGGGCGCTGGCCGAGAATTCGGTGATCGTGGCCGAGATGACGCCCTATTTCGGCGTGGCGGACGGTTGAGGCGAGGCGCTGTTTCAGGACGGTCGACGCCCATCGTGAAGGGAGTTCCCGCCGTGCGCCGGGAGCGGGGCGGCGATCGCCTGAAACTTCAGCGAAGCGGTCGGAGCGCCTTTGCGCTCCGGTTGGTTTTCTCCCCGTGCCGGGCGCAGGGCCCTCGCGCGCCGCTTGCGCGGTTCTCCCCTTCCCCCCGCCCCCCAGGGGGCGGGGGAACCTGCCCGATAGGGGGAAGAGGGCGCGTGTGGGAGCGGGGTGAAGGGCGCGCGTTGGGCGGTGCTTCTCACGGGATAGTGCGGCATGCAGGGGGACCGCGTTGGGATCGGACTGCTCGCCACTTCGCGGCATTCCCTTCACGAGATCGACCGTCGGCGAGATCGTGACGGGCGTGCACTGCCGGGGCACGCCCGTTTTCAACGGTTGAGCCGGGCACACTCGCCACGATTGAGAACTACGGAGAAATCTGAACCCCTCGCGCGCTTCGGTTTCCTCCGGGCGCGCGCCCTGCCACTGGCAGGGCGGCAAGGCGCGGGCGCGGGGAAATCCCGAACCGACATGCCCTGAAGAGCGAAGCATCGAATGCGATCACCCTCCACCCCGGCCGGGGAAGCCATCCCCGCTCCGCCGCGGCTTGGCTTGTCGCTTGCCACGGCGGCGGCGATGTGCGACACAGCAAAAAGCCAGACGCGGGACACTGTTGCAAGCTTCTGTTATCTCAGCTCTCTCGTCCGGCTCGCGGCCGGGAATTGGTGGCGCGGCGCCCGGCTGTGCCAGAGGGGCCGTCGCGTGGAACTGATCACCGAAACCGACGCCTTGGCACGGTTCTGCGCGAGTTGCGCGGATCAGCCTTACGTCACCGTCGATACCGAGTTCCTGCGCGAGCGCACCTATTACGCCCAGCTCTGCCTCGTGCAGCTGGCGCGGCCCGGCAAGGGCGACGAGGGCGCGGCGCTGGTCGATACCCTGTCGGACAGACTGTCGCTGGAACCGCTCTACGAGCTCTTTCGCGCGCCGGGCGTGGTGAAGGTGTTCCACGCGGCGCGGCAGGATCTCGAAATCTTCCAGATCGAGGCAGGCGTTTTGCCGGCGCCGTTCTTCGATACCCAGGTCGCGGCGATGGTCTGCGGTTATGGCGATCAGGTCGGCTATGAGACGCTGGTCCGGCAGATCGCGCGCGCCTCGATCGACAAATCCTCGCGCTTCACCGACTGGAGCCGGCGGCCGCTCAGCGCGGCGCAGATGGCCTACGCCGTCGCCGACGTGACGCATCTGCGCAAGATCTACGAGGTGCTGGAGAAGCGCCTGGCCGAGACCGGCCGCGCCGCCTGGCTGGAAGAGGAACTCGCGGTGCTGACCGACCCCGAGACCTATCGGGTCGATCCGGACCACGCCTGGACGCGCCTGCGCACCCGCTCGACCGCGCCGCGCTTCATCGCCGCGCTGGTCGAGCTCGCCAAGTTCCGCGAGCGGCTGGCGCAGGGCAAGAACGTGCCGCGCAGCCGGATCCTGAAGGACGACGCGCTGCTGGAGCTCGCCGCCAGCCGGCCGCGGAGCTTCGAGGATCTCGGCAAGGCGCGGCTGCTCCTGCGCGAGGCGCGGCGCGGCGAGGTGGCCGAGGGCATCCTCGCGGCGGTGGCGGCGGCGGAGGCGATGCCGGCCTCGGCGATTCCCGTCTCGCCGGAGCAGCCGGCGCGCAAGCCGGGCGCCGAGGCCTTGTCCGACCTGCTGCGCGTGCTCTTGAAGGCGCGGGCCGACGCCGAGGGCGTGGCGCAGCGGCTGATCGCCTCCAGCGCCGATCTCGACGCGCTGGCGGCGGGCGATCTCGCCTCGGTTCCGGCGATGCACGGCTGGCGCTACGAGGTGTTCGGCCGCGACGCGGAACGGCTGCGCGAGGGCGAGATCGCGCTGTCCGCCGAGGGCGGCGCGGTGCGGGTGGTGCCCCTGGCCTGAGGCCGGGAAGCCGCCGGATCGTCGGAGCGTCAGAGGTCCGGGATGTCGGTGGCGAGCACCGGCGGTGCCACCGGGGGCCGCGGCGCGGTCACGGTGATCACATTCTGGCCGCCCCGCACGCGAAAGCCGGTGATCGGCTTCAGCATCCGGTTGGGATAGAAGGCCGCGGCGCTGAGCTGGCGGGTGCGCTCCGGGCCGACGGCGCCGGGCGCGGCCGGCGGGACGGCGACGAGTTCCAGCGTCACCACGCCGGCGGCGTCGGGCGCGCCGTCGTTCAGCGGCAGCAGCGTCGCCGCGTAGAAGCCCTGCGTCGGCGAGACGCCCTCGACCCGGAGGATGACGCCGCCGCCCGCGCGCTCGGCCACCGCCATCGTGAGCGGCAGCGGCACGGGATCGGGGATGTCTTCCTTGGAGGCGGCGCCGTAGTTGGCGTTGGCATTGCCCTCGCGGCCGAGAAAGCCCGGCATATCCATCGAGCAGCCCGCCAGCAGCCCGACGGCGAGCAGCGCCGCCGCCCGCGCCGATCCCGCGCACCGATCATGCCTCGAACTCGTCATGCCCCTTGGTCGTCCCGCCTCGCGTCTCGTCCAGCGTCGCGTCCGCGCCGGTCCCCTTCGGATAGACGGCGCGGCGGCGGTTGGGAAGGGCAAATCCGGCGGGCGCGGAAAGCGCTCTGGATCTCGGCCGCGCCAGGCCCTAAATCGCTGGGGAACCCGGGAACGGACAGAGCCTTGGCCAGCGCGCGCTTCGAGGATATCGCAACCGACTTCGAGCTCCTCGACGAGTGGGAGGACCGGTACCGCTATGTCATCGACCTCGGCCGGGCGATGCCGCCGCTCGACCCGGCGCTGCGGGTGCCGGCGACCAAGGTCGAGGGCTGCGCCAGCCAGGTCTGGATCGTGCCGCGGATGACCGGCGAGGGCCCCGCGGCGCGGTTCGACTTCGAGGGCGAGTCGGACGCGCTGATCGTGCGCGGGCTGATCGCGGTGCTGCACGCCCTCTACGCTGGGCTCGACCCCGCCGGGGTGCTGGCGGTGGAGGCGCCGGCGGAGCTCGGCCGGCTCGGGCTCGACCAGCACCTCTCCTCCCAGCGGTCGAACGGGCTGCGCGCCATGGTCGCGCGGATCCGCGGCCTGGCCGAGGCGGCGCTGGCCCGGGCCTGAGCCCGTGCTCGCCGCGGCGCTGGCCTCCGGGAGGGTGGTCCTGGCCGACGGAGGCCTGGGCACGGCGCTCTTCGCCGCCGGCCTGCCCCGGGACGCCGCCCCGGAAACCTGGA
>JBGAJI010000186.1:0-3967 GCA_044225035.1 Amaricoccus sp. | reverse complement strand
ACGCCGCGCTGTTCGACGCCGCCAACATCGCCGACATCACCCGGACGAGCTACGACAAGCTCTTCTCGGTCAATGTCGCCGGCACGCTCTTCACGATGCAAGCGGCGGCGCGCCGGATGATCGCGCAGGGCCGTGGTGGAAAGATCATCAACATGGCGAGCCAGGCCGGCCGCCGCGGCGAGAGCCTCGTCGCGGTCTATTGCGCCACCAAGGCCGCGGTGATCTCGCTCACCCAGTCGGCGGGTCTGAACCTGATCCAGCACGGCATCAACGTGAACGCCATCGCCCCCGGTGTCGTCGATGGCGAGCACTGGGAGCATGTCGACGCGATGTTCGCCAAGCTCGAAGGCAAGAAGCCCGGCCAGAAGAAGGCCGAGGTCGCGGCGGGCGTCCCGGCCGGCCGCTTCGCGGTGCCGGAGGACCTGACCGGCATGGCGGTGTTTCTCGCCTCGAAGGAGGCCGACTACATCCTCGCCCAGACCTACAACGTCGACGGCGGCCAGTGGATGAGCTGATGGCGCCGCGTCCCGTCACCGCTTCGCACCGACGCGGGGGTCCGGCCCCCGCCCTTCGTCGCCCCGCGCGGCCTCGCCGCCGAGAGGTCCGCGCGGCGCCAATCGAGGAGACATGACCGATGCCGACCCATACCCTCGCCACGCCGCTCAACCTCGGCAATCTCGACAAGCTGCCGGAGCGGGTCGCCCGACCGGCCTATGCGCGCGCGGATCTCTCGCCCGGGATCCTGCATTTCGGCATCGGCAACTTCCATCGCGCGCATCTGCAGGTCTATCTCGACCGGCTGATGAACGCCGGCGAGGCGCGGGATTTCGCGATCGTCGGCGCCGGCGTCACGCCCTATGACACGAAGATGCGCGACGCCCTCGCCGGTCAGGACTGGCTTTCGACGGTGGTGGAGCAGTCGGCGGCGGTTTCGGCCGCGCGGGTCACCGGCGTCATGACCGATTTCCTGCCGCCGATGGATGGGCCGGCGATTGTCCGGGCCCTGTCCGATCCGGCGATCCGCATCGTCTCGCTGACCGTCACCGAGGGCGGCTATTTCGTGAACCCCGCCCTCGGCAAGTTCGATCCCGACTCGCCGGCCATCGTCGCGGATGCGCGCGCCCCCGACGATCCGAAAACCGTGTTCGGCCTGATTCTCGCCGGCCTGAAGGCGCGCAAGGCGGCGGGGGTGGCGCCCTTCACCGTCATGTCCTGCGACAATGTTCCGCACAACGGCAAGGTGTGCCGCGACGCGGTCGCCGGTCTCGCCGAGGCGCAGGACAAGGGTTTCGCCGCTTGGGTCCGCGAGACCGTCGCCTTCCCGAACGCCATGGTGGACCGGATCGCCCCCGCCACCTCCGACCGCGAGCGCGCGATCACCCGCGACGAATTCGGCGTCGAGGATGCCTGGCCGGTGTTTTGCGAGGATTTCCTGCAATGGGTGGTCGAGGACGATTTCCCCGCCGGCCGCCCCGCCTTCGAAGAGGCGGGCGCCGAGTTCGTCAAGGACGTGACGCCCTGGGAAATGATGAAGATCCGCATCCTGAACGGCGGCCATGCGATCATCGCCTATCCTTCCGGCCTCATGGACATCCATTTCGTGCATGAAGGGATGGAAAACCCGCTGGTCCGCGCCTTCCTGCGCAAGGTCGAGCGGGAGGAGGTCATTCCGATCGTGCCCCCGGTGCCCGGCACCGACCTCGACGGCTATTTCCAGAAGGTCGAAGAGCGCTGCCTCAATCCGAAGATCGGCGACACGATCCGGCGGCTCTGCCTCGACGGGTCGAACCGGCAGCCGAAATTCATCATCCCGTCGATCGCCGACCGGCTGGACAAGGGGCTCGACGTCACCGGCCTCGCGCTCGAAAGCGCGCTCTGGTGCCGCTATTGCTACGGCGTCACCGATTCGGGCGCGGTGATCGAGCCGAACGATCCGAACTGGGACCGGCTGACCGCCGCGGCCAAGGTTGCGCGGGACGACCCGGCGCATTGGCTCGGGATGCGCGACCTTTACGGCGCCACCGCCGATGCGCCGGCGTTCCGCGACGCCTTCGCCCGCTGGCTCCGGGCGCTCTGGGCGGATGGGACGGAGGCGACGCTGCGGCGCTATCTCGGATGATCGCCCCACGCCTCCGCCTCGCCCGCCTGGACGACGCGGAGGCGATCGCCGCATTGGTCCGCTGCTCGATCACCGAACTCTGCCGGCTCGATCATTGCGGAGACCCGGCCCTCAACGATCCGTGGCTTGCCAACAAGACGCGCGCCGGGGTGGAAAGCTGGTTCGAGACGCCGGGCCAGCGTATCCTCGTCGCCGAGGTCGACGGGGCGTTGGCCGGTGTCGCGGCGGGGCGCGCGGACGGCGAAATCGTGCTGAACTATGTCTCGCCGAACCATACGCGCCGGGGCGTCTCCTCCGCGCTGATCGCCGAACTGGAGCGGTGGATGCGCGCCGCGGGCGCGGAGACGGCGCGCGTTGCCTCCACCGCCACCGCGCTCGACTTCTACGAGGCGCGCGGCTATCGCCGGACCGACCTCGCAGCGATCACCCACGTGCCGATGACGAAGTCCCTCCGCCGGGAGATCGGGCTTGTCATCTTCGATTGCGACGGCGTGCTGGTCAACAGCGAGCCGCTGTCGATGCGCATCCTGCTCGACACGATCCGCGCGGCCGGGCTGAGCCTCGAGTCCGGCGTCGGCTACGAGCTGTTTCTCGGGCGAAGCCTCGCCAGCGTCGGTCAGACGCTGGCGGAGGATTTTGGCATCACGCTCGACGATGTCGCACTGGCCGAGATGCGCCAGCGGCTCTATGCCGCGTTCCGCGCCGAGCTGCGCCCGGTTCCCGGCGTCGCTCAGGCGTTGGCGGCGCTGCGCGTTCCGTTCTGCGTCGCGTCTTCGTCGCAACCGGAACGGGTGGAGCTCAGCCTGCGGCTGACCGGGCTCTGGCCGTGGTTCGAGGGGCGGGCCTTCAGCGCCTCGATGGTCAGCCAGGGCAAGCCCGCGCCCGACCTTTTCCTGCTCGCGGCCGAGCGCATGGGCTGCGCCCCCGCCGCCTGCCTCGTCGTCGAGGACAGCCCGGCGGGCCTCAGCGCCGCCCGCGCCGCCGGGATGCGGGTCGTGGGCTTCACCGGCGGGGGGCATGCCGCGGGCGCCGCGCTGGAACCGCGCCTCGCAGCCCTTGAACCGGACCGGCTGATACGCGACATGCGGGATCTGGTGGGTCTTGTGCACGGCAAGGACTGAGCGCATGGCGAAATTCCTCGCGGCGGTCGATGTCGGCACCGGCAGCGCGCGCGCCGGCATCTTCGACGCAGCGGGGCGCATGCTGACCCGGGCCGAGCGGCCGATCGCGCTCCGCATGGCGCGGGCCGATCACGCGGAGCAGGACAGCGCCGATATCTGGCGCGCCTGCTGCGCGGCGATGCGCGCGGCGCTGGAAACCTCCGGCGTGGCGGCGGCGGAGATCGTGGGGATCGCCTTCGACGCCACCTGCTCGATCGTCGTGCGCGATGCGACCGGCGCACCGGTCGGCGTGTCGCTCGACGGGGCGGAGCGGTGGGATACCATCGTCTGGCTCGACCATCGCGCCCAGGCCGAAGCCGCCGAGTGCACCGCGAGCGGACATGAGGTGATCGACTATGTCGGCGGAGTCATGTCGCCGGAAATGGCGATCCCGAAGCTGATGTGGCTGAAACGCCGCGTGCCGACGGCCTGGGCAAGGGCCGGCATGATCTTCGACCTGGCCGATTTCCTGAGCTGGCAGGCGACCGGCGGCCTCGCCCGATCACGATGCACGCTGACCTGCAAATGGACCTATCTGGCGCATGAGCCGGCCGGTTGGCAGCGTGATTTCCTGGCCGCCATGGGCCTCGACGATCTGATCGAGCGCGCCGCCTTGCCGGAGGTCGCACGGCCCGTCGGCGCCGATCTCGGGCCGCTGACGGCCGAGGCGGCGGCCGCGCTCGGCCTG
>JBGAJI010000185.1:0-3969 GCA_044225035.1 Amaricoccus sp. | reverse complement strand
CAGGTTCTACAAGCTCGGCGAGGAGGCGCGGGTCGATCTCGCCGCCTTCGATCTCAAGGGCGGGTCGCGCTCCAGCCACCGCAACGTGCTGAGCCGGGGCGCGCGCGATGGCCTTTCGGTCGCGATCCTGCCGCCCGAGGCGGTGCCCGCCGTCCTCGACCGGCTCGCGGTCATCTCCGACGCCTGGCTCGCCGCCCGGGGCGCGGGCGAGAAACGCTTCTCGCTCGGTGCCTTCGAGCCGGGCTATATCGCCGCGCAGCGCGTCGCTCTCCTGCGTTCGGGCGAAGAGATCGTCGCCTTCGCCACCCTGCTCGGCACCGACCCGGGCGAGGAGGTGGCCATCGACCTGATGCGCCACGTCGAGAGCATCCCGAACATCGGCATGGAATTCCTGTTCCTGCGCCTGTGCGAGTTGCTGAAGGCCGAGGGCGTCGAGTGGTTCAGCCTCGGCATGGCGCCGCTCGCCGGCCTGTCGGCCAGCACGGCGGCGCCGACCTGGCAGCGGCTCGGCAACGCGCTGTTCGAACAGGGCGTGCCTTCCTACAATTTCAAGGGCCTGCGCGGTTTCAAGGAAAAGCTGAAACCGACATGGCGCCCACGCTATCTCGCCGTCGCGGGCTCGGCCGCGCCGGCGCTCATTCTGCTCGACGCCGCCCGGCTGATCGGCCGCGTCGCCAAGGAGGACCGCTGATGCGCCGTTCCCTCGCCATCCTGGCCGCCACGCTCGCCACCACCGGCGCCGCCGCCGCCGACGCGCCGCCAGTGCCGGATTTCGACCCCGGCCTCATCGCCGATCCGGTGGTGCTGATGCCCGAAGGGCCGGCGACCGGCACCGTGTTCCTGCTGTCGGACGGCGATGGCTGGGGCGATGCCGAGGCGGCGCTGGCCGCGCGGCTGCGCCATGCCAACGCGGTGGTGGTCGGCATCGACCTGCCGCGCTACTTCCCGGCGATCGACGCGGGTGTCGCCGTCCAGGGGAAGGCTTGCGCCTATCTCGTCGCGGATTTCGAGCGGATCGGCCATGCGCTGCAACGGGCGACCGGCGCCGACACGTTTCACGCGCCGATCCTCGCTGGCTTCGGCGAAGGCGGCGCGCTGGCCATCGATGTGCTGAGCCAGACGCCGGCCGACACGCTCGGCGGGGTGATCGCGGCGAACCCCACGGCCGGCGAGACGCTGACCGCGAAGCTCTGCACCAAGGCGGAAAGGTCGGAGGCCAGCGACGGCGGCGGGTCCTATGCCCTGCCCGCCGGCGCGCAGCCCGCGCCGCTGACCCTCGTGCTCGGCTCGGACGCCAGCGCGGATGCGACCGCCCGCGCCGACGCGCTCGGCGCCGCCGGAGTCAGCTTCACCCGCAAGCAGTCGCCCGAGGCGGGCGAGGCGGCGCTCGGCGACGCGGTCGCCTCGACCATCGCCGAGGCGGCGGTGGCCGGCGACGCGCCCTCCATCGTCGAACTGCCCACCGAGCCGAAGCACGACGCGATGGCGATCATGCTGTCCGGCGACGGCGGCTGGCGCGACCTCGACAAGACCGTCGCCGGGCTGCTCAGGGACGACGGCGTGCCGACCGTCGGGCTCGATTCGCTGCGCTGGTTCTGGTCCAAGCGCACGCCCGAGGAGACGGGACGCGAACTCGCCCGGCTGATCGACGTCTATACCGAGCGCTGGGATGTCCAGAAGGTGATCCTCGCCGGCTATTCCTTTGGCGCGAGTGTGCTGCCCGCCGCCTTCCTCGCCATGCCCCCGGAGACGCAAGCCAAGGTGTCCGAGATTTCGCTGCTGGCGCCCGGCGCGACGGCGGACTGGGAAATCACCGTCTCGGGCTGGCTCGGCAGCGCCTCCTCCGCCGCGACCCCGACCGGGCCGGAGATCGCCGCGCTGCCGGCGGACCTCGTCCAGTGCATCCATGGCGATCAGGAAACCGACAGCGCCTGCCCCGGCCTGGACCCGGCCAAATTCGAGGTGATCTCGACCAAGGGCGGCCACCATTTCGACGGCGACTATCCCGCGATCGCCCAGCATATCCTCGACGGCCTCGCGACCCGAGTCGCCGCCGCTCCCTAGAGCGTCGCAGCCGCCGTTGACCGCGCGGCGCGCGACCCGTAGCGTCCACGCCTTCCCTCCGGAAAAAGAAGAAGAACGCCATGTCCCTGTCGAACTCCCAGGCCCGCGACGCCGAGGCCCTGCTGCATCCTTACGCCAACGCCATCGCGCTGCGGACCAATGGCGTGCAGGTGATCGAGCGCGGCGAGGGCATCCGGGTCTATGACGACAAGGGCAGGGGCTATATCGAGGGCCTGTCTGGCCTCTGGTGCGCCGGCCTCGGCTTCGCCAACGCCGAATTGGTCGAGGCGGCGCGCGCGCAGATGGAGAAGCTGCCCTACTACCATCTCTTCACCGGCAAGAGCCACGAGACGGCGGTCGAGCTGGCCGAGAAGCTGAAGGCGATCATGCCCGGCCGCATGGCCCGCGTCTTCTACCAGTCGAGCGGGTCCGAGGCGAACGAGACCCAGGTGAAGCTCGCCTGGTACTACAACAACGCGCTCGGCCGGCGGGACAAGAAGAAGATCATCAGCCGGGTCAAGGCCTATCACGGCACCACGATCGTCTCGGCCTCGCTGACCGGCCTGCCGTACAACCATCTCGATTTCGACCTGCCGGTCGACCGGATCCGCCATACCTCGACGCCGCATTTCTGGAAGGGCGCGCGCGACGGCGAGACCGAGGCGGCCTATACCGCCCGCCTCGCCGCCGAGTTCGAGGAGCTGGTCCTGGCCGAGGGGCCGGACACCGTCGCCGCCTTCATCGCCGAGCCGATCATGGGCGCCGGCGGCGTTCTGGTGCCGCCGGATGGCTATTTCCCCGCGATGATGGAGGTCTGCCGCAAGCACGACATCCTGATGATCTCGGACGAGGTGATCTGCGGCTTCGGGCGCACCGGCGAATGGTTCGGCGCCGAGACCTTCGGCTACGAACCGACTTCGATCTCGGTGGCGAAGCAGCTGACCGGCAGCTTTCTGCCGCTCTCCGCCGTCGCGATGAACGAGACGATGGCCGAGGTGGTCGAGGCGCACAGCGGCAAGATCGGCACCTTCGGACACGGCTTCACTTATGGCGGCCATCCGGTCGGCTGCGCGGTCGGCATCAAGACGCTGGAAATCTACGAGCGGATGAACGTCACGGCGCGCGTCCGCTCGCTCGCGCCCGCCTTCGCCGCCCATCTCGACCGGCTCGCGGGCCATCCGCTGGTCGGCGAGGCGCGCCATACCGGACTCGTCGGCGCGCTGGAACTGGCGCCGGGCAAGTCGCCGAAGGGTTTCGCCACCCCCGGCAAGGTCGCGCCACGACTCGCGCAGGAACTGACCGACCGCGGCGTGATCGTGCGGCCGATCGTCGACAGCATCGCCTTCTGCCCGCCGATGATCATCACGCCCGACGAGATCGACGAGATGTTCGCGCCGGTCGAGGCGGCGCTCGACGCCACCGAAGCCTGGGCCAAAGCCGAGGGGCATCTCGGCTGACCGCCACCGACGGTCGGCCGGTGGGGAACCCGACGCTGAATCCGCTGCGCGGCATCGCCTGCAAGATCCTGTCGGTCACGGTCTTCGTGCTGATGGCGATCTGCATCAAGGCGTCCGCGGCGCATGTGCCGCCGGGTCAGGCGGTGTTCTTCCGCTCGCTGTTCGCGATCCCGGTGATCCTTGTCTGGCTCGGCCTCTCCGGCCGGCTTCCGGCCGGCCTCGCCACGCGCGACCCGCTCGGCCATGTCTGGCGCGGGCTGGTCGGCACCGGTGCCATGGCGCTCGGCTTCACCGCGCTCGGCCTGCTGCCACTGCCCGAGGCGACGGCGCTCGGCTATGCCGCGCCGCTGCTGACGGTGATCTTCGCGGCGATGTTCCTCAATGAGCAGGTCCGGGCCTTTCGCCTCGCCGCCGTCGGGGTCGGGCTGGCCGGCGTGATGATCATTCT
>JBGAJI010000032.1:0-31007 GCA_044225035.1 Amaricoccus sp. | reverse complement strand
TTGTCGCCGGACAAATCCGTCTGGAGCGTCCGTCGCGGCTGCGCCGGGCCATCCGCTCCAGGATCTTGAAATTGCGCAATGCCTTGACCGCCGGACGATTCCGTCCGGTTGGACATTGCTTTGGAGAAGGGAAGGCGCGAGGGAGGTCGCCGCGCGGCGCGCCAGGGGGCGGCGAACGGCCCGAGGCGAAGGCGGCCGCGGGGGCCGCCCCGGGCGTCAGGCCTTGAGGGTGGCGCGGAGGGTGGTGACGTCGCGCAGGCGTTGGGCGGCGGCGACGCGAACCTCTTCCGGGGCGTCGGCGACGGCCTTCTCAGCCTGGGTCAGAAGGTCGGCCAGGAGGTCGGCACTCACTTCGTTGCGCGGGACGGCCTGTTCGGCGAGGACGGTGGCGCCGGTCGGCGAGACTTCGGCGAAGCCGCCGGTGACCAGGAACTCCGCCACCTCGGAGCCCGCCGCGACCCGGACGATGCCGGGGCGCAGCGTGGTCAGGAAGGGCGCGTGATTCGGCATGGCGGTCATGTCGCCGTCCATCGCCGGGATTTGCACGCTGTTGGCCGCCAGCGACGCGATCTTGCGCTCGGGGCTGACGAGGTCGAACTGCATCGTATCGGCCATGGCCGGTTCCCTTCGTCTTGCCTTGGGCCGATCAGGCGGCGGCGGCCGCCATCTTCTCGGCCTTGGCGATCACTTCCGAGATGCCGCCGACCATGTAGAAGGCGGCCTCGGGCAGATGGTCGAACTCGCCGGCGACGACGCGCTTGAAGCTGTCGATCGTCTCTTCGATCGGCACCTGAACGCCGGGCGAGCCGGTGAAGACCTGGGCCACGTCGAAGGGCTGGCTGAGGAAGCGCTGGATCTTGCGGGCGCGGGCGACCGTGAGCTTGTCCTCTTCCGAGAGCTCGTCCATGCCGAGGATGGCGATGATGTCCTGAAGCGACTTGTAGCGCTGCAGGATGCCTTGGACGGCGCGGGCGGTCTGGTAGTGATCCTCGCCGATCACCATCGGGTCGAGCAGGCGCGAGGTCGAGTCGAGCGGGTCGACGGCGGGGTAGATGCCGAGCTCGGAGATCGCGCGGCTGAGAACGGTGGTCGCGTCGAGATGGGCGAAGGAAGTGGCCGGCGCCGGGTCGGTAAGGTCGTCGGCGGGCACGTAGATCGCCTGCACGGAGGTGATCGAGCCGTTGCGGGTCGAGGTGATCCGCTCCTGCAACGCGCCCATGTCGGTGGCGAGCGTCGGCTGGTAGCCCACGGCGGAGGGGATGCGGCCGAGGAGCGCCGACACTTCCGAACCCGCCTGGGTGAAGCGGAAGATGTTGTCGACGAAGAACAGCACGTCGGTGCCCGACTGGTCGCGGAACTGCTCGGCCAGCGTCAGGCCGGAGAGGGCGACGCGGGCGCGGGCACCCGGCGGCTCGTTCATCTGGCCGTATACCAGGGCCACCTTGGACTTCGAGAGATCGTCGGCGTTGATGACGCCCGATTCGATGAATTCGTGATAGAGGTCGTTGCCCTCGCGGGTGCGCTCGCCAACGCCGGCGAAGACCGAGTAGCCCGAGTGCACCTTGGCGATGTTGTTGATGAGTTCCTGGATCAGCACGGTCTTGCCGACGCCGGCGCCGCCGAAGAGGCCGATCTTGCCGCCCTTGGCGTAGGGCGCGAGCAGGTCGATGACCTTGATGCCGGTGACGAGGATCTCGGATTCGGTCGATTGTTCGGCGAAATCGGGGGCCGGGCGGTGGATCGGGCGATATTCGGTCGCCGCGACCGGGCCCTTCTCGTCGACGGGCGCGCCGACGACGTTCAGGATGCGGCCGAGCGTGCCGTCGCCGACCGGGACCTGGATCGGCTTGCCGGTGTCGCTGACCTTCTCGCCGCGGACGAGACCCTCGGTCGAGTCCATGGCGATGGTGCGCACGGTGGATTCGCCCAGGTGCTGCGCGACCTCGAGGATCAGCGAAACGCCGTTGTTCGAGGTTTCGAGCGCGTTCAGGATTTCGGGCAGGTGGTCTTCGAACTGCACGTCGACGACGGCGCCGATGACCTGGGTGATCTTGCCGACAGCTGCTGTGGCCATTGCGTGTTCTCCGTCCCTCTAGAGCGCTTCCGCGCCCGAAATGATTTCGATCAGTTCGCTGGTGATCGCCTGCTGGCGCGAGCGGTTGTAGAGGATCGTCAGCTTGCTAATCATGTCGCCCGCGTTGCGGGTAGCATTGTCCATCGCGCTCATCCGCGCGCCCTGTTCCGACGCGCCGTTCTCGAGGAGGGCGGTGAAGATCTGGGTCGTCACGCCGCGCGGCAAGAGATCGGTCAGGATCGCTTCCTCGCTGGGCTCGTATTCATACTGTGATCCGCCCTCGCGCGCCTCGAACACGGCGGGGATCAGCTGGCGCTCGGTCGGGACCTGGCTGATCACCGACTGGAAACGGTTGAAATAGAGCGTGCAGACGTCGAATTCGCCGCTGTTGTAGCGCTGCATCACGTCGCCCGCGATGCGGGCCGCGTCGGCGTAGCCGAGCTTCTTGACCTCGGAGAGGTCGATATGGCCGACGAGATACGCGCCGAAGTCGCGCCGCAGCTGTTCGCGGCCCTTCTTGCCCACCGTGAGGATCTTCAGCGTCTTGCCTTCGGCGAGAAGCGAGGTGGCGCGGGCGCGGGCGAGGTGCACGATCGTGGAATTGAAGCCGCCGCAAAGGCCGCGTTCCGAGGTGGCGACGACGAGCAGGTGCGTTTCGTCCTTGCCGCTGCCCGCGAGCAGGCGCGGCGCCGTCGGGCTGTTCGCGACGCCGGCGGCGAGGTTGGCGAGCACCGCTTCCATGCGTTCGGCGTAGGGACGCGCCGCCTCGGCCGCCTCCTGCGCGCGGCGGAGCTTGGCCGCCGCGACCATCTGCATGGCCTTTGTGATCTTGCGCGTCGATTTGACGCTTTCGATCCGGATTTTCAGGTCCTTGAGGCTGGGCATGGGCTCTCTGTTCTCCGCTGCGTCGGGACGCGATCGGGGTAGGCTCTAGCAACGCGTCAGCGGATCGGCGGGGCCGCGCGGGCATGACGACCCGCTGGGCATCCACCGCGCAAGAGGCGGTGGCTGCCCCAGGGTCGCCGCCCGCCCCTCAGGCGAAACTGCTTGAGAAGCTGTCGAGGACGGCGCGGATCTTCTTCTCGATGTCGCCGGCGATCTTCTGGTCGTTGTCGCGGATCTCGTTCAGCAGGGCGGCGTCGGTGCCGCGCAGGTGGCTGAGCAGGCCCCGTTCGAAACGGCCGACATCCTTGACCGGCAGCTTGTCGAGATAGCCGTTGGTGCCGGCGAAGATCAGCACGACCTGCTCGGCATTGGTCAGCGGCGAATATTGCGGCTGCTTCAGGAGCTCGGTCAGGCGAGCGCCGCGGTTCAGCAGGCGCTGGGTCGAGGCGTCGAGGTCGGAACCGAACTGGGCGAAGGCCGCCATCTCGCGATACTGGGCGAGTTCGAGCTTGATCGAGCCGGCGACCGACTTCATCGCCTTGGTCTGGGCGGAGGAGCCGACGCGGGAGACCGAGAGGCCGACATTCACCGCCGGGCGGATGCCCTGGTAGAAGAGTTCGGACTCGAGGAAGATCTGGCCGTCGGTGATCGAGATCACGTTGGTCGGGATATAGGCGGACACGTCGCCGGCCTGGGTCTCGATCACGGGCAGCGCGGTCAGCGAGCCGGAGCCATGCGCCTTGCTGAGCTTCGCGGCGCGTTCGAGCAGGCGCGAGTGGAGATAGAAGACGTCGCCCGGATAGGCTTCGCGGCCGGGCGGACGGCGGAGGAGCAGCGACATCTGGCGGTAGGCGACGGCCTGCTTGGAGAGGTCATCATAGATGATGAGCGCGTGCATGCCGTTGTCGCGGAAATACTCGGCCATCGCGCAGGCGGCGTAGGGCGCGAGATACTGCATCGGCGCGGGTTCGGAAGCCGTGGCGGCGACGATGATCGTATAGTCGATCGCGCCGGTTTCCTCGAGCTTGCGGACCAGCTGGGCGACGGTCGAGCGCTTCTGGCCGACCGCGACATAGACGCAGTAGAGCTTCTGGCTCTCGTCGGCGCCGGCGGCCTCGTTGTAGGATTTCTGGTTCAGGATGGCGTCGAGCGCCACGGCGGTCTTGCCGGTCTGGCGGTCGCCGATGATGAGCTCGCGCTGGCCGCGGCCGATCGGGATCAGGCTGTCGATCGCCTTGAGGCCGGTGGCCATCGGTTCATGCACCGACTGGCGCGGGATGATGCCCGGGGCCTTGACGTCGGCGACGCGGCGCTCGGTCGAGGCGATCGGGCCCTTGCCGTCGATCGGATTGCCGAGCGCGTCGACCACGC
Source organism: Amaricoccus sp. (assembly GCA_044225035.1). Taxonomy (GTDB): domain Bacteria; phylum Pseudomonadota; class Alphaproteobacteria; order Rhodobacterales; family Rhodobacteraceae; genus Amaricoccus. The sequence goes on along the minus strand of JBGAJI010000032.1, from coordinate 26,677 downwards.
GGCCGAGCAGGCCCTTGCCGACCGGCACGTCCACGATGGACTTCGTGCGCTTGACCACGTCGCCTTCGCCGATGTCGCGGTCGGAGCCGAAGATCACGACGCCGACATTGTCGACCTCGAGGTTCAGGGTCATGCCGCGGATGCCGCCCGGGAACTCGACCATCTCGCCCGCCTGGACGTTGTCGAGCCCGTGGACGCGGGCGATGCCGTCGCCGACGGAGAGGACGCGACCCACTTCCGCGACTTCGGCCTCCTGGCCGAAATTCTTGATCTGTTCCTTGAGGATCGCGGAGATCTCAGCGGCTTGGATCGACATCAGCCTACCTCTTTCATGACATTCTGGAGCGCGGCCAGTTTCGAGCGGATCGAAGTATCGATCATGCGCGACCCGACCTTGACGACGAGCCCGCCGATCAGGCTTTCGTCGACGGTGACATTGAGCTTCACGTCCTGGCCGATGCTGGCCTTGAGCGTCTGGGCGAGCGACTGGAGCTGACCCTCGGTCAGCCGCTTGGCAGCCGTCACCTCGGCCGTCACCTCGCCGCGCGCGTCGGCGATCAGGGCGCGCACGCCCTGGATCAGGCCGGGCACGACGAACAGGCGGCGGTTCTGGGCCATGAGCAGCAGGGTGTTGGTGACGGCGGGGCCGAGGTCCATCTTGCCGGCGAGGGCGCGGATGGCGTTGCCCTGATCCTCGCGGGTGAAGACGGGCGAGGCGATCATGTCGCGCAAATCGGCGCTGTCGTCGAGGGCGGCCTGGACCGTGGCGAGGTCCGCTTCCACCCTGTCAAGCTGATCGCTTTCCTTTGCGATCTCGAACAGCGCCGTGGCGTAGCGTCCTGCGACGCCCGACGTCAGAGATGCTGAGCTGGCCACGACCACCCTTTCGTTCTCGGCGAGACCCGCCCCCCACGAGCGGTCCGTGCGTCACTGTGGCGGCATATTCCGGTGCGCCCAAGCGAAATCGGCGCGGTGATAGCAGAGGGATTGCTACGTGGCAATACGTTGCGCCCCCATTGGAGCGGCTTCCGTGAGCAGCCATTCGTATGGCTTGCCAACGTTTTTTCGGATCCGGATCACGATCGCCTCACGCGCGCGGCATCGGATCGGCGCCGCGGCGAATCCGGCCGACGACGGGTTCGGGTTTTGGCCGGGTCAGACCGCCGAGGACATCGAGCGGGCCCGGGACCGCGGCCGGCGCGCCCTCGGCCGGCGGGCGGGCATAGACCTGTTTCGACGCCTCTACCAGCAGGGCGCCGGCCATGAATTGCGGATCGAATCGGCGGCCCAGCCTTTCCCAGAATTGCGCGGTCTGCAGCCAGAAGCGGCGATGCGACGGCGGCGCATAGAGGGCCGCCGCGTGACGCTCGGGGACGAAGCGGGATTTGGCGAGCTGGCTCTCCAGCTGGCCGAAGCTGTAGGGCCGGCCGTAGCCGAAGGGTGTGACGTCGCGTCGCGCCCAGATTCCGGCGCGGTTCGGCACGATGAAGAGCACCCGGCCGCCGGGCGCCAGCACGCGCCAGATCTCACCGAGGAGCGCGTTCGGGCTGTCGCAGGTTTCGAGCCCGTGGGCGACGATCAGGCGATCGACCGTCCCGGCGCCGACCGGCCAGCGGGTTTCCTCGACCAGAGCGCTGACATTGGGGCCGCCGAGCGGCCAGGGCATCACGCCCTGCTGCGCCGGCATCAGCGCCAGCACGCGGCGGGCATCGGCGAGGAACGGCCGCAGCACCGGCGCGGCGAAGCCGAAGCCGACGACCGTCATGCCGCGCGTATCGGGCCAGAGCGCGCGCAACGCCTCCTGCAGGCTCCGCTGCGTCGAGCGTCCGAGCTTGGTCCGGTAGTAGAAGGCGCGCAGGTCGAGCACATCCAGATGCATTGCGCCAAACTAGCCGATCCGACAGACTGGCGCCAAGGCAATCGAAGGGGGCCGGGATGGGGCTGGAAATCGTCGTCGTGCCGTGCCTGCGCGACAACTACGCCTATCTCTTGCGCGACGTGGCGGGGCGGCGGGTCGCGCTGGTGGACGCGCCGGACGCGGCGCCGATCGAGGCGGCGCTCAGGGCGCGCGACTGGACGCTCGACATGATCCTCATCACCCATCACCACGCCGACCATATCGACGGGGTCGAGGCGCTGCGCGAGGCCTATGGCGCGACGGTGGTCGGGGCCGCCGCCGACCAGCGGCGTCTGCCGGCGCTCGATATCGCGGTGGCGGATGGCGACATGGTGGCGGTCGGCGCCAGCATGGGCGAGGTTCTCGAGGTGCCGGGCCACACCGTCGGGCATATCGCCTATTATTTCGCCGGGGCCGGCGCGCTGTTCTCGGCGGACAGCCTGATGGTGATGGGATGCGGCCGGCTGTTCGAGGGGACGGCGGAGCAGATGTGGTCGAGCCTGTCGCGGATGGCGGCGCTGCCCGACGAGACGCTGGTCTATTCCGGGCACGAGTATACGCAGGCCAACTGCCGCTTCGCCCAGTCGATCGACGGCGATAATCCGGCGCTGATCGCGCGCGCCGCCGAGATCGAGGCGACCCGGGCGAAGGGTCTGCCGACGATCCCGGCGCGGCTCGATCTCGAGCGGGCGACCAATCCGTTTCTGCGGGCGGGCGACCCGGCCTTGAAAGCGCGGCTCGGGCTCCCTACTTCGCCGGATGCCCAAGTTTTCGCCGAGATCCGGAAGCGCAAGGATGCTTACTGAGCACTTGCAGCAACACTCCGGGAATCCCGTCATCAGGGCCTGCATTTTTTTTGCGCTTTGGCCCGCGGGCCGGCATACTGGCCCTTGAAGCGCGTGGAATACAACCGAAGTTTAACAGGTAACGGGTAAGACTGAAGTTCCTTGCCCGCGTCGGCCACCCGCCGACGGGTTCAGACCGGAAGGACGCGGACTATGCCCTCTTTCTCGAGTACACTGGAAGCTGCGATCCACAACGCCCTCGGCCACGCCAACCAGCGAAAGCACGAGTTGGCGACCCTGGAGCACCTGCTGCTCGCCCTGCTGGATGAGCCCGAGGCGAGCCGCGTGATGAAGGCTTGCGGGGTCGATCTCGAGAAGCTGCGCAAGACGATCCTCGCCTTCCTCGACGAGGAGCTCGACGCGCTCATTTCCGACATCGAAGGGTCCGAGGCGGCGCCGACCACCGGCTTCCAGCGGGTGATCCAGCGCGCGGCGATCCATGTCCAGAGCTCGGGCCGGTCGGAGGTGACGGGCGCAAACGTTCTCGTGGCGATCTTCGCGGAACGCGAAAGCCATGCCGCCTATTTCCTGCAGGAACAGGACATGACGCGTTACGACGCGGTCAACTACATCAGCCATGGCGTCGCCAAGGATCCCTCCTATGGCGAGGCCCGGCCGGTAAAGGGCGCGGAGGCTGCTCCCGAGCCCAAGGCTCAGGCCCAGAGCGGCAAGGAGGCCGAGGAGACCGCGTTGCATAAGTATTGTGTTGATCTGAATGAGAAGGCACGCCGGGGCGATGTCGATCCGCTGATCGGCCGCGACGGAGAGGTCGAGCGCTGCATCCAGGTCCTGTGCCGCCGGCGCAAGAACAACCCGCTGCTCGTCGGCGATCCCGGCGTCGGCAAGACGGCGATCGCCGAAGGTCTGGCGCGCAAGATCATCGACGGCGAGACGCCGGGCGTGCTGGCCGACACGACGATCTATTCGCTCGACATGGGCGCGCTGCTGGCGGGCACCCGGTATCGCGGCGACTTCGAGGAGCGGCTGAAGGCCGTGATGAAGGAGTTGGAGAGCCATCCGAACGCGATCCTGTTCATCGACGAGATCCATACGGTGATCGGCGCCGGCGCGACCAGCGGCGGGGCGATGGACGCCTCGAACCTGCTGAAGCCGGCGTTGCAGTCGGGGACCCTGCGCTGCATGGGCTCGACCAATCTACAAGGAATATCGCCAGCATTTCGAGAAGGACCTCGGCGCTGGCGCGGCGGTTCCAGAAGATCGATGTCAACGAGCCGACGGTCGAGGATGCGTTCAAGATCCTTGAAGGGGCTGAAGCCCTATTTCGAGGATCACCTACGACATCCGCTACACGCCCGACGCGATCAAGTCGGCGGTCGATCCTGTCGGCGCGGTACCATCCATGACCGCAAGCTGCCGGACAAGGCGATCGGGATGTGATCGACGAGGCGGGCGCGGCGCAGCACTTTGCCCGAGAGCCGCCGTCGCAAGACCATCACCTCGAAGGAGATTCGAGGGTGGTGGTGGCGAAGATCGCCCATCCCGCTGAAGAATGTCAGCAAGGACGACGCGGAGATCCTGGAAGGATCTCGACAAGTCGCTGAAGCGGGTGGTCTTCGGCCAGGACAAGGCGATCGAGGCGCTGGCCAGCGCGATCAAGCTTCAGCCGCGCGGGTCTGCGCGAGCCGGAGAAGCCGATCGGCAACTACCTCTTCACCGGCCCGACCGGCGTCGGCAAGACCGAGGTCGCGAAGCGACTGGCCCAGCAGCTGGGCGTGGAACTGCTGCGCTTCGACATGTCGGAATACATGGAGAAGCACACGGTTTCCCGCCTGATCGGCGCTCCTCCGGGCTATGTCGGGTTCGACCAGGGCGGGCTGTTGACCGATGGCGTGGATCAGCATCCGCATTGCGTGCTGCTGCTCGACGAAATGGAGAAGGCGCATCCGGACGTCTACAACATCCTGTTGCAGGTGATGGATAACGGCAAGCTGACCGACCACAACGGCCGGACGGTGGATTTCCGCAACGTCGTGCTGATCATGACCTCGAACGCCGGCGCGCAGGAGCAGGCGAAGGAAGCGCTGGGCTTTGGCCGCGAGCGGCGCGAGGGCGAGGACACCATGGCGGTGGAGCGCACCTTCAGCCCCGAGTTCCGCAACCGGCTCGACGCCGTCATCAGCTTTGGCGCGCTGCCGAAGTCGGTGATCCTGCAGGTGGTGGAGAAGTTCGTCCTGCAGCTCGAGGCGCAGCTGATGGACCGCAACGTCCAGATCGAGCTGACGCCGGAAGCCGCCGAATGGCTGGCGGAGAAGGGCTATGACAGCAAGATGGGCGCGCGGCCGCTCGGCCGGGTGATCCAGGAGAACATCAAGAAGCCGCTGGCCGAGGAGCTTTTGTTCGGCAAGCTGGCGAAGGGTGGCCTGGTCGACGTGGTGGTCCGCGACGGGCAGCTGGAGCTGCGCTTCGAGCCGGCCGCGGCGCCGCGCATCGCGACGAAGAAGCCGCCGCTGCTGACGGCGGAATAGGCGCCCGGCGCGCGAGGATCGAGTGACAGGACGGCCGCGCGAGCGGCCGTTTTGTTTTTGGGGCTTCCGAGACCAGCTCGTCCCACAAATGCCGATTCCTTGGCGGCTATCGTCGGTCCGGGAAGCCGCGTCTACCCGTGGCTGCCTCGAGCCAGTCGCGGCCACCGAAGGCGATGAGGGCGATACGGATGAGGCGCGCCTCGGCGTCGGGCTGGAACACCACGGTGAGCATCCGTCCGCGGCCTCCGTGCCGGGCGAGCCATCCCGACAGGGCCCCGCCGAGCCGAATGCCAGAAGCGGGGTTGTCGGCGATTGCCTGGAGCAGGTCGTCGATTTCGTCGAGACGTCGTTCGGCCGCCACGAGGTTGCCTTGGGTGGTCTCGAGGACATGGTTGAATATCCCCATCACGTCCCGCGAAACGAGCGGATGGCGAATCTGCCGCATCGTCACCTGTGCTTGCCCGCCTGCGTTCCCGCTTGGCGAAGCTCGGCAAGACGGGCTCGCGCCTCGCCCGTGACATCGGAAAGCGCGCCAACCGGCTCCCACTGGCCGATCGGCAGGGCGAGTCGGCGCTCGACCTCGGCGGCGAGCAAGGTGGCCTGCGCGTCTCGCGCGGCCTTGGCGCGGATCATCTCTCCCGATACGGCGGCGCTGATGCTTGGATACTCGCCCGCGTCGACGAGGGTCTGGGCATAAGCGAAGGCGGGTTCGGTGAAGCTCACGGTCTGCTTGCGGGCGGTCATCCGATGCTCCTTTCGCCGTGGTAGTCCGTTAGACTACCGCATCGGTGCCTGCTATCACAAGCGGCGGGGCGGCCTTCCGCCCCGGCTTGCGCTCGTCGCATCCGCGAGACGCGGTCAGATGGCGCGGATGAGTTTCTTCTCGAGCACGCGCAGGACGGCGGCCAGGTCGTTGCCGCGGCGGAGCACTCGGCCGTCCATGCCGATGATGGCGTAGATGCCTTGCCGCGCGAGGCGGGGGCGCTTTTCGATGCGGTAGAGCGGATGCTCGGCCGTGTGGCGGAAGACGGCGAAGATCGCGACGTCGCGGAGCATGGAAATACCGTAATCGCGCCAGAGGCCGGCGGCGACCATGCGGCCGTAGAGGCCGAGGATCGCCGACAGCTCCACGCGATGAAAGCTGACCTGATCGGGGAGGCGAGGAAAGGGCGCGATCTCGGCACTCGGGTCCATGCCAGGACAATGAGCGCGCGGGGCGGGTTTGGCAAGCGTCCGGCGCGGGCTGGTTAACCGGCCCGCGGGGTCAGTGCAGGTGGCCGTCCACGTCGTAGCGGCCGCTTTCCAGCAAGGGGCCGAACATCTCCGCCACCTCGGGGTGATCCACCGGCTCGCCGGAATCGTCGCGGACGAGATTCTGCTCCGAGACATAGGCGACGTAATAGGAGGTCTCGTTCTCGGCGAGCAGATGGTAGAACGGCTGGTCCTTGCGCGGCCGGCTGTCCTCGGGAATCGACTCCCACCATTCATCGGTATTGCTGAAGGTCGGATCGACGTCGAAGATCACGCCGCGAAACGGGTGGACCCGGTGCCGAACGACCTGGCCGACGGTGAATTTTGCCGAGGCGGTAAGCATGGCCGCGAACCTGTCAACTAGAGTGCACCGCATCATATAGAGCGGTTGACTTTATGTCCACATCACGGGCAAGCCCGACCCGCGCGGTCAGGATTTCACCGGGCGCAGTGACGGAAATGTCGATGATCCTGATCCTCCAGGTTTTCCAGATCGTCGCCCCGGTGTTCCTTCTGGCCGCCATCGGCTATGCTTGGGTGCGCGGTCTCGGCTGGAACTATGATGTCGAGTTCGTGACCCGGCTGTCGATGACGCTGTCGGTGCCCTGCCTGATCTTCATGGCGCTGACCCGGTCCAAGGTCGATCCGGCGCTGCTGCGCGACACGGTGGTGGCGTCGCTGTTGGCCTATCTGCTGATCGGCGCGGTCGCCTGGGGTCTGGTGCGGGCCTTCGGCCTCGACGCGCAGACCTTCTGGGCGCCGATCACCTTCGGCAATACCGGCAATCTCGGCCTGCCGATCGCGCTCTTCGCCTTTGGCCAGCCGGGGTTCGATCTCGCGATCATCGTCTTCGCGGTGATGGCGATCCTGTCCTTCACCTTCGGGGTCTGGGTGGTGGCGGGCGGTGGTTCGCCGACGCGGGCGATCCAGGAGCCGCTGGTCTGGGGGACGGTGCTCGGCGGGGTCTTTCTCGGCTTCGGCTGGCACGCGCCGCCCTGGCTCGGCGCGGCGCTCGATCTCGTCGGGCAGATGGCGATCCCGCTGATGCTGATCACGCTCGGCGTGGCCATCTCGCGCCTGCGGCCGCGGGCGCTGGGGCGGGCCTTCTGGATCTGCGCGGTGAAGCTCGTGCTCTGCACCGCCGCGCCGCTGGCGATCGGGCTGATGCTCGGCCTCGCGCGGATGCCGCTCGGCGTGCTGGTGCTGCAACTGTCGACGCCGGTGGCCGTCACCTCCTACATGCTCGCCGCGAAATATGATGCGCGGCCCGACGAGGTGGCCGGTCTCGTCGTGGTCTCGACGGCGATTTCGATGATCGCGATCCCGGCCACCCTGGCGTTCTTCATCTGACTGCCGGCGCGTCGGTGAGCTTCCGCTTGCAAAAAACGGGAATCCAGGCATTATCCGCGTGACACGTGCGACAAGACACGTAGAGCAGTCTTCGATCTGACAGGTTTCATCGCATGCGGCGGTTTGCCCTCCTTGCGGCGTTCGTCCTCCTGAGTTCCTGCGGCGGCGGAGAGAAACCTCCGAGCACGGTCGCCGATGCCTGCCGGATGCAGACCGAACGGCCGCACTGGTTCCAGGCGATGAGCCGGACGGAAGCCCGCTGGGGCGTCCCCGTCTCGGTCCAGCTCGCCACCATCTCGCGGGAATCGAGCTTCGAGGCGGATGCTCGGCCGACGAAGAAGGTGGGCAGCGGCATCTTCTCGCGCCATGTGCCGCGATCGAGCGCCTATGGCTATGCGCAGGCGCTGGACGGGACCTGGGAATGGTACATGCGCGACACCGGGCAGAACGGCGCCGACCGGGACGATTTCGCGGATTCGTCGGATTTCATCGGCTGGTACATGAATCTCAACAGCCGGGTGAATGGCGTGCCGCTCGGCGACGCCTATAACCAGTATCTCGCCTATCACGAGGGCAAGGCCGGTTTTGCCAAGGGCAGCTACAAGAAGAAGTCCTGGCTGCCCGCCGTCGCCCGCGACGTCCAGGCCTGGTCCGTGCGGTACGAGCAGCAGCTGCGCAGCTGTCCCATCCCCGGCTGAGGCGCGATAGCGCGGCCCTGGCTGAGGCGCGATAACGCGCCGGGCGATTGACAGTCCCGGAATAGCCCCCCTAACGTCCATTGTCCGGAAACAGTGGGTGGTGCCATGGACCGTCTGACGGAGATGGAGGCGTTCGTTCAGGTCGTCGATCACGGCGGATTCACCGAAGCGGCCCGGAAGATGGGCCTGTCGAAATCGGCGGTCTCGAAACATGTCTCCGCGCTGGAAGCGCGCCTCGCCGTCCGGCTCCTCAATCGCACCACGCGCAGGGTCAGCCCGACGGAGGTGGGGCTCGCCTACTACGATCGGGCGCGCACCGTGCTGGTCGACGCGGCCGAGGCGGACAGCATGGTGACGGCGATGCAGGCGATGCCCAAGGGATCGCTGCGCATCTCGGTGCCGGTCAGCTTCGGCATCAATCAGGTCTCGGCGGCGGTGGCGAAGTTCCTGCTCGCCTATCCCGAGGTCGATATCCAGATGGCGCTCGACGACCGGTTCGTGGAACTGATCGCCGAGGGCTATGACATGGCGATCCGGGTCGGCGTGCTGGAGAACAGCTCGCTGAAGGCGCGCAAGCTCGCCGAGACGACGCGCGTCCTCGTCGCCGCGCCCGACTATCTGGCGCGGATGGGGACGCCGATGACGCTCGACGACCTGCACGAGCATCGGCGGCTGCACTACACGCATCTGGCCACCGGCAATTTCTGGCGATTGCGCGGTCCCTCGGGCGAGGAGCGCCAGATCCGGGTCGGGGGCCGGCTGACCGCGAACAACGGCGACAGCCTGATGCGCGCCGCCGAGGCCGGTATCGGCATCGCGCTGCTGCCGTCCTTCGTGCTCGGCGACGCGCTCACCTCGGGGCGGCTGGTCGAGGTGCTGCCCCGGCGCGCCGGCGACACGATCGGGATTTATGCGCTCTATCCCGAGGGCAAGTTCACCCAGCCGAAGCTGCGCGCCTTCATCGATTTCCTGGCCGACCATTTCAAGGGCATGGGTCCGGCCGTCTGGCCGGGACCTTGACACGAAGATGCGGATGGATGTCGGTATGAAATATCGGTATCATCCAGGTGCCACTCATCCGATGGAGCATCCATGGCGCCCGCCACGAGACGAAAGACTTCCGTAACCCTCGACGCGGAGGCGCTCGATGCCGCCCATGACCTCGGCATCAATGTTTCGGCGATCGCGGACGCCGCTCTCAGGAGCGCGGTGAACGAGACTCGTCGCGCGCGTTGGCTCGAGGAGAATGCCGAAGCCTTCGCCAGACAGGCGGACTGGCACGATCGGAACGGCCATCCGCTGGCGGATATCCTCGCCTCTCCCGGGAAAACGACGTGGAGCGCCTGAACCGCTTCGACATCGCCGAGCATCGCGGTCTGGCCATGGTCGTTGTCGAAAGCGATCTGCTCCCGCCGGATACCGCGATCGTCGTCATTCCCCTGGTTCCGGATTATCCCGCCGTCCGGCATCTCAATCCCACGATCCGCCATGGTGACCGGAACCTCGTCCTCGCGACACGCCTGATCGCCGCGGTCCGCCGATCCGCTTTGCGCCGGACCGGGAGCGCGGCGGGTCAGGGCTATGAGATCACCAGGGCCGTGGATGTTCTGATGGGCGGTGTGTAGTCGCGGGAAGCCGCGCGGCGGAGTTTCACGGGACGCGGCGCGATCGTCCGGGTACGGGGAATACCCTTCCCGAAATCGCCGGAGCTTCTCGACAAGGCGGGCGGGGCTGTGCACCTTGCGGCCCCATGGGCCTGACGCTGACCATCTTTCTCCTGACCTACGCCGGCATGGCGCTGGGGCGCATCCCGGGGTTTCGCGTCGACCGGACCGGGGTCGCGCTGCTCGGCGCCATCGCGCTCCTGGTCAGCGGGCGGATCGCGCCGGACGCGGCCTGGGCTGCGGTCAGCTTTCCGACCGTCGCGCTGCTCTTCGGGCTGATGGTGGTCTCGTCCGCCTTCGTCGTCTCGGGATTCTATGACTGGGTGGCGCGCTGGGTCGCGAGCCTGCCGCTCGGGCCGCGCGGGCTGCTCGCGCTGCTCATCGGGGTCGCGGCGGTGTTGTCCTCGATCCTCACCAACGACGTGGTCGCGGTGGCGATGGTGCCGCTGATCCTGCAACTCGCCCTGGCGCGCGGGCTCAATCCGGTGCCGCTGCTGCTCGGCTTCTGCTTCGCGGCGAATACCGGCGCGGCCGGCACGGTGATCGGCAGCCCGCAGAACATGATCATCGCCCAGGGGCTGAACCTGTCCTTCACCGGCTTCATGGCGGCGGCTCTGCTGCCGTCGATGCTGTCGCTGGGTCTGATCTGGGGCGTGCTGGCGCTGGTCTATCGGGGCGAATGGACGCGGGCGCAGGTCGCCGGCGCCGCGCCGCCGTCCTTCATTCCCTTCGACCGGCTGGAAACCGCGAAGGCGGCGGTGGTCACCCTGGTCGTGGTGGTCGCCTTCATGGTGACCGACTGGCCGCGCGAGAACGTGGCGCTCGGCGCGGCCGCGGTGCTGCTCCTCAACCGGCGCTTTTCCTCGACGGACATGCTGGCGCATGTCGATGGCGAGGTGCTGCTGCTGCTCGGCAGCCTCTTCGTCGTCAACGCGGCGATGGCATCGACCGGATTGCCGGCCGAGATGATCGCGGTGCTGCGCGACCATGGCGTCGATCTCGCGCATCCGATCACCAGCTTCCTGACCATGGGCCTGCTCAGCGACATCGTCGGCAACAATCCCGCCGCGCTGTTGCTGACCCCCTATATGCCGCGCACCGACCCCGAACTGACGGGCGCGGCGCTGGCGCTCGGCAGCGCCTTTTCCAGCAACGTGGTCATTTTCGGCAGCCTGGCCGGCATGATCGTCGTCCAGGTGGCGGAGAAGCACGGCGTGACGATTTCGCTCGGCGAATTCTCCCGGGCCGGCATCCCGGTGACGGTGATCTGCATGCTGCTCGGGGTCGGCTGGCTGCTGTATTTGATGGCCTGAGGGCGGTCAGCCCGAGGCGCGGGCGGGGCGCCGGTTGAGCAGGGCGCGGACGCGGCGGACGAGGTCGCGCTGGGTATAGGGCTTTTCCAAGAGGTCGACGCCGGGATCGAGGCGGCCGTTGTGCACGATGGCATTGCGCGAATAGCCGGTGGTGAACAGCACCGGCAGGCTGATCCCGCGCGCCGCGACCGCGTTGGCGAGCTCGCGCCCGTTGAGGCCGCGGCCGAGCACCACGTCGGTGAAGATGAGATCGGCCGACGCGCCGGCCGCCAGCCGCTCCAGCGCCTCCTCCGCGCTGGCGGTTTCGAGGACGGTATAGCCCGCCTCCTCGAGCGCCGAGCGGGCATAGGCGCGGACGCCCGCGTTGTCCTCGACGACGAGGATGGTTTCCGTGCCCCTCGGCTCCTCGGCGGCCGGATGCTCCTCCGGTTCCGCTGGCGCGGTCGGCACCCGCTCGGCGTCGACCATGCGGGGCAGATAGATCTTCACCGTCGTGCCCTGGCCGAGCTCGCTGTAGATGCGGATATGGCCGCCGGACTGCTTGACGAAGCCATGTGCCATGGCGAGGCCGAGGCCCGAACCCTCGCCCTCGCGCTTGGTGGTGAAGAACGGCTCGAACACGCGCCTGAGCAGCTCGGGCGGAATGCCTTCGCCGGTGTCGGTGACGCTCATGAGCACGTATTGGCCGGGTGCGACGTCGCCGAAACCCGCCGCGTAGGCATCGTCGAGATAGGCGTTGCCGGTCTCGATCGTGACGCGACCGCCCTCCGGCATCGCGTCGCGGGCGTTGACGACCAGATTGACCATGACGTTCTCGAGCTGGTGCGCGTCGGCGAAGGTCGGCCAGAGGCCGGCGGCGAGCACGGTTTCGAGCTCCACCGTCTCGCTGACGCTGCGCCGGATCAGGTCCACCACGCCCGAGATCACCCGGTTGAGGTCGATCTGGTTCGGCGCGAGCGGCTGGCGGCGCGAAAACGCCAGCAACCGGTGGGTGAGCTTGGCCGCGCCGCGCGCGCCCTCCGCCGCGGCTTCCAGCGGCGGGACGATGTCGCCCTCGGCCTCGCCACGCTGGCGCAGACGCCGGAGCACGGTCGAGAGATTGCCGAGGATGATCGTCAGCATATTGTTGAAATCATGCGCGATCCCGCCGGCGAGCTGGCCGACCGCTTCCATCTTCTGCGTCTGCGCCAGCGTCGCCTCCGATTCCCGGCGCAGCCGCGTCTCGCGTTCCAGCGCCGCCGTCTGCGTCGCCAGCCGGTCGACGTAGTGCAGCATCCAGCGGCCGAGCAGCGCGGCCAGCGCGGTGGCCGCCAGCAGCGCGCCGAAGACGAGGCCGAGCGTCCAGCGGCGCAGGCTGTCCGCCGCCGCCCGGCGCTCGCCGAGGAGGCGCCGCTCCTCGTCGGCGATCGCGCCGAGCCCGGCGCGGACCTCGCCCATCAGCTCCTCGCCCTCGCCCGAGCGGACCAATGCGATGGCGCCCGGCCTGTCGCCGCCCTTGGTCATCGTCAGCATGCGGCGATAGAGGGCGAGCAGCGCGTCGAGCTTGCGGCTGACATTGAGGATCGCGGCCGCCTGTCCGGGATTGTCGGCGGCGAGCAGGGCCAGCTGGTCTATGGCCGGAGGAACCGCGCGGGCGGCGCTCTCATAGGGCGCGAGAAAGCCCTCGTCCTCGGTCAGCAGATAGCCGCGGATGCTGCCCTGCGCCGCCAGGGCCGTGGTCATCAGGGCGCGCGTCTCCTCGCGGATGCGCAGCGTATGGTCGACCCAGTGCTCGGCGACCGAGGCGCGGTAGCCGAGGAGCGCCGCCGCGCCGGCCGCCAGCAGCAGCAGGCCGAGTCCCGCGGCGAGCGCGGCGAGCGCCCGGTGGGAGAGGTGGGTCCCGGTCCGGCCCCGCGGATTGCTTTCCGTCACGAATGGCATGGCGTCTCCCGGTCCGCGCGGAAGCTATCGCAGTTTCGCCGCGTCCGGTACACTGCCATCGCCGTGAAAGGGAGGTCCCGTTGCGTATTCTGGTGGTCGAGGACGAAGCGATGATCGCGATGCTGCTGGCCGACTGGTTGGACGAGCTCGGTCACACGGTGGTCGGGCCGGTCGCGACGGTCAAGGCGGCGCTGGCCGCGCTTGGCGAAGGCGGCGTCGAGGCGGCCTTGCTCGACCTCAATCTCGAGGATGGCGACAGTTCGGCCGTCGCCGCCCGCCTGCGCGCGGCGGACCTGCCCTTCGCCTTCGCCTCGGGCACCGGCGCGGGCGGCCTCGCCGAACCGTTCCGCGGCTGCCCGACTCTGTCGAAGCCGTTCGAGTTCGAGGAGCTGGAGGCGCTGGTCGGCGGATGGCAGGACCGGGGCGCCGGGGCGAAATCCGCCTGACGGCCCCGGTCCGGTCCGGCGGGGCGGCGCGGGGCCGCCCTCTCCGGCTTACTGTAGCAGGTCGGTCCAGACGCGGGTGACGAGATCCTGCGCCTCGGGGCTACAGGTCTGCGAGAAGATGACCGGCACGGTCGGAAACAGCTCCGGCGCATTCTCGGGCGTGTATTTCGCCTTGGCGGTGTCGATCTTCACCGGCGCCGAGTGGGCGTAGTAATTGTACTGGATCGTCGCGTTCTCCTCGGTCGACATGAAGTCGATGAAGGCCTTCGCGCCCTCGACATTCGCCGCGCCCTTCGGCACCACGAAGCTGTCGAGCCAGCCGACCAGCCCTTCCTTCGGCATCGCATATTCGATGTTCGCCCCGGCGAGCCGGGTCCGCAAAGTGTTGCCGTCCCACCAGAAATGCGCGCCGACCTCGCCCGAGCCGATCCGGTTCTCGATATTGTCCGAGGTATAGGCGGCGACATAGGGCTTCTGCGCTTCGAGCAGGTCGAGTACCTTCTTCATCTCGGCCTTGTCCTCGGAGCAGAAGGCCACGCCGAGGAAATTCTCGGCGCCGCCCACCACCTCGTCGGGCACCGACAGCATGGCGATCTTGCCCTGCAGCTCGGCCGGCGGCTGGAACAGCACCGCCCAGCTGTCGACCGGCCCCTTGTAGACGTCGCGGTTCACGGTGAAGCCGGCGGTGCCGTAGGCGAGCGGGATGGAATAGTCGCTCCCCTCGTCCCACCACGGGTTCTTCCACTTGTCGTCCACCTGCGCGAAGGCGGCCATGTCGTGCGCGTCGATATCCTCGAGCAGGCCCTGGTCGACCATGATCTTCACGAAATGCTGCGACGGGGTGACGATGTCATAGCCGGAATTGCCGGCCTGCAGCTTGGTCAGCGCATCCTCGTTCGAGCTGAAGGCGGCGACATTGACCTTGGTACCGGTCTCCGCCTCGAACTTTTGCACCAGTTCGGGTGCGATCGAGTCGGCCCAGGCATAGATATTGACCGTCCCGTCGGCCGCCGCCGGACCGGCGACGACGAGGGCGAGGATGGCGCCCACGGTAGCGAATTTCATGTCTCTCTCCTGTTGGTGGGTCTTGTTATGGCTTCACTCGCGCCGCATGGCCCAGGCGGACAGGCCGAGCGCGACGCCCGCGACCAGCAGCGACACGAGGATGAGCAGCGTCGAGATCGCGTTCAGCTCCGGCGTGGTGCCCTGCTTGATGAGGCTGAAGATATAGACGGGCAGCGTGGTGGTGCCGCCGGTGTTGAGCAGGCTCGAGGTGATGAAATCGTCCATCGAGATGACGAAGGCGAGCATGGCCCCGGCGAAGACGCCGGGCGCGATCAGCGGCAGCGTCACCCGCCGGAAGGCGGTGAACGGGTGGGCATAGAGATCCTGCGCCGCTTCCTCATAGTCCGCGCTCATCCCTTGCAGGCGGGCGCGGATCGGCAGGAAGGCGAAGGGCGTGCAGAAGGCGGTATGCGCCAGCGCCAGCCGCGCCGTGCCGTTGGTGAGCCCGATCCGCGAGAAGAGGATCAGCACCGCCACCGCCACCACGATCTCCGGCAGGAGCAGCGGCAGGTTCACCACCGTCTCCGACAGCCGGTTGCCGCGTTGCCCCCGCGTCCGCGACAGCACCATCGCGGCGCTGAGCGCGACCAGCGTGGCGAAGATCGTGGCGAGCACCGCGACGGTCAGAGAGGTGCGCACCGCGTCGACCAGCGCGCCGTTCGCCAGCGCCGAGGCGTACCATTTGAGCGAGAAGCCGCTCCACACCCCGACCAGCCGGTTGGCGTTGAAGGAATAGAAGATCACCACCGCGATCGGCAGGTAGAGCCACAGGAAGAAGATCGCGGTGAAGACGCCGGACCCCGGATAGCGGCGGACGTCGTGGGCGGGCCTCATCGCAGCGCCTCGTCGATGCGGGCCGCCCGGCGGGCGTTCAAAATCAGGACCAGCATGACCATCGCCATCAGCACGATGGCGATCGCCGCGCCGAACGGCCAGTTGCGGCCGCCGCCGAACTGGGTCTGGATCAGCGTTCCCATCATCATCTGCTTGCCGCCGCCGAGCAGCGTCGGTTCGAGCACCGTGCCGATCGCCGGGACGAAGACGAGGATCGCACCGGCGGCGATCCCCGGCCAGGCCAGCGGCAGGATCACCCGCCGCGCCGTGGTCCAGCGGTCGCCGTAGAGGTCGGCGCCGGCCTCGAGCAGCGCGGGGTCGAGTTTCTCGATCGCCGCGAAGACCGGCAGGATCATCAGCGGGATATAGCTGTAGACCATGCCGACCAGTGTCGCGCCGGGCGTGAAGAGCAGGCTTCCCGTGCCCCCCACCGCCTGCCACAGCCGCCCGAACAGGCCGTCATTGCCGAGGAGGATGAGCCAGGCATAGACCCGCACGATCATCGACACCCAGAAGGGCAGGGTGACGAGATAGATCAGCGCGGCCTTGCGCCCGGCCGGCTGGTTGGCGATCACCCAGGCGACCGGCACGGCGATCACCACGCAGATCGCGGTCACGATTCCGGCGTAGAGGATGGTGCGGCCGATGATCGCCAGATATTTCGGGTCGAATTCCAGCGCGTCGTCCCAGCCTTCGGTGAACAGGAGTTCGCGATAGCTCGACAGCGAGAAGCCCCATTCGAAGCCGCCATAGGCGCCGCGATCGGCGAAGCTGACGAGGATCACGATGCCGATCGGCAGGATCAGCGTGCCGAGCATCAGCGCCCAGGCGGGGACGAGGCCCCAGAAGCGGAACCCCTTCATCGGCCGAGCACCCGCACGCTCTCCGGCGGGAAGCCGACGCGGACCTCGCGGCCGATGGCGAAGACCTCGTCGGTGTGCGAGACGGCGTTGCGCCGGGAGACGCGCAGCGCCACGCCGCCGGTCTCGACCGTGTAGTGCGTGCTGCCGCCCATGTAGTTCCGGTCGATGACCCGCCCGCGCAGGATCGTGCCAACGGCCTCGTCCTCCAGCCCGATCTTCTCGGGGCGGAGCGACAGGGTCGCGGGGCCCGGACCCGCGACGCCGCGCTGGATCGCGACGATCTCGGTGCCGAACGGGGTGCGCGCGCGGGCGCGGTCGCCCATCACCTCGACGACCTCGCCTTCGAGGAAGTTGGTCTCGCCGATGAAGTCGGCGACGAAGCGGTTCTCCGGCTCCTCGTAGATCTCGCCCGGGCCGCCGATCTGCTGGACGCGGCCCTGGCTCATCACCGCGATCCGGTCGGACATGTCGAGCGCCTCCTCCTGGTCGTGGGTGACGAAGACGAAGGTGACGCCGGTTTCCCGCTGCAGTGTGCGGAGCTCGTTGCGCATCGCCTGCCGCAGCTTCAGGTCGAGCGCGGACAGCGGTTCGTCGAGCAGCAGCACCCGCGGTTCGGGCGCCAGCGCGCGGGCGAGCGCTATCCTCTGCCGCTGGCCGCCGGACAGCTGCGCCGGCCGGCGGGCGGCGAACGGCGCCATATGCACCATCTCCAGCATCTCGGCGACCCGCGCCGTCCGCCGGGCCTTGTCCCAGCCGAGATTTTCGAGCCCGAAGGCGATGTTCTGGGCCAGCGTCATGTGCGGGAACAAGGCATAGCTCTGGAACACCGTGTTCACCCGCCGCTTGTGCGGCGGCAGGGCGTCGATCTCGCGGCCGAAAAGCGCGATCGCCCCCTCGCTCGGCGATTCGAAGCCGGCGATCATCCGGAGCAGCGTGGTCTTGCCGCATCCCGACGGGCCGAGCAGGGTGAAGAACTCGTTCTCGCGGATGCTGAAGCTCACCTTGTCGAGCGCCTGATAGTCGCCGAACCGCTTCGAGACGTTCCGCACGTCGACCGCCGCTTCCCCCCCGGTCATGCGAGCGCCGTCACTTCGCGCCGGAACGGCAGCGCGTCGCCGATGTCGGGCATGTCGAGCTCGCGGGCATAGCGGTGCCCGGCATAGGTCGCCCAGGCGATCGGACCGGGGGCGCAGGCGTCGCCGATGACCCGCACCGACCGGACACCGGCGTCGGCCCAGTCGTCCCGCCGCGCCGCCAGCGCCTGGAACAGCGCGTCCTCCGACCGCCGCGAGGCGACCAGCACCACCGCGTCGCAGCCGACGCGGCCCGGCGCGCCGGTATAGCTGCACACCGTCTCGACCCCGTCGGCCCGCAGCGCCGCGACCCCGGTATTGAGCACGATCCGCACGCCCGCCTCGACCAGCCGGCGGTGGATCGCCCCCTGTTCCAGCGTGTTGAGCGTCCAGTCCGAGACATAGGCCGACGGGGTGACCAGCGTGACCGCGCAGCCCGCGCGGACCAGAAGCTCGGCCAGCACCCCGCCCATGTAGTAGTGATCGTCGTCGAAGAGCACGACCTCGCCGGTCGGCAGCCGCCCGTCCATGATGTCGTCCGGCGTGAAGACCGGCATGGCGGCGTCGATCGGCATCGGCACCACATGCATCCGCGCCACGCCGTCGGCCCGCCAGCGGGCGCCGGTGGCGATCGCGACGTTCTGGAAGCCGAATTCCAGGATGTCGTCGGCGCTGAGCGCGCTGTCGAAATAGGTCTCGACATTCGGCCGCTGCGACAGCTGGTATTCGCGATAGTCGGCCACCCGCCCCCAGGCGGAGAGGCCGGGCAAGAGCCGCTCGCGCGCCACCCGCCCGCCGAGCCGGGTGCCCGCCTCGGCCAGCGCCACGTCATAGCCGCGCAGGCTGAGCGCCCGCGCCGCCTCCAGCCCCGCCGGACCGGCGCCGACCACGAGCACGTTCGCGCTGTCGCCTTTCGGGTTCATCCGTTCCGGGTGCCAGCCCTTGCGCCATTCTTCCATGAAGGTGGGGTTCTGGGTGCAGCGGCTGATGCTCATCGTCATGTCGCCGGTGACGCAGATGTTGCAGCCGATACATTCGCGGATGTCCTCGATCCGCCCTTCCTCGATCTTCTTCGGCAGGAACGGGTCGGCGATCGACGGCCGGGCGCAGCCGATGAAGTCGAGCACCCGCTGGCGCACCAGCCGCGCCATCACGTCCGGTGAGGTGAACCGCCCGACGCCGACTACCGGCCGCGAGGTGAGGTCGCGGATGCCGGTGACCAGCGTCTCCTGCGCCGCCTCGTCCTTGAAGCGCGAGGGGCCGGAGCAATCCTCCCACGTCCCTTGCGCGAGATCCCACAAATCGGGCAGGTCGCCGTTCATCGCGATGAAGTCCCGCACCTCGGCATTGGAGAAGCCGAGGTCGCCGATCGTCTCGTCGAGGCTCACGCGCAGGGTCAGCGCCATGGTGTCGCCGACCGCGTCGCGCATGTCGGCGACGACCTCGCGGGCGAAGCGCGAGCGGTTCTCCAGGCTGCCGCCATATTCGTCGCCGCGCTGGTTGGTGGCCCGGCTGAGGAAATGCTGGAAGATGCCGAAGCCGTGCGCGCCGTAGAGGCAGATGACGTCGAAGCCGGCGGTGCGCGAGCGTTTCGCCGCGTTGACGAACCAGCGGCGCAGGTTCCGGATGTCGGCCTTGTCCATCGCGCGGGCCTGGACGGGATCGTTGGTGAAGGTGCGGATCGGCAGGGCGCTGGGCGCCAGCGGCACCTCCTTTGAGTAGAAGTTCGGGCCGTTGATGCCGGAATAGGCGAGCTGGATGCCGGCCAGCGCCCCATGGGTCTTCATCGCCTCGGACATGCGGCGCAGCGCCGGGATGTCCTGGTCCTCCCAGAGCCGCAGCTCGATGAACGGGGTGATTTCCGAGGTGTGGTGCATCTCGGTCTGCTCGGTGAAGATGACGCCCCAGCCGCCTTCGGCCTTGACGCCGCGCATCGCCGCCGCCGCCGAGGGGTCGCGATAGCCGCCGCCATTGCAGTGCGGCACCTGATAGAAACGGTTCTTCGCGGTCAGCGGACCGATCCGCGCCGGCTCGAACAGAATGTCGTAGGATGGGTTCCGCATGCCTCTCCCCGCCGCGCCTCGCCGGCTGGCGGGCAGAATTCCCGACCCTCGCCGTTCAGTAAACTATACCTTCCAAATCGTTGGCTTAGGGAAAACCTAATGCGTATTCCTTGACCGGTCTGCGCAGGACTTGCGCAGCCCCAACCGCGGCTGGAGCCGTCACGGCAGCAGCACCTGCAGCCCGGGCAGACGCTCGGCGCTGATCTCGGCCTTGGCATGGTCGACGAAGGCGCGGATCGTGCCGATGCTGCCCGCCCCTTCCGCCAGCAAGAGCCCGAGGCAGAGCGTCCGCGCCGCCCCGGCGATCGGCACGAAGCGCAGGCGCCGCCCGTCCGGCGCGGTCTCGGTGATCGGCCGGATATTGGCGACCGAGCAGCCGAAGCCGTTGGCGACCAGCGAGCGCATCACCGCCATGTCGCGCGTCCGCTCGACGATCCGCGGCGACACCCCGGCCTCCTGGAACAGCGACAGGAAATAGTCGGCGCTCATCGGCAGGTCGAGCAGGACCAGCGGGTACTCGCCCAGCTCCTCCGCCGTGACGCTCGGCCAATCGGCCAGCGGATGCCCGTCGGCGAGCAGCGCGAAGGGCGGCAGGTCGAGCAGCGGCACGAACCGCAGGTCTGGCGGGATGTCGAGGTCATAGGTGAGCGCCACGTCGAGCCGGGCGGAGCGCAGCGCGTCGAAGATCTCCGCCTGGTCGCGCTCGTACTGGCGGAACTCCACGTCCGGATAGCGGTCGACGAAGCCGCGTCGCACCCCGGGCAAGACGCGCTGGGCGAAGGTCACGAGGCAGCCGACGTTGAGCGGCCCGCGCACCGCCCCGGTGATGTCGTTCGCCAGGCTGGTAAGGCCGCCCGCCCGCTCCAGCAGCTCGCGCGCCCGGTCGAGGAAGCGCGCGCCGCCCTGGGTCAGCGACAGGCCGTGCGCGTGCCGCCGGACGAAGAGCTGGAGCCCAAACTCCGCCTCCAGCTGCGAGATCGCGGTGGAGATCGACGGCGAGGAGACGTTGAGCCGCTCCGCCGCCTGGGCGATGGAGCCGCACTCGCCGACGGCGACGAAATATTCAAGCTGGCGCAACGTGAAGCGTAGCGGCATGTCCCGGCCGGATGTCTCTCCGTCCGGATGCTGCCGCGCCGTGACCCTCGCCGTCAACCGGGCCTCCCACCGTCAGTATTTGATCCAGACGGTTTTCAGCGCGGTATATTTGTCGAAGGCGTGCAGCGACAGGTCGCGGCCGAAGCCCGACTGCTTCATGCCGCCGAACGGCGTCATCGCCGACAGCGCGTCGACGGTGTTGATCGACACGGTCCCCGCCACCAGCCGGTCCGAGACATCGAGCGCGCGCGACAGGTCGCGGGTCCAGACCGAGGCGGCGAGGCCGTAGACGCTGTCATTGGCGATCGCCACCGCCTCGTCCGCGTCGCGGAAGGTCTGCACGGCGAGCACCGGCCCGAAGATCTCCTCGCGCGCGATCGTGGCGTCGCGCGGAACGTCGGCGAAGATCGTCGGCTCGATGAAGGCGTCCGACCCGCCGAGCGTCAGCCGCTCGCCGCCGGTCACCAGCCGGGCATCGCGGCGGCCGGTCTCGATGAAGCCGGCGACGCGGCCGGCATGGCGCGCATCGACCATCGCGCCCATCCGGGTCTCGGGGTCGAGCGGGTCGCCCGGCCGGATCGCCTCGGCCAGCGCCTTCATCCGCGCGATCATCTCGTCGGCGATGCGCGCCTCGACCAGCAGCCGCGAATTGGCCGAGCAGACCTCGCCCTGATTGAAGAAGATGCCGAAGGCGGCCATCTCCGCCGCCTTGTCGAGGTCGGCGTCGGCGAAGACGATGTTCGGGCTCTTGCCGCCGGTCTCCAGCCAGACCTGCTTCATGTTCGATTCGCCGGCATAGCGCTGGAACATCTTGCCGACCACCGTCGAGCCGGTGAAGACGAGGCAATCGACGTCCGGATGCCGCCCCAGCGCCTGCCCGGCATCCTCGCCGAAGCCCGGCACCACGTTCAGCACCCCGTCTGGCAGGCCCGCCTCGGCCGCGAGCTCGGCCAGCCGCAGCGCGGAGAGCGGCGACTGCTCGGCCGGCTTCAGCACCACGGAATTGCCGGCGGCGAGGGCGGGCGCGAGCTTCCAGGTCGCCATGTCGAGCGGGAAGTTCCACGGCACCACCGCGCCGATCACCCCGAGCGGCACCCGCCGGATCAGCGCGAGATCGCGTCCGCCGGTCGGCGCCACCTCGTCATAGATCTTGTCGATCGCTTCGGCGTGCCACTGAAAGAAATGCGCCGAGCCGGGGACATCGACATTGACCGTCTCCGAGATCGGCTTGCCCATGTCGAGGGTGTCCAGGAGCGCGAATTCCTCGATATTGGCCCGCAGGAGGTCGGCGAGCCGCAGCAGCACCGCCTTGCGCTCGCCCGGCGCAAGGCGCGACCAGCGGCCGTCGTCGAAGGCGGCGCGCGCCGCCGCCACGGCGCGGTCGATATCCTCGGCCCCGCCGCGCGCCACCTCGGCGAGCGTCGCGCCGGTCGCGGGATTGACCGAGGCGAACCGGGCGCCCGAGGCCGCGGGGACGAACCGCCCGCCGATCCAGCAGTCGGTGCGCAAGGCGAGGCCGGCGGCGCGGCCCGAATAGTGCGAAAGCGTCTGCATTTGTTCCCTCCTAGACCGCCAGCGCCATCTCGGCGCAGCGTTCCCCGATCATCATCGACGGGACATTCGTGTTGCCGCCGATCAGCGTCGGCATCACGGAGGCGTCCGCGACCCGCAGCCCGGCGAGGCCATGCAGGCGCAGCGTCGCGGGGTCGCAGACCGCCATCGGATCCGTCCCCATCTTGCAGGTGCCGACCGGGTGATAGACGGTCAGCGCCTCGGCCCGCAGGTAGGCGAGGATCTCGTCGTCGGTCCGCACGTCGGGACCAGGCAGCATCTCGGCCCCGCGGATCGCCGCGAAACCCGGATCGGCGAGGATGGCGCGGGCGACCTTGATCCCCTCCACCAGCGTCGCCGCGTCCCTCGGGTCGGTAAAGAACCGGTGGTCGATCTGCAGGCCGCCGTCGCGGGCGAGGCGCAGCTCGCCGACCGAGCGGGGGCGCAGCACGCAGGTATGCACCGCGTAGCCGTGGCCGTATTCGATCAGTCGGCCGCGGTGGCTGCGATAGCCGGGGACGAAATGGAACTGGATGTCGGGCTCGGCGCCGGCGAATTTCGTCCGGGCGAAGCCGCCCGCCTCGACATAATTGGTGGTCAGCATCCCCTTTCGGGCGAAGGCATAGCGGAACGGCGCGGCGATCATCGCCGGCAGGTTCGGGGCCGAGAGGCCGAGGGTCGTCGTCGATCGCGAGCGGACGGTGATCATCCCGTCGATATGGTCGCGCAGGTTCTGGCCCACCCCCGGCAGGTCATGCGCCGGGGTGACGCCCGTGGCGGCCAGCGCCTCCGCCGGGCCGATGCCGGAGCGCATCAGGATCGCCGGCGAGCCAATCGCTCCGGCGGCGAGGATCACCTCGCGCGCGCGGAGCCGCTCCACGCCCGCCTCGGTCGCGATCTCGATGCCGGTCACCCGTCCGCCCTCGACCGTCAGGCGCCGGGTCTCGACACCCGCGCGCACGGTCAGGTTGGGACGGTTCTCCACCGGCCGGAGGAAGGCGCGGTAGGACGACCAGCGCATGCCCCGGTTCTGCGTGACGTCATAGATGCCGAGCCCCTCCTGGGTGCCGGCGTTGAAATCGGCGTTCTCCGGCAGGCCCACGGCCCGGCCGGCCTGGGTGAAGATTCGCGAGACGGGGTTCGGATCGCGTGGCCGGTCGACGAAGAGTTCGCCGTCGAACCCGTGCCAGTCCGGCGACTGGCCGATGAGGTTCCGCTCGAGCCCCTTGAACACCGGCAGCACGTCGTCCCAGGCCCAGCCGGCGCAGCCGAGGGCCGCCCATTCGTCATAGTCCGAGCAGGCGCCGCGGATGAACACCATGGAATTGATCGAGGAGGACCCGCCCAGCGCCTTGCCGCGGTTGACCGGCAGGCGGCGGCCGTTCATCTCCGGCTGCGGCGTGCCGACGAAGGCATAGTCGTAGCGCGGGTTGCCATAGAGCGCCAGGATGCCGGCCGGCACCTGCACCAGCGGCGAGCGCTCCGACCCGCCGCCCTCGACGACGCAGACCCGCGATCCGCTCCGCGCCGAAAGCCGGTTCGCCAGCACGCAGCCGGCCGAGCCCGCGCCGACGATGATGAAGTCGTAGTCCTGGCCGTTCATCGGTTCCTTTCCCGCCTCCGGCGTATCCTATTCGTCGCCCGGCACCCCGTAGCTCGGCGCCTCGCGCGGATCGAGCGCGCGGGTGACATAGGCGTCGAGCTGCGGGGCATAGAGCCGCCAGAGCGCGGCGAGTTCGGCGATCGGGTCGCCCTCGGTCCAGTCGATGCGCAGGTCGGCCACCGGCCAGGACACCTCGCGGACCAGTTTCAGGCCGGCGGAATGGATCGGCCCGGCCTCGCCCCCCGCGTCGCGGGCGGCGGCCATCGCGGCGAGCAGCCTGTCGGCGAGATGCCCGGTCGCGCCGGCGAAGGCCTCGGCCATGATCGAAGGGATCCGCGAATCGGTGAGCAGATTGCCGCCGCAGGCGACATCCTCGCCCGCCGCGTCGCCCCAGACGCCGAGCGCCCGCGGCCCCGAATGGGTGGCGGCGCGGCCGGTGGCGTCGACGGCGAGCACCTGGCGGAAGGCGGCGTGCGGCGCGCGGGCGAGAATCGCCACCGCCTCCGCCGCGCTGGCGCCCGAGGCCATCAGGTCGAGGCCGCGAGGCCCGAGCGACGGGTCGGTGACGTTCTGGCTCGCCACGGCGCCGACCCCGGCCCGCGCATGGGCGCAGCGCGCCGCCACGGCCGGCGAGGAGGAGGCGACGGCGACGCCGAACATGCCGGTCTCGCGGCAGCGCGCGACGAGGGAAAAGGTCATCGCCTCAGTCCGGGATGACGGCGGTCGCGTCGATCTCGACCAGCCAGTCCGGGCGGGCGAGCGCGGTGACGACGACGCCGGTCGAGACCGGATGCACGCCGCGGATATACTCGCCCATGGTGCGGTAGACCGCCTCGCGGTGGCGGACGTCGGTCAGGTAGACGACGACCTTGCACAGATGCTCCATCTTGCCGCCCGATTCCTCGATCAGCTGGCGGATGTTCTGCATCACCTTGTGGGTCTGTTCGACCGGATCGTGGCTGTCGATATTCCGCGCCGTGTCGAGATCCTGCGGGCACTGGCCGCGCAGGAAGATCGTGGCGCCGCGGGCGACCACCGCCTGGCAGAGGTCGTTGTCGAGCTTCTGCTCTGGGTATGTGTCGCGGGTGTTGAACTTGCGGATGCGGGTATGGGCCATGTCGGTTCCTCTGTTCTTGGACGGTCAGGCGCCCGCGGTCTCGGTCACGGCTTCCAGCGCGCCGGCCGGCGGATAGGCGCGATAGCCGCGCTGGATCGCGATCTGGTCGGCGACGTATTTCGCATCGTGCCAGACGCCCCAGATGAAGGACGAGCCGCGCCGGGACAGCCACGGCAGGCCGAGGAAATAGACCCCGGGCTCGGCCGACACGCCGCGCCGGTGCCGCGGCCGCCCGGTCTCGTCGAAGGCGTCGACCTGGAGCCAGCCGAAATCGAGCGCATAGCCCGTCGCCCAGACGATCGAGCTTATCCCCTCGGCCGCGAGGTCGAGCGACAGGATCGGGTTCGTCACGCAGTCCGGGTCCGGCGCCATCACCCGCGCCTCCGGCTCCTCCGGCAGGTCGAGGCCGTTGCGGGCGACCCAGGCGTCGGCCTCGTCGAGCACCGAGAGATAGTTGGCGTCGCCGGTCGCGAGGTTCGCCGCGAGGCCCGGTTCGAAGCTCATCACCCCGTCCGCGTAACCCGCCGCGCGGCCGACGAGCGTCATCCCCTCGGCGGCGAAGCGGCGATAGTCGATGGTCGCGCCGCCATAGGCGCCGCTGACCGCGAAGGTCACATGCTCGCTGTCGGGCGAGGCGTCGAGATCCCACTTGCCGAGCACGCCCAGCCACCAGACATTGTCCCGCCCGCGATAGCGGCGCGGCGGCCGGTCGTGCGGGCCGATGGCGATGAAGACCTTGCGTCCGGCGCGCATCAGCTCCTCGGCGATCTGCGCGCCCGAGGCGCCGGCGCCGACGACGAGCACCGCGCCCGCGGGCAGCTGGCCCGGATTGCGATAGTCGGCGGAATGCATCTGGGTGATCCCCGCCTCCTCCGGCACGATCCGCGGAAAGACCGGCCGCTGGAACGGCCCGGTCGCGGCGACGACCGCGTCCGCCTCGATCGGCCCGGCCGAGGTCTCGACGCGAAAGCCGGCCCTCCCTTCGTTGCGCGTCACCCCTGTCACCGCCACGCCGCACCGGACCGGCGCGGCGATCTGCTCGGCATAGGCGACGAAATAGTCCGCGACCTCCTCCTTCGGGACGAACACGTCCGCGGGATGCGGGAAGTCCCTGCCCGGAAAGCGGTCATGCCAGGCCGGACCGTTGGCGACGAGCGAGTCCCACCGGCCGGTGCGCCAGCGCTCGGCGATCCGGTCGCGCTCCAGCACGACATGCGGGATACCGGCGCGGCTCAGATGCTCGCTCATCGCGATGCCGGCCTGTCCCGCGCCGACGACGAGCACCTCGGTCTTTTCGACTGGCATATGGAGTCCCTCTCGCGGTTTCCGTGGCGTTGCGCCCTCGGGCGCCCCGGTGGTGGAGACCTTCCCCCGGGGCGGGCTTCGGATAAAGTACCGTGACCAACAGCACGGCTTCGGATCATCCTAAGCAATCGCCGCCCGCGCGGGTGCCAAGCTGGCGGTGGAGCTTGATCGTGAGTGTCGCGCGGACCGGAAGCGTGCCCGGGAATCCCGGCGGGTTCGCGCGGAGCGCAGCTCCTTG
>JBGAJI010000031.1:0-30509 GCA_044225035.1 Amaricoccus sp. | reverse complement strand
GTTGGCCGCGAGTCTGTTTTCTCCCCGCCTGTTGGCGGGGCCCCTCGTCCTGCCCGATAGGAATCTGCCAATATGAAACTGGAAGAGGGCGCCGGTTTCGGCGGCGCGCCCAAGGGGCGCTCAGGCGGCGAGTTGCCGGGGGCGGGGAAGTGTGGCATCAGTTGGCGGAGCCAAGGTTCCAGCGAGGATTTCTCCGCATGATCGATTTCGCCGCCGCCCGCGTCGCCATGGTCGATTGCCAGGTCCGGCCCTCGGACGTGACGCGCTATCCGATCATCGAGGCGATGCTGGCGGTCCCGCGCGAGGATTACGTGCCCGAGGCGCTGCGGGAGGTCGCCTATCTCGGCGAGCATGTGCCGCTGGGGCCGGAGCGCGCGCTGCTCGATCCGCGGGTCTTTGCCAAGATGCTCGACGCGCTCAATCCCGGGCCGACCGACCTCGTGCTCGATATCGGCTGCGGGCTCGGCTATTCGTCGGCGGTGATCGCGCGCATGGCCGAGGCGGTGATCGCGCTGGAAGAGGATCAGGAACTCGGCGCCGAGGCCGAGGCGCGGCTGTCGGCGCACGAGGTCGACAACGCGGTGACCCATGCCGGGCCGCTGGCGGCGGGAGCGGCCGAGCATGGCCCGTTCGATGCGATCTTCGTCGAGGGCGCGATCGAGACGCTGCCGGCGGCGATCGAGGCGCAGCTGAAGCCGGGCGGGCGGATCGTCGCGATCTTCGGCGATCGGCGGGGCGGGCAGGCGCGGCTCGGCCTCAAGCTCGGCCAGGGCATCGCCTGGCGGCGTATCTTCGATGCCACGGCACCGGTACTACCCGGTTTCGCAACGACGAAAGCGTTTGAATTTTGACCGTTTCCGGCGGATAGTGCCGGCGCGAGCCCGGGCAACGGGCCGGTCCGAGAGCAGCTATCCGAGGTTTTTCATGCGCATGCGCCGCCGTCTTCGACCAATGCTGCTTTCGTCGGCCTTCTGCTTCGCACTGGCGCCGATCGGCGCCTCGGCCGAAACCCTGTCCGACGCGCTGGTCAAAGCCTATCAGACGAGCCCGCTGCTGCAATCGAGCCGCGCGGCGCTGCGGGCGACCGACGAAGGCGTTCCGCAGGCGAGCTCGGCCAAGAAGCTGCAGACCTCGCTGGGGGGAAACGCCAATCTCCAGACGGATTCGGACGATGATTTCGGCAATGTGCCGGACACTTACCTCGCGGCGTTGAACGCCGACCTGCTGGTCTATGACCATGGTCAGACCAAGGCGGCCGTCGACAGCGCGCGCTATGCCATCGCCGCCGCCCGCGCCGACCTGCTCAATGTCGAGCAGCAGGTGCTGTTCGCGGCGGTCTCGGCCTTTATGGACGTGCGCCAGGGCCTCGAATTCGTATCGATCGCCGAGAACGACGTCGGCGTGCTCGAGGAACAGCTGCGCGCGGCCAACAACCGCTTCGATGTCGGCGAGGTCACACGCACCGACGTCAGCCTGACCGAGGCGCAGCTTGAATCCTCGCGCGCGACGCTGGCCGACGCCCGCGGCAATCTGCAGATCGCGCGGCAGGCCTATCTCGCGGCGGTCGGCACGCTGCCGGACAATCTGGCGCCGCCGCCGGCCTTGCCGCCGTTGCCGGCGACGCCCACCGAGGCGGAGGCGATCGGCCGGCGCAGCAATCCCGAGATCATCGCGGCGCAGTTCGCCGAACGCGGCGCGGTGGCGGATTTCGACCGGGCGCTGGCCGCCAAGGGGCCGAGCATCGGCCTGACCGGCTCGGCCGGCTGGCAGGGCTACGAGAAGATCGGCCAGGGCGACAAGCTGACCGCGAGCATCGGCATCCAGGGCAGCGTGCCGCTGACCACCGGCGGCAATGCCGACAGCCTGGTACGGCAGGCGCAGCAGATCCTCGACCAGCGCCGGTCGCAGGTGCAGGAAGCCGGGCGGAGCGTGGTCGAGAGCGTCAACAACGCCTGGATCCAGCTGCGCGTTGCCCGGGCGCGGATCGTGGCGAACCAGCGGCAGGTCGAGGCCTCGCGCATCGCCTATGAGGGCGTGTCCGAGGAAGCGCGGCTCGGGGCGCGATCGACCATCGACGTGCTCGATTCGAACCAGGACCGGCTCGAGGCCGAGGCCGAGGTGGTGCGCTCGAAGCGGGATGAGTATGTCGCGGGCTACGCGGTGCTTCAGGCCATGGGGCTGCTGACCGTCGAGCATCTGAAGCTCGGGATCGAAACCTACGATCCGAATGTCTATTTCACCGAGGTTCGGAACGGTCCGCGCGGCGGCTATGACACCTCGGCGGTGGACCGGATCCGCGACCGCTGGGCGAAGCAGTAGGCGATGACGGCGGGGGTGGGAAAGGACGGGCGCGGCGCGGGCGAGACGCCCGGCTCGACCGAGTCGCTGGCCGACGTGCTGGCCTCGATCCGCGCGCTGGTGTCGGCGGAAACCGCGGCGCGGTTGCCCGACACGCCCGAGGACGAGGATGTGGTGATGCTGACCGCCGAGATGCGGGTCGCGCCCCCGCCGCCGGCGGGCGATCTGCTGGCCGAGGGGATTGGCGCCGCGCCGTCGCGTCCGCTCGCGGCGGGGACGGCGGGCGGCGCGCCGATCCTTGACGAAGAGGCGCTGCGCGGGGTGATCAATGCGATCGTCCGCGAGGAATTGCAGGGCGAGCTCGGCGAACGGAGCACGCGCAATCTCCACAAGCGGGTCCGGCGCGAGATCCGCGAGATGCTGGCCGAGGAGCGGGCGCGCTCTTCATGATCGCGTCCGGCCTCAGCCGATCGGATCGCCGGGCCTCGGTCCCAGTTCGGCGGCGGCGCGGCGGTCGGACCAGCGGCGCCAGCCGATCCAGACCACCAGCCCCAGCCCGACCAGGAGGACGAGCAAGGTGCCGAGCGGGCCGATGATGTCGGCGATCGTGTGCCAATTGTCATGCAGGATGACGCCGGCCAGCAGGAGCAGCGTGATCCAGACGCCCGAACCGATCGCCGACAGTAGCAGGAAGCGGCCAAAGGGCATTTCCGACAGGCCGGCCGGGATGGAGATCAGCGTTCGCACGCCCGGCGCGAGCCGGCCGAGCAGTACGGCTTTGGAACCGTGGCGGTCGAACCAGGCGATCGCCGCCTCGACATCGGCTGGCTTCACGGCGGCGTATTTGCCCCAGCGCGCCGTCAGTTCGAGAAAGCGCCGGCGGCCAACGAGGCGGGCGATGAAATACCAGGGCAGGTTGCCGAGCAAGGTTCCGCCGAGCGCGGCCAGCAGGACCATGGTGAAATCGAGCCGTCCGGCCCCGACCGCCAGCCCGGCCACGGGCATGATCACCTCGGACGGTATCGGCGGAAAGACATTCTCGGCCAGCATGAGGAGAAAGATGCCAACATAGCCGAAGGCGCCGATGACCTCGATGATCCACTGCTCCATCCGCCGGGTGCCTCCTCGCAGCCTCGTCTCGGGGATCGCTTAGCGCATTTTTCGCATATGCGAAAGGTCGAGCGCGGACTTAGCCCCGCGGCACCGGGCAGGAGAGGTCGCCCTCCTCGCAGGCGAGGAAGCTCTTGAAGTCCGCCGATCGCGCGCGGGTGAGGTCCGACAGGCATTCGCCGCGGATCATCGAATGGATGCTGCCGCCGACGACGCCGGAGGCGACGAAGTCGCATTCCGCGTCGCGATAGGCGACCCAGGCGCGCTGCGCCGCCACAAGCGATGCCTTGTCCGCCCCGAGCCGCGCGGTCAACTGCTTGTAGAGCTCGTTCAGCTCGGCGTCCGCCGCGTCGAACTCGGCGCCCGCGCAGATGTTCAATTCAGTCTGCGTCGCCTCCGGGCCGCAGGCGGCGCGCGCGGCCATCGGCGCGCAGGCGAGGAGGGCGAGGAGGACGGCGGGCCCGGTCAAAGACCGCTTCGTTTCGCAAGGGTCCATAGCGCGTCCATCTCCTCCAGGTTCGAATCCTCCGGTCCGCGCCCGGTTTCGGCCAGAGCGGCCTCGATCGCGTGGAAACGGCGGGTGAACTTGGCATTGGCGGCGCGCAGCGCGGCTTCCGGGTCGATGCCGAGATGCCGCGCGAGGTTGGCCATGACGAACAGCAGGTCGCCATATTCCTCCTCGGCATGGGCGGCGTCACGCGACGTGGCGAGCTCGCCCGCCTCCTCGACGATCTTGTCGAGGACGGAGCCCGCGTTCGGCCAGTCGAAGCCGACGCGCGCCGCGCGGTTCTGCAGCTTGATCGCGCGGGTCAGCGCCGGCAGACCGGCGGCGACGCCGTCGAGCGCGCTGACCCTGGCCGGCTTCGCCCCGCGTTCGGCGGCCTTGATCGCCTCCCAGTCGCGGGTCTGCTGTTCCGGCGTCTTGTCGCGACTGTCGGCGCCGAAGACATGCGGATGGCGGCGGACCATCTTGTCGGCGATCGCCCGCACCACGTCGTCGAAGGCGAAGGCGCCGCGCTCCTCGGCCAGGCGGGCGTGGTAGACGATCTGGAACAGCAGGTCGCCGAGCTCGCCGCGCAGTTCGCCCATGTCGTCCTCGGCGATGGCCTGCGCGACCTCGTAGGCTTCCTCGATCGTATAGGGGGCGATGGTGGCGAAGGTCTGCTCGATGTCCCACGGACAGCCCTCCGCCGGATCGCGCAACTGTGCCATGATGGCGAGAAGGCGCGGGATGCCGCCGCGCGGATCGGCGAAGAGGGCGTCGGCCGCGGGGGGATGGAGCGTGTCATCGGGCATGGGCGGACACTAGCGTGGCGCTTTCCGGTCGGGAAGGGGCGATCCGCGAGGGGGGAGACGGAATGGCGGTGATCAATCGGATCGCGGAGTTCGACGCCGAGATGCGGGCCTGGCGCAGGCATCTGCACAGCATCCCGGAGCTCGATTTCGACCTTTTCGAGACAGCCGCCTTCGTCGCCGCGCGGCTGCGCGAGATCGGGGTCGACGAGATCCACGAGGGGATCGCGCGGACCGGGATCGTCGCGCTGATTCGCGGGCAGGGCGAGGGGCCGGTGGTCGGCCTGCGCGCCGACATGGACGCGCTGCCGATCGAGGAGCGGCCGGACCGGCCCTACAAGTCGCGCCATCCCGGCCGGATGCATGCCTGCGGCCACGACGGCCATACGACCATCCTGCTCGGCGCCGCGCGCTATCTGGCCGAGACGCGGAATTTCGCCGGCACCGTCGCGCTGATCTTCCAGCCTTCGGAGGAGATGTCCGGCGGCGGCAAGGTGATGTGCGACGAAGGCGTGATGGAGCGGTTCGGCATCGGCCGCGTCTGGGCTTTGCACAATGCGCCCGGTATCCCCTTCGGCACTGTCGAGACGCGGCCGGGGGCGCTGATGGCGGCGACCGACCAGTTCGAGATCATCGTGCGCGGCCGGGGCGGGCACGCCGCCTATCCGCACCAGTGCCTCGATCCCGTGCCGCCGGCGATCGACATCGCGCAGGGGCTGCGGTCGATCGTGTCGCGCCGGGTGGACCCGCTGACCGCGGCGGTGGTGTCACTGACCGTGATCGAGGCGGGCGAGATCACCAATGTCATCCCGCAGACAGCGCGGCTCGCCGGGACGGTGCGCACGCTGGACGCCGGGACGCGACAGGCGATCGCCGGCTGGATCAAATCGCTGGCCGAAGGCATCGCGCGCGCCCATGGCGTCACGGCCGAGGTGGCTTACGAATTCGGCTATCCGGTCACCATGAACGACCCCGCCGAGGTGGCCTTCTGTGCCAGGGTCGCGGCCGAGGTGGTGGGCGACGCGCGCGTGGTCGCCGACCGGCCGCCAGAGATGGGGGCCGAGGATTTCGCCTATATGCTGGAGGAGCGGCCAGGGGCCTATGTCTTTCTCGGTACCGGCGACGGAGCGCCGCTGCATCACCCGGATTTCGACTACAACGACGATGCGAGCCCGATCGGCGCGTCCTATTTCGCGCGGCTGGTCGAGACGGCCCTGCCGCGGGCCGCGTCCTGAGGCTCAGGTGAGGCCGAGCGTGGCGAGGATGCCGGCGGTGGCGATCGCCACGCCATAGGGCAGGGCGGTCTCCGGCCCGTCCCTGCGAGCCAGGCGGAGCGCGAGGAAGACGAGCGCGAGCAGGCCTCCGGCGAGGACCGTCACCATCAGAAAGCCGCCGGTCCCGGTGGCGCCGAGCCAGAGCGAACCGGCGGCGAGCAGCTTCACGTCGCCGCCGCCGAGCAAGCCGGCGGCGAACAAGCCGGCGCCGGCCGCGAAGACGGCGAGCGCGACGGCGAGGTCGATGGCGAGCGCCAGAGGCGGCGCGCCACCCCAGGGCGAGGGCGAGCACGAGCGGGTTCGGGATACGCCGCCGCGCGACGTCGCTCGCGGCCGCGAGGGCGAAAACGGCGATGGCGGCGGCGGACAGGATCTGCAAGGGCGCGGCGCTCCGGGAGGAAGGGAGAAGCCGCCTCCGCCGCTGTTACACCAAAAGTTGTAGCGAAATGCAACCTAAACGGGTATACCTCTCCCCCAGATAGAGAGAGGTGCCCAGATGGTCGGTTTCGCGGCAGTGCGGCGTCGGCGCGCGATCGCGGCGCTGGTGGTGGCGGGACTGCTCGGCGGATGTTCGGGCGGGTTCGATCCGACCTTGGGTCTTGGCGGCGAGCCGGCCGGATCACCGATCAAGCTGGCCGACCGGGCGGCGCAGGCTGGGGACTATGCCACCTCGGCCAATCTTTATCAGCAAGCCTTCGAGGCCAATCCGGAATCGATCGACGCCCTGGTCGGGCTCGGCCGGGCCTATGCCGGAATGGGCCAGTACGGGCGCGCCGAACAGGCCCTGCTCGAAGCGAGCCGGCGCCGGCCGAACGATCCCCGCGTGCTGCTGGATCTGGGCCGGGTCCAGCTCGGCGGCGGCGATCCGACCAGGGCGCTGGCCACTCTGGAACGGGCGCGGGCGCGGGCGCCGCGCGACCTCGGCGTGATCACCGCGCAGGGTATCGCGCTCGACCGGCTGAGCCGCCATGCCGAGGCGCAGGTGGTCTATCGGGAGGGGCTGGAGATCAACCCCACCGATTTCGCGCTGCTCAGCAATCTCGGCCTGTCGCTCGGTCTGTCGGGACAGACGGCGGAAGGCATCGAGATCCTGCGCGAACTGGTGCGCGACGGCGCGGCGACGGCGAACACCCGCGGCAACCTCGCGCTGGTCTACGGCCTCGCCGGGCGCGACCGCGAGGCGGCGGCGACGCTGGCGCCCGACCTTTCGCAGGCCGAGATCCAGAACAACCTCGCCTATTACCGCGAATTGCGCGCGCTCTTCGCCCAGGGCCGCCCGATCGGCGCGATGAGCGGCGGCTAGGAGCCCGGCGCGCCGTCGGCTGTTCTTGTCCGGGCCCGCGGTTGTAAAAGGCGGCGGAATCCCCCATGACATGGGTTGGACGGAAGCGTTCTTCCGAGGGGATCCGATATGTCGCGTACCAGTGAACAGCCCAACGCGGGCCCGGCCCGCTCGCCGGTCTTCGACGCGCTCGCGACGGCGGCGCGCGAGCGTATCCTGATCCTCGACGGGGCGATGGGGACCCAGATCCAGGGGCTCGGCTATGGCGAGGACGATTTCACCGGCCATGGATCCTGCGCCTGCCACGGGCATCCGCAGCAAGGCAACAACGATCTCCTGATCCTGACCCAGCCGGAGGCGATCGAGGAAATCCACTACCGCTACGCCATCGCCGGCGCGGACATCATCGAGACCAACACCTTTTCCTCGACTTCGATCGCGCAGGCCGACTACGGCATGGAGGACAAGGTCTACGATCTCAATTTCAACGGCGCGCGGCTGGTGCGGCGGGCGGCGGACCGGGCCGAGGCGGAGGATGGCCGGCACCGCTTCGTCGCGGGCGCGCTCGGGCCGACCAACCGCACGGCCTCGATCAGCCCGGACGTGAACAATCCCGGCTATCGCGCGGTGACCTTCGACGACCTGCGCCGCGCCTATGGCGAGCAGTTGCGCGGGCTGATCGACGGTGGCGCCGACATCATCCTGATCGAGACCATCTTCGACACGCTGAACGCCAAGGCGGCGATCTTCGCCTGCGACGAGATCTTCATCGAAAAGGGCATCCGCCTGCCGATCATGATCTCGGGCACGATCACCGATCTCAGCGGGCGGACCTTGTCGGGCCAGACGCCGACGGCCTTCTGGTATTCGGTGCGCCATGCCGAGCCCTTTACCATCGGCCTCAATTGC
The DNA here is from genome assembly GCA_044225035.1 of Amaricoccus sp. Lineage (GTDB taxonomy): Bacteria > Pseudomonadota > Alphaproteobacteria > Rhodobacterales > Rhodobacteraceae > Amaricoccus. Next base: position 22,343 of record JBGAJI010000031.1, on the reverse strand, counting down.
GCGCTCGGCGCGCGAGAGATGCGGGCGCACCTGGCCGAGATCGCCGGCGTCGCCGACACCTTCGTCTGCGCCTATCCGAACGCCGGGCTGCCGAACGAGTTCGGGCAGTATGACGAGAGCCCGGAATTCATGGCGGCGCAGATCGAGGAATTCGCGGCCGAGGGGCTGCTGAACGTCGTCGGCGGCTGCTGCGGCACCAGCCCCGCGCATATCCGCGCGATCGCGGCGGCGGTGGCGAAATATCCGCCGCGGGTTCCGGCCGAGCAGGCGCCGCTGATGCGCCTGTCCGGACTGGAGCCGTTCGTGCTGACGCCGGAGATCCCGTTCGTGAATGTCGGCGAGCGGACGAATGTCACCGGCTCGGCCAAGTTCCGCAAGCTGATCACGGCGGGCGACTTCGCCGCCGCGCTCGACGTCGCGCGCGACCAGGTCGAGAACGGCGCCACGATCATCGACATCAACATGGACGAGGGCCTGATCGATTCGAAGCAGGCGATGATCGAGTTCCTGAACCTGATCGCCGCCGAGCCCGACATCGCCAAGGTGCCGGTGATGATCGACAGCTCGAAATGGGAGATCATCGAGGCGGGCCTGAAATGCGTGCAGGGCAAGCCGATCGTCAATTCGATCTCGATGAAGGAAGGCGAGGAGGCGTTCCTGCATCACGCCCATCTCTGCCGGGCCTATGGCGCCGCCGTGGTGGTGATGGCCTTCGACGAACAGGGCCAGGCCGACACCGAGGAGCGCAAGGTCGAGATCTGCGCCCGTGCCTACAAGCTTTTGACCGGGATCGGCTTTCCGCCAGAGGATATCATCTTCGACCCCAATGTCTTCGCGGTGGCGACAGGCATCGAGGAGCATGACAACTACGGCGTGAATTTCATCGAGGCGGCGCGGCGGATCACCCGCGACTTGCCGCATGTCCATATCTCGGGCGGCGTCTCGAACCTCAGCTTCTCGTTCCGCGGCAACGAGCCGGTGCGCGAGGCGATGCACGCGGTCTTCCTGTACCATGCCATCCAGGTCGGGATGGACATGGGCATCGTCAATGCCGGGCAGCTCGCGGTCTATGAGAGCATCGACCCCGACCTGCGCGAGGCCTGCGAGGACGTGGTGCTGAACCGGCGTTCCGACGCGACCGAGCGGCTGCTCGAGATCGCCGAGCGCTACAAGGGCGCGGCGGGCAAGGAGGCGAAGGAGCGTGACCTCGCCTGGCGCGACTGGCCGGTGACCGAGCGGATCAGCCATGCGCTGGTCAATGGCATCACCGAGTTCATCGACGCCGATACCGACGAGGCGCGGCGCGCGGCCGAGCGGCCGCTACATGTCATCGAAGGGCCGCTGATGGCCGGGATGAACGTGGTCGGCGACCTGTTCGGCGCCGGCAAGATGTTCCTGCCGCAGGTGGTGAAGTCGGCGCGGGTGATGAAACAGGCGGTCGCCGGGTTGCTGCCCTATATGGAAGCCGAGAAGCTGGCCAATGGCGGCGCGGGCGAGCGCGAGAGCGCCGGCAAGATCCTGATGGCGACGGTGAAGGGCGACGTCCACGATATCGGCAAGAACATCGTCGGCGTCGTCCTGGCCTGCAACAACTACGAGATCATCGACCTCGGGGTCATGGTGCCGGCGACCAAGATCCTCGAGACGGCGAAGGCGGAGAAGGTCGATATCATCGGCCTTTCCGGCCTGATAACCCCCTCGCTCGACGAGATGGTGCATGTCGCGGCCGAGATGGAGCGCGAGGGGTTCGAGGTGCCGCTGCTGATCGGCGGGGCGACCACCAGCCGCGTCCATACCGCTGTGAAGATCCATCCGAAATACGACCGGGGACAGGCGGTCTATGTGACCGATGCCAGCCGCGCGGTCGGCGTGGTGTCGAGCCTGCTGTCCGCCGAGGCGAAGGGGCCCTATGTCGAGGGGATTCAGGCCGAATATTCCAAGATCGCCGAGAACCACGCGCGGAGCGAGCGCGAGAAACGGCGTCTGCCTCTGGAGCGCGCGCGCGCCAACGCCGTGCCGATCGACTGGACGGGTTATGTCCCGCCGAAGCCTTCCTTCCTCGGCACACGGGTTTTCGCCGATTGGGACCTGGCGGAACTCTCCCGTTATTTCGACTGGACCCCGTTCTTCCAGACCTGGGAATTGAAGGGCCGCTATCCGGCAATTCTCGATGATCCGGCGCAAGGCGCGGCGGCGCGGCAGCTCTTCGAGGACGCGCAGGCGATGCTGGCGCGCATCATCGGCGAAAGATGGTTCGCACCGAAGGCGGTGGTCGGATTCTGGCCGGCGAACGCGGTCGGCGACGATATCCGGCTCTATATGGACGAGGGGCGGGAGGTGGAACGCGCGATGCTGCGCACCTTGCGTCAGCAGATCACCAAGCGCGACGGGCGGCCGAACGTCGCCCTCGCCGATTTCGTCGCGCCGGAGGGGACCCCGGACTATGTCGGCGGCTTCGTGGTGACCGCCGGGGTCGAGGAGATCGCGATCGCCGAGCGGTTCGCACAAAAGAACGACGACTATTCGTCGATCCTCGTCAAGGCGCTGGCGGACCGGTTCGCCGAGGCCTTCGCCGAGCGTCTGCACGAGCTGGTGCGCAAGGAGCTCTGGGGCTACGCGGCGGACGAGGGTTTCGCGCCCGAAGACCTGATCGGCGAGCCCTATCGCGGAATCCGCCCGGCGCCCGGCTATCCGGCGCAGCCCGATCATACGGAAAAAGCTACCTTGTTCAGCCTGTTGGACGCGACGGCGGCGACCGGAGTCGAACTGACCGAGAGCTTTGCCATGTGGCCCGGCTCTTCGGTCTCGGGCCTCTATCTGGCGCATCCGGACAGCTATTATTTCGGCGTCGCCAATGTGGAGCTGGATCAGGTCGAGGATTATGCGCGCCGCAAGGGCATGTCGGTGGCCGAGGTCGAGCGCTGGCTGGGCCCGATCCTGAACTATGTGCCCGCGCCGCGGGTCGAGGCGGCGGAATAGGCCGGGCCGGCGGTTTCCGCCGGATCAGGGTCGAGTGGGCCCGGCCGGGCCGCGGCGGGCGCGAACAATTCCGGCGGGGACAGGTGTTCCGACTGGAAATGTCGGTTCGGTTCGTGCTACCCTAGGTTGTATTGACGAGACGCAGCCGCGCCGAAGGGAGCCGCGACTGATGCAGATGACCGAACGCCCGGCGCTGTCGGCCCTGTTCCGGATGATGGAGGCGCGCTTGCGCCTGCCGGCCGTCGATCTCTACTCTTGGCGTTCGAATGCCTGCCGCTGGGTGGCGGGAAACAACCAGGGATCCGAGCGGGCCCCCGCCGAGTGGCAGCCGCTGCCGCCCGGGATCGCGCGGGCATTGGCGCTCGGCAGGGCCTTCCGTTTCGATCCGGCCGAGTTCGGGCTCGGTGGCGGCTTCGCCGCGGCGCAACCGATCGAAGGCGCCGGCGACGCGGCGCATTTCCTGCTGGCGCATGGGCCCGGACCGCGGCGGCTGACACCGGCGCTGATCGCCGGGCTGGCGGACGGCGCGACGCTGGCGCGCCCGCTGGTCGGCCGGCGCGGCTGGCACTCGCCGCGCGCGGCGGCGGCGCCGGCGGAGGGCACGGCGGTGCGTGGCGCCATCCTGCCCCGGATCGCGGCGCAGCGGATCGTCGAGGCGGCCCTGCGCGCCCAGTCCGAAACGGAGGACATGGCCGTCTTCATGATCGACCTCGACCGCTTCCGTTCGGTGAACGAGGCGCTCGGCATGGCGGCCGGCGACGCGCTGTTGGCGGTGACCGGCGCCCGGCTGGAGCGTGCGCTGGACCGCGGCGACCGGCTGGTGCGGCTGGAAGGCGACCGGTTCCTGGTGCTGGCCTCGCATCCGCCCGACGATCCGGAGGCTTTCGCGCACCGGCTGCTGGAAGTGGTCGCGCAGCCGCTGGTGCTCGCCGGCCGGACCGTGGCGATGCAGGCGAGCATCGGCGTCGTGGCGACCACGGCGGGCGAGCGCAACGCGGCGGCGCTGCTGCTGCGCGCCGACAGCGCGATGCGGCGGGCCAAGGCCGAGGGGCGCAACCGGTCCGCCCTGCACGAGCCGCGGCTCGACGCGGCCAATCTCGAAAAGAGCCAGCTGGAGCTCGATCTCTCGAACGCGCCGCACAACGGCCAGATGCATCTCACATACCAGCCCTTCGTCGATCTCGACCTGATGCGGGTGACGGGGGTGGAGGCGCTGCTGCGCTGGCGGCACCCGACGCGGGGCGAGGTGCAACCGAAGACCTTCATTCCGCTGGCGGAATCGACCGGCCTCATCCTGCCGATCGGCACCTGGGCGCTGCGCACCGCCTGCGCCGAGGCGGCGCGCTGGCCGGCGCGCCTGCTGCTCGCCGTCAATATCTCGGCGCTGCAATTCCATCAGCCGGGCTTCACGGCGCAGATCGACGCGGTGCTGGCCGAGACCGGCTTTCCGGCCGATTGCCTGGAACTCGAGATCACCGAGACGGTGCTGATGCGCGACAATCCCGAGACGATCGGCCAGCTCGAGGCGCTGATCGCGCGCGGCATCCGCATCGCACTCGACGATTTCGGCACCGGCTACAGCGCGCTCGCCTATCTCGCGCGGTTGCCGCATCACCGGATCAAGCTCGACAAATCCTTCGTGCAGGATCTGACCAATCCGGCGACCGCCGAGCTCATCCGGGCGATCATCGCCCAGGCGCGCGCCAATGGCGTCGGCGTCACAGCCGAGGGGGTCGAGGTGCCGGACCAGTTGACCCAGGTTCGGGCGATGGGCTTTACCCACGCCCAGGGCTATGCCACCGGCGCGCCGACCGCCGATCCGACGACGTTTCTCTCCGAACGGCTGGCCGCCTCCTGACGCGCGGCCGGCTTGCCAAGCGGCGGGCCGGCGCGCACATTCGGCGGGTGCCGCCAGCGATATCGACCGATCCCATGAGCCCGTCACCCGCGCCATGCGCCGGCTGAGCCAGTCGCCGCGCGATCCAGCCTTCGCACAGGACCCCTATCCGTTCTATGCGTTGGCCCGGACGGCCGGGCCGCTCTTCTGGTGGGAGGACTACGGCTACCCCTGCGCCGCGGGCCATGAGGCGGTCCACGCCCTGCTGCGCGACCGGCGCTTCGGGCGGGAGTTGCCGGGCGAGGCGAAGCCGGCCCGGCCGGAGCATCTGGCCGATTTCTATGCGATCGACGACCTTTCACTGCTCGATCGCGAGCCGCCCGACCACACGCGGCTGCGCGGCCTCGTGCTGCGTTCCTTCACCTCGCGCCGGATCGCGACGCTAGGGCCCGAGATCGCGGCGCTGGCGCATCGGCTGATCGACCGGTTCGAGGGGCCGGAGGTCGAGCTGATCGCCGCCTTCGCCGAGCCGTTGCCGGTCATCGTGATCGCCCGCCTGCTCGGCGTACCGGAGGAGATGGCGCCAAGCCTGCGCGCCTGGTCGCACGACATGGTGGCGATGTATCAGGCTCTGCGCGACCGGGGCGTGGAGGAGCGCGCGGCGGCGGCGGCGTGGGCGTTCGCCGGCTTTCTCCGAGAGCATATCGCCCAGCGTCGCGCGCGGCCCGCCGACGATCTCATCACCCATCTCATCTCCGCCGAGGAGGCGGGCGACAGGCTGAGCACGGACGAGCTGATCGCGACCTGCGTCCTCTTGCTGAACGCCGGGCACGAGGCGACGGTCCATGCGATCGGCAACGGCGTCCGCGCGATTCTGGCGACCGGCGCGGATCCGGCCGTGCTTTTCGCCGACCCGGCCGCGACGGCGGCGACGGTGGAGGAAATCCTGCGCTTCGATCCACCGCTGCATCTTTTCAGGCGGCTGGCGCTGGAGGAGGTGGAGGTCTTCGGGCACCGGTTCCGGCGTGGCGACACCGTCGGCTGCCTGCTCGCCGCCGCCAATCGCGACCCCGCGCGCTATGCGGAGCCGGATCGGTTCGATCCGACGCGCGGCGGCGCCGGGCAACTGGCGTTCGGAGCGGGGATTCACTTCTGTCTCGGCGCGCCGCTTGCCCGGCTGGAGCTGTCGCTGGCTTTGCCCGCGCTCTTTTCGCGGATACCGGACCTGTCGCTGGCCCGGCCGGCGGTCTTCGCCGACCGATACCATTTTCGCGGGCTGGAAGCGCTGTGGCTGCGGATGCGAGCGTGACGCGGGGGCGCCGAAAGAAACAGGTTGCGAAACCGTTTACATCGTCAATACTTCGCCCGACGCACCGCAGCATGACGGATCGCCGGTTCTCCCGGCTGGGCATGGGCGCGCGGCGTCCGGCGGCCGCGTACCGAGTTCCAGAAGGAGACAGCATGGCTGACTACACCGACCACCAGAAGAGCGAGGATCTGAAGGTCCTGCACGGCATGGGCTACGCGCAGGAGCTGCACCGCTCCATGGGGCGGTTCTCGAACTTCGCCATCTCCTTCTCGATCATCTGCATCCTGTCGGGGGGCATCAATTCGCTGGGACAGGCGACCTCGGGCGCCGGTGGCGCGGCGGTCGGTATCGGCTGGCCGATCGGCGCGGCGATCTCCGGCGTCTTCGCGCTGGCGCTGGCGCAGATTTCCTCGGCCTATCCGACGGCCGGCGGGCTCTATCACTGGGGCTCGATCCTCGGCAACCGCTTCACCGGCTGGTTCTCGGCCTGGCTGAACCTGCTCGGCCTCGTCACCGTGCTCGGTGCGATCAATGTCGGCACCTTCTATTTCTTTCTCGGGGCTTTCGGGCCGATGTTCGGGCTCGATGACACGCTGGCGCACCGCGTCGGCTTCGTCGCGGCGATCACCGCGCTGCAGGCGCTGGTCAATCATTTCGGCATCAGGCTGACCGCGAAACTCACGGATTTCTCAGGGTTTCTCATCCTCGGCACCGCGGCGGTGCTGACCATCGTCTGTCTCGCCTCGGCGCCGAGCTGGGATTTCGCGCGGCTCGTCACCTTCTCGAACTTCACCGGGACCGAAGGGGCGAGCGGGGTCTGGCCGATCGCGGTCTCCGGCACCATGGCCTTCCTGCTCGGCCTCCTGCTGCCGATCTATACCATCACCGGCTACGACGCCTCGGCCCATACCTCGGAAGAGACGATCAACGCCGCGCAATCGGTGCCGCGCGGCATGGTCTCCTCGGTGCTGTGGTCCGGCCTCGCCGGTTGGGTCATGCTCTGCGCCTTCGTCCTGATGCTGCCGAGCATGGAGGAGGCGGCGCAACAGGGCTGGAACGTCTTCTTCTGGGGCATGGACGTGCAGGTGAACCCGGCGCTGAAGACGCTGCTCTATATCGCGATCTTCGCCTCGCAATGGCTTTGCGGCCTTGCCACGGTGACGTCGGCCTCGCGCATGCTCTTCGCCTTCTCGCGCGATGGCGGCATACCGGGCGCCTCGCGGCAACTCGCGACGGTCAGCCCGAAGTTCCGCACGCCGGTGGCGTCGATCTGGGCCGCCTCGACCCTGGCCGTGCTGTTCGTCTGGTTCACCTCGGCGATCACCATCGCCGGGACGCCGGCCTATTCGATCGTGGTGTCCTGCACGGTCATCTTCCTGTTTCTCTCCTTCGCCCTGCCGATCGCGCTGGGGCTTCTCACCATCGGCGGGCCGAAATGGCCGAGGATGGGGCCCTGGAGCCTCGGCATCGGCGTCTATCGTCTGGTCGCGGTGCTGTCGCTCTTCGCCATGGCGCTGATCTTCTATATCGGGGTGCAGCCGCCGAACGACTGGGCACTGGCGATCACCGTCGGTTTCGTGCTCCTCTCCTTCCTCGTCTGGTTCGCTTTCGAGAACCGGCGGTTTCAGGGGCCGCCGATCGGCGATCAGATCGCCATGCGCCAGGCGGCGATCAAGGCGGCCGAGCGGGCGGTCGGCGAGTCTGGTTAGCGTTTCGTTCCAGCGCGCCGCCCGTGAATTTTGGGGCGGCGCGTCGCGTGGAACCGCGGTAGGAGTTCAAGCCTCGGATTCGCGCAACGATCGCGGATCGCAAGGCAAATGGGAACAGTGATGATGATGAAGAAACTCTCGGCCGAGGCGATCGGGACCTTTTGGCTGGTGTTCGGCGGCTGCGGCAGCGCCGTGCTCGCCGCGGGCTTCCCGGAACTCGGCATCGGCTTCGCCGGGGTCGCCCTGGCGTTCGGTCTGACTGTGCTGACCATGGTCTACGCCGTCGGCCCGATCTCGGGCGGTCATTTCAACCCGGCGGTCTCGCTCGGCCTCGCGATCGGTGGCCGGTTCGAGTGGAACGAGCTGATCCCCTACTGGGTGGCGCAGGTGATCGGCGGCTTCCTCGGCGCGCTGGTGCTCTATCTCATCGCCTCGGGCAAGCCGGACTTCGTGGCGGGCGGCTTCGCCTCGAACGGCTATGGCGACCTCTCGCCGGGAAAATACGGCCTCGCCTCGGCGCTCATCATCGAGATTGTGCTGACGGCGGCTTTCCTCATCGTGATCCTCGGCGCCACCTCGAAGCGGGCGCCGGCCGGTTTCGCCGGGATCGCCATCGGTCTCGCGCTGACGCTGATCCATCTCATCTCGATCCCGGTGACCAATACCTCGGTCAATCCGGCCCGCTCGACCGCGGTGGTGTTCTTCGCCGACACCGGCGCGCTCGGCCAGCTGTGGCTGTTCTGGGTGGCCCCGCTGATCGGCGCGGCGATCGGGGCGGCGATCTGGAAGGCGCTGCTCGCGGACGACTGACGGCGCCGTCGCAGTGAACCGACGGCCCTGAACGGGTTTGGTGAGGCGGCGCGGATCTCCCGCGCCGCCTCGTTTCATAGGGAGAGTCGCTTGGCCAAGATCACGCTCTATTACGCGCCCCGCAGCCGGTCGCTCCGCGCGCTCTGGCTGCTCGAGGAACTCGGGCTTCCTTACGTTCTGTCTCCGCTCAACCTGAAGCGGGGCGACCACAAGAGCCCGGAAATGCTCGCGCTGAATCCGATGGGCAAGGTGCCGGTGGTGACGGTGGACGGCCATGCCGTCTGGGAGACGCCGGCGATCATCGCCCATCTCTGCGACCTCGCGCCCGAGGCGGGACTGGCCCCCGAGGTCGGCACGGCGGATCGCGCGGATTTCTATCGCTGGCTGTCGTTCGGCACCGCGGTGATGGAGCCGGCCTTCATGGACGAAATGAAGCACAACGAGGTTAACCCCTCGCAGGCCGGCTGGGGCGATTTCGCCTCGATGAAGGCCGCGCTCGCCACCGGACTTTCGGCCGGCGACTGGATCCTCGGAGATCGTTTTTCCGGCGCCGACATCCTGGTCGGCGGCAACCTCGCATGGTTCGCCGGCTGGGCCCGCGATTCCTTCGCCGATCTGCCGAACCTCGACGCCTACATCGCGCGTCTGCAAGCGCGGCCAGCGCGTATCCGCGCGCTCGAAATCGAACAAGACCTTGTCGCGCGCGAGGAGGCGGCTACCTGAAACCGACCATGCGGCTCAACTCGCCGCCTTGATCGAGCCCGGCGGTGGCGTCGCGCGGTCCGCTTCGAGATCGTCATCGAACATCCGGGCGACGATCCTCCTGCTCGCATCCTCGGCGGACATCGGTTTGCCGAGGTAATATCCCTGGCCGATGTCGCAGCCGAGCTGGATCAGCCTGTCGAGCTGCTCGCGCGTTTCGACGCCCTCGCCAACCGTGGTGATCGACAGGTCGCGCGCGAGGCTCGTCACGGCGCGGATCACGGCGCGCGCGCCGATGTCGTCCATCCGCGTATCGACGAAGCTGCGGTCGATCTTGATCCGGTCGAGTTCAAAGTTCCGCAGATGGGCGAGCGAGGAATATCCCGTCCCGAAATCATCCATCGCGATCCTGACCCCGAGCCGCCGGAGCGCCCTCAGGGTTTCGGAAATCTGCCGGCCGTCCTCGACCATCGCGGTTTCGGTCAGCTCGATCTCGAGACGCCGGGGTTCCACGCCATGACGGTCCAGCGCCTCCTTGACCTGGGCGAAGAAATCCGGCGCGCGCAACTGCACGGCGGAGGCATTCACCGCCACCTCGATTTCGCTCGGCCAGCGCGCCAGCTGCCGGCAGGCCTCGTCGAGGATCCAGGCGCCGATCTCGAGGATCATGCCGTTCGCCTCCGAAATCGGAATGAACTCGGCCGGAGAGATCAGCGACCGGGTCGGGTGGCGCCAGCGGATAAGCGCCTCGAAACCGATCAGCCGGCCGCTCGGCAGCGCGCATTGCGGCTGGTAGAAGAGTTCCAGCTGGCCCTCGGCGAGCGCCCGCCCGAGGTCGATCTCGGTGCGGACACGCGCCACCGCGCGCTCCATCATGCCGTTCTCGTAGGTGGCGATCCGTCCCGCGCCCAAGGACTTCGCCTGATGCAGGGCGAGCCCCGCCATCTCGACCAGCTTCGGCTTGTCCCCCGCGTCCGAAGCGGCGATCCCGATCGAACAGCTGAGCGCGACCGTGTGCCCCTCCGCCTCGAAACCCTGCTCGAAACAAGCGCGGACCCGCTCGGCGATCGCGCGACCGCCTTCCGCGTCGGTCTCGCCCGACACGATCGCGAATTCATCGACGCCGAGCCGGAAGACTTGCTCCTCCTTGCGGATCGAGCGGCGGAGGCGTTCCGCGACCTGTACCAGGATCGCATCGCCGACGACCTGGCCGAGCGTGTCGTTCACCAGCTTGAACCGGTCGAGTTCGATCAGGAGCACCGCGGCCATCTTGTCGACCACGGCGACGCCGCGCGCCGTCTCCCGGAACCCGCGCCGGTTCCGCAGGCCGGTGAGCGTGTCGTAGTACGCCAGATGCTCGATCTTCCGCTCGGCCGCGCGGTGCTGGGAAATGTCATCATAGGTCAGGATGGCGCCGCCTTCCGGCATGCGCCGGCAGGTGACTGCCAGCGTCTTGCCGCTCTCGAACCGTCGCTCCGTCCGCGTCGTGCCGCCGCCCCGCAGCCAGTCCATATGGTCGGCGACGAAGTCGGCCAGCTCTTCCGGACCCCATCCGCCGCGCGCGCCCAGGGCACCAAGCATTTCCGACAATTCCATGCCGGCGGACACCTCGTCCTGTGCCAGACCGAGCATTTCCAGCGCCTGCTGGTTATAGGCCGTGACCCGGCCATCCGGATCCACCATGACGAGGCCGTTCGTCATGTTGCGCAGGGCGAGGGAGAAGACCGCGTCTTGCCGGGCGCGATCCGCGTCCGCCAATCGACGCTCGGAATCGACGCGCGTCTCGGTATAGGCGGCGGCGAAGGCCGCGCCGCAAAGACCGAGCGCGCCGGACGCGACCAGCGCCGACAGGACGGTGGCGTCGATCCCCGCCTGACCGGTTCCGTCGATGGCACTCAGGGAAAGGCCGTGGAGCGCGGTGAAATGCAGGGCGCAGACGCCAAGCACGATCGCGATCGCCGACAGGGCAGGCCTTCGGCCCATGATCGCCATCGCCGCGCCGATCAGCGCCGCGCCGAGGGAGAAGGCGACAAGGCTCGTTGTCAGATCGTGGGTGGTCTCGCACCCCTGGAGCGCGCGCATGCCGGTGAAATGCATGAGGCCGACGCCAAGCCCCGCGACGACGCCGCACAGCAGCCTTGCCCGGGGCGCGCGCAGATAGCATGTCGCCGCCAGCGGCCCGCCGACACATGTCAAGGCGAGGATCGCCGAGACGAGGGTCACACCGAGATCGTAGCCGAGAACGAGGTCTGGCCGAAAGCCAAGCATGGCCACGAAATGCGTGGTCCACACCCCAATTCCGGCCACGCCAGCGAGCGACAGCGCCCAGAAGGTTCGCTCACCGCCCGTCCGCCCGCTGGCGCGGCGGGCAAGGATGACGACCGTCGCGGACATGACGGACACGACGCCAAGCGCGGTCAGGATGAGGCCGACCGAATGGGTGTCCAACGTCCGGCCGAGGAATTCGATGAGCATGGCGCGATCCCGCATCTTCTTGCCGGGGCACGTTTCCACGCTTCCGCTTGACGGCGGCTTAAGGAAAAAGCTTGCTTTACGGGCAAATGCCCGTATTCGGCGCCCGCGTCGCGGCATGGTTAGCAACCCGTGACCACCCGCGCCGGGCCAGGGCTCAAGAGGTCAGGAGGGCCCGGAGCAAGGCGCGGTGGCGGTTCATCGGACGGCATCCGTCGGTTCGGAGGGAGAGGTCGGCGCGAAGAGCAGCAGGTCGGCGCGGGCCCAGAGGCCGAGGCAGACGAGAAGGACGGCGGGGCCGAGCACCGTGCCGAGCGGGGGTTCGGAGGCGGCGAGCGCGGCGAGGAGACCGACGAGCGTCGCAAGGATCGCCGGCAGGCGGCTGGCGAGGACCGCGGCCCGGAACGGGTCGGGCCAGCGCGTCGGCCAGCCGGGGAAGGTGGTCCAGCCGGCGGCGCTGCCGAACTTGCCGGCGGCCATCAGGAGGCCGGCGGCGGCGGCGAGCAGCGGTTGTCCGAAGCCCATCATCGCCATGCCGAGGAGCAACGAGCCGACACCCGAGACGAAGTCGCCGCGCCGGTTCATGTGGTCGTCCGGCGGCGCGCCGTGCGCCCAGGCTTGGCGGTAGATTTCGCCGCCCCAGAAGAAGACGCCGGTGGCGGCGGTCAAGGCCAACGCGGCGGGATTGCCCGCGAGCGTCCACCAGGCGGCGTCGGCCAGCGTCCGAGCGCCGAGATCGCCGGACTCCGCCAGGGCGATCGCCGGCAGCGCCAGGCTCGTCGCGAGGCTGAGCGCGTTGCCGATGTTGTAGAGCCCGCCCGGGCCGGCGAGCCGGTCGGCGATCGCGGAGCCGGCGCCGCCGGCCCGCCGCGCCGTTGTGGAGTGCGTCAGGGCCATCGAACTGTCTCCCTATTGCGCGGGCACGCGGAGCCTTGGCGCGACCGCGGTCAGGCGAAGTCAGGCGCGCGGGTTTCCCCACGGCTCGTCGCCACGGTCAGCTTCAGCGAGTGGTGTCGACGCGCCTCGAATCCGCGGAAATGGACCGACCGCTGTCCGCGCTCGGTTTCCCGCGTCCCGATGTCCCCCCGGTGAAGAAGGCCCCGCGGCCCCGCGGGTCGGGGGTCAGCGGTTCGACATGCGCGAGACGCGCGACGTCGAGGATAGGCTCGGGCTGGGCGGTCATCGCAACGCTCCCTTGATCAATGAAGGAGGCACGGCACGACACTCTCTGGATTGATTCCACACATGTGGCGATTCGTGTCAACGAACCCGGTCTTCCGTTACTTCATCCGCGGTGCGCCGAAAGCGATCGCTCTCAGCAACGAGAAGCGCGTAACGCGGATAGCGCAAATCATAGGCGATATCCGGCACCGCCGGCACCTCTACACAAGCCCTGCGATCACAGTCGGTGCCCTGGCTAGGGTGTCTTCAGGAAGACACGAGAACAAGGCCTTGCTCGACGCCTTCAGACGGCCACGAAGCCACCATCGACAAACAACTCCTCTCCGCCGACGAAGCTGCTTTCGTCCGACGCCAGAAACATGACCGCCTTGGCGATCTCTTCGGTCTGGGCGAGCCTGCCGAACGGAATCGTCTGCTTCATCCATTCCTCAGCCCCCGCGTTATTTTGGAGATAAGTCCGCATCGCCGAGGTCAGGACCATGCCAGGCGAAACGACGTTCACACGAATGCCCCGGCTTTTCAGATCGGTCGTCCAAGTTCGAGCGAACGAGCGAATCGCCGCCTTTGTGGCGCTATAGATGGACAGGTTGGCAAATCCCTTGCTGCCAGCGCCCGACCCCGTCAGCACGATGGCGCCGCCCGCGGACATCAGGGGCAGGGCCTTCTGGACGGTAAAGACAGCGCCCTTGACGTTGATCGCAAAAACGCGGTCGAAGTGGTCTTCTTCAATGCCGCCGATGGGAGCCGACTCGGACACGCCAGCATTGGCGAATACGACGTCCACGCGGCCGTGATCCCGCTTTATCTGTGCGTACAGCCTGTCGAGATCGGCAAGATCGCCGACGTCGCCTTGGACGCCAACGGCCGCGTTGCCGATTTCCTCAAGCGCCTGGTCCAGGCGTTCCTGCCGACGTCCCGTGATGTAGACATGGGCCCCTTCCGTTGCGAACGACCTGGCGGCTGTCAGGCCGATGCCGTCCGTTCCCCCGGTGATCACCACGACCTTGCCATCAAATCTCTTCGTCATCATGTCTCGCTTCCCAGAAAGTGGAGGATTGCTCCATTTACTATATGGAGATACCCTCCACTTAACAAGTCATGGCGAGGCGGATTTTTAGCGAGGCGGATTTTTGGCTGACGAAATTCCATTGCGGGCTGATGCGCAGCGAAACCGGGAGCGAATCCTCGCGGCAGCAGAGGAAATCTTTCTTGAGAGAGGCGCAGGAGTCTCGCTGGACGACGTCGCAAAGCGTGCGGGAGTTGGAATCGGGACGCTCTATCGACGCTTCCCGACACGAGAAGAACTCTTGGCCGCGGCATATAATGCCAGGTTCCTGACATTTGCCGAGAATAGTCGTGTCAGAGAAGCAGAACTTGATCCCCTGCCCGCCTTGCGTGCCTATCTCGAAGAACTCGTCCAATATACGAACTTGTATCGTGGTTTTGCCGCATCACTCGGAATGGTTCTACAGATTGGGACGGACGGGTGTCTTGCAACCAGCGAGGAAGGCACACGGCTCTTGGACAAGGCGCAGAATGCCAAGGCTGTTCGATCGGATATCAGCTTCGATGACATAGTATGCGTCGCAACGGCAATCTCGCTTGCCACTGAACAGGACACCTCGCCGCAAGCACACATTGCCCGTTTGGTGGACGTATTCATGCGGGGAATTGCTACAGGCTGAAATGTCCACCAATCGCGTTCACAACAGCTTTTGCTGCCCAGCCTGATAGACGGTGCGCACAGAATCGAAAGCCGAGGACACGAGCAAGCGAGCCATTGACATGGAGATGCCAGGGATTGGCTGGCGGTTCGGCTGAAGGCTCGATCGTCTCGCCGATAAGTGTGGGCAATTCATATTTCAATAGCGCGGCGATCCGCAGCAATCCGAACGCGCAGGAATGGATCGTTACACAGACGCCCATGGGACGGTTGGGCGAGGCCCACGACATACTAGCTAGAACTATCAATCTCAGTTAACTGAAGGCATCTTGCGGGCGTGGATGCGCCGGCTCTCCAGATTTATTCTGTCCGTTCGGGGACATCCGGCCATAGCGAGCGGGTGACACACCCGCGTATCGGGCAAAGGCGACGCTGAAGGAGCTGGACGAACTGTAGCCGACGCGCTCGGCGACTTGATCCAAACCAAGCTCTTGCCCGCGAAGAAGGCGTCCTGCCAAAGCCATACGCCATGCCAAAAGATATTCCATCGGCGGCATGCCCACTGTTCGGCTGAAACGAGCGAAGAAAGCCGACCGCGATAAAGACGCTTCGGAAGCGAGTCCAACGACCGTCCAAGGATATTCCGGGCGGGCATGGAGGACGCGCAGCGCTGCCGCAACGCGATTGTCGGCAAGACCACGAGCCAGACCAGGTGGCGCATTTTCTGTCTCGCAGCCGCATCGCAAAGCCTCGATTAGCAGCACTTCCAGCAGCCGTTCGAGCACAAGTTCGCGCGCTGGCCGATGTGCACGGGTCTCGTCGCCGACCAATTGCGTCAGCATCGCGAGCCGCGGCTCTCCGCGCGCGAGGATAAGATGCGGAAGCAGGGGCACGAGCAGCGCAACATCCGGCGAACCGAACGAACAATGCCCGATCCGGATGCGGAGGTTTGGCGGCTCGTCCTCCCGGCCGACACGAAAACAGCCCTCGCCGATCTCGATCGGTTCTTTTGACGTCTCGTCCTGCGGCGAGTCGAGGCTTTCCTTGATCAGGTCGCGCATGGCTGGGACCAGCAGGAAATCCCCGGCGTGCAAGATCAGTGGCGCTTGCCCGTCGACCGTCACACGGCAGTGCCCCTCCAGCACCGCGCAGTAGAAGGGATCGCCCGTTCCCCTTCGCCGGAACCTCCAAGAGCCACCGCACTCTATCTGCTTGGAAAAGCGGACCCTCGGTTGGAGCAGCGTTACGACTTCGGCGAGCGGATCGACCTTCATGCAGGACCATTTCAAAAGAAATCGATACTCTGAACCATATTAAGTCCTGATCGGCGACGCTAGATTGATTGCGGCATCAAGAGCTGGAGAAACGTATGCCTGCAATCTTCATCACCGGCTGCTCATCTGGCTTCGGGCTGGAGACTGCGCGGCTGTTTCTCGAGCGCGACTGGGACGTGGTCGCGACCATGCGGACGCTCAATGCCGAAATAATCCCGGCATCCGAGAGGCTCCGCCTCCTGCAACTCGACGTTACCGATGCTGCAAGCGTCGCTCTCGCGGTTGCCGAGGCCGGTCCGATCGACGTCTTGGTCAACAACGCCGGTTTCGGTGTGCCGTCACCGGTCGAACTGACCGACCCCGACATGGCGCGCTCCATGTTTGAAACCAACACGCTCGGCACGCTCACGGTGATCCAGGCGCTGCTTCCATCGTTTCGCGAGCGGCGATCGGGCGTCATCATCAACGTCTCATCGTCGACCACGCTCAAGTCGTTGCCTATGGTCGGCATCTATCGCGCCACCAAGGCCGCGGTGAATTCCCTAACAGAGACGCTGGCCCTCGAGGTGAGTCCGTTCGGCGTGCGCACTCACCTGGTCATACCTGGAAGCGCGCCTGAGACGCGGTTCGGCGCCAATGGATTGCCTCATCTGCGGGGCAGCGACAACGCCGACTATGCGCCGATGATCGAGCGCGTCGTAGCCCACATGCGCGATCGCTCGGGGCCGACGACCCGCGCCTCCGACGTGGCGGCAGCGATCTGGCGATGCGCTACCGATCCGGCATCGCCATTCCGTCTCGCGGCCGGGCGCGATGCGGAAGCCCTGATGGTAGAGGCGGGATAAACAACGGAATCTTCTGGGCGGCTTGGACCGATGGAGATTGACGATGCGCCCATCCATCGCCCCGGCCGGGGCGAGGATCATGGCCTTGGCGATGGCGCGATGCTGTTGGCCTGATCGCTTCTCTCGCCGCTATCTTCCGACGCCATACCCCCCGTCGGATCAGGCAATGAACGCCTTCACGAGAGTGCGCACCACGGCTCGGGCCATGTCCTCGATCGGCAGGCCGGCTCGCACGGCGGCTTCGACATGCATCGGGTGGACGAAGACCGTTACCGCGTCGCGCACCACGCCAGCGGCCATGCCGACATCGTCTATCTGGAACTCGCCGCGCCGTACGCCGTCGGCGAGGATGCGCTCCACCAGTCCCGTCATCGCGCGGCCATAGGCGGCGATAATCTCCGGCCGCTCCTCCATGATCCGGCGATAAAGCGCGTAGATTTCGGGATCGCTGGCCAGGCGGTCGCGCTTGCGTGCCTGGAGCGCGAGCACCATCGCCTCCAGCCGAGCGGCGGCCGGACCGTCCGCCTCGACGAACGCGGAGGCCATCGCGGCCTCGTCGCGCATGGCCTGCTCGACCACCGCGTCGAAGATGTCCGCCTTTGAGCGGAAGTGGCGGTACAGCGTGGTGTGCGAGGTGCCCATCGCGCGCGCGATGTCGACGACGTTCGTTTTGGCGCCGCCATAGCGGCGCAGCTGCTCGATAGCTGCGTCGAGGATGCGGTCGCGAACCGCGCCATCGGAAACTGGCTCACTTTCCATCCGCACTCCGTACCGCACGGCATCGGGCGTTGCAATGACGAACATATTATGAAATATGTTCGTCATAACGTGACTCGCCGTTGTCGGCAAGGAGTGACACATGGAACAGCTTACGCGAATGATCCCCCGGACGGCTTTCGTCACAGGCGGCTCGGGCTTTGTTGGCGCGCGGCTCATCGCGCGGCTTGTCGCCGGCGGATGGTCGGTTCGCGCCCTTGGCCGCGGCGACGGCGCTTCGCAGAAGGTGGCGGCGCTCGGCGCCGAGCCGGTGCGCGGCGATCTGACCGACCGGCGGGCGCTGGCGGCAGGGATGCGCGGCTGCGAGGTCGTGTTCCACGTTGCCGCCCACTTCAAGCTGTGGGGTCCGCCCGCGCTGTTTGAGCGGATCAACGTCGGAGGAACACGCGCGGTCGTGGAAGCGGCGCGCTCGACGCCCGAGGTTCGCCGCGTGGTGATGGTGAGCGCCGCCGCGGTCGTGATGGGCAAGCCGGAATCGATGCGCTCGGTCCGCGAAGAGGAGCCTCTCCGCTTCAAACGCTTCGCCCCCTATTCGGCATCCAAGGCGCGCGCCGAACGGCTGCTGCTCGACGCCAACGGGTCTCGCGCGGGGTTCGAAACGATCGCGGTCCGTCCGCCCTTCATCTGGGGCGCGGGCATGCCGACGCTCGATGAGATGGCGCACGCCGTCGCCGAAGGCCGGTTTCAATGGGTTGGCGGCGGCGGCCAGGCCATGTCGACCTGTCACGTCGACAATCTCTGCCATGCGCTGATGCTCGCGGCCGAACGTGGCCGCGGCGGCGAGGCCTATTTCGTGAGCGACGGGCGCGACGGGACGCTGAGGAGCGTGATCGCGCCGCTTCTGGCGACGCGCGGCGTCGATCCCGGCGCGCGCGCCGTGCCGTTCGGGGTTGCCTGGACCTTAGCGGGGGTCATGGGCTTTGTCTGGCGCACGCTGCGCCTCAAGGGCGAGCCGCCGATCACGCGCCAGATGCTGCGGCTGATCGGCAAGGATTTCACGGTGGACATCGGAAAAGCCACATCCGAACTCGGATACAGCGCGATCGTCGGCTGGGAGGAGGGCCTCGCCGAGATGCGCGGGGGTGCCTTCACGCCCGCCCGCGCCACACCTATCGTTGGCGACCGGGCAACGGCGGTGTGAACGTCGACGCTCGTCCACTCACGTTGGATGGCCGCGTCGTTGTGTCGACCGGAGGGGTAGAAATCACTCCCACTCGATGGTGCCGGGCGGCTTCGAGGTGATGTCGTAGGTGATCCGGTTGATGCCCTTCACCTCGCCGACGATGCGGGTGGCGGTCTCGGACAGGAACTCGTGGCTGAACGGGTAGTAGTCGGCGGTCATGCCGTCGACGCTCGTCACCGCCCGGAGTGCGCAGACGTAGTCGTAAGTGCGGCCGTCGCCCATGACGCCGACGGTGCGGACCGGCAGGAGCACGGCGAACGCCTGCCAGATCGCGTCGTAGAGGCCGTGGCGGCGGATCTGGTCGAGGTAGACGGCGTCGGCCCGGCGGAGGATCGCGAGCTTCTCGCGGGTGATCTCGCCCGGGCAGCGGATGGCGAGGCCGGGGCCGGGGAAGGGGTGGCGGCCGACGAAGCTGTCGGGCAGGCCGAGTTCGCGGCCGAGCGCGCGGACCTCGTCCTTGAAGAGTTCGCGCAAGGGCTCGACGAGCTTCAGGTGCATCCGCTCGGGGAGGCCGCCGACATTGTGGTGGCTCTTGATCGTCACCGAGGGGCCACCGGTGAAGCTGACGCTCTCGATCACGTCGGGATAGAGGGTGCCCTGGGCGAGGAATTTCGCATCGCCGACCTCGGCCGCGCGGGCCTCGAACACCTCGATGAACAGGCGGCCGATGGTCTTGCGCTTCACCTCGGGGTCACTCACGCCTTCCAGCGCGTCGATGAAGCGGTCCGCTTCGTCGGCGTGGATCAGGGGGATGTTGTAGTGGTCGCGGAAGAGGGTCACGACCTCCTCCGCCTCGCCTTGGCGCATCAGGCCGGTGTCGACGAAGACGCAGGTGAGCTGCTCGCCGATCGCCTCGTGGATCAGCACCGCGGCGACCGAGGAGTCGACGCCGCCGGAGAGGCCGCAGATCACCTTCGCGTCGCCGACCTGGGCGCGGATCGCCTCGATCGCCTGCTCCTTGTAGGCGGCCATCGTCCAGTCGCCGGTGAAGCCCGCGAGGTCGGTGAAGTTCCTGAGGATGCGCGCGCCGTTGACGGTGTGATGCACCTCCGGGTGGAACTGCACGGCGTAGAAATGGCGCGAGGGGTCGGTGGTGATGGCGAAGGGGGCGTTCGGGCTCTCGCCGATCACCGAGAAGCCCGGGGCGAGGGCGGTGACGCGGTCGCCGTGGCTCATCCAGACTTCCTCGCGGCCGGTGGTGAAGAGGCCGGTGAACAGCGGGTCGTGCGTCTCCGTCGGGCTCACCCAGGCGCGGCCGAACTCGGCATGGTGGCCGGCTTCGACGCGGCCGCCGAGCTGGGCCATCATCACCTGCTGGCCGTAGCAGATGCCGAGCACCGGGACGCCGAGGCTGAAGATTTCCTGCGCGGCGCGCGGGCTGTCCGGCTCGGTCACCGAGGCCGGACCGCCGGAGAGGATCACCGCCCGCGGGCGGAAATCGGCGAGGAGGGCGGCGTCGACCTTCTGGAACGGGTGAATCTCGCAATAAATGCGGGATTCGCGCAGGCGGCGGGCGATGAGCTGGGTCACCTGGCTGCCGAAATCGACGATCAGGAGGCGCTGGTGATCGGGCTGGTGCGTCATGGGCAGGGAATAGGGGGCGGCGGGGCGGCGTGCAAGGGGGCAAGCAGGCGGCCTTTGCCGCCATGCGGAGCGCGCGGGTCGCGCGCGAGTCTTTTTGCTTGTCGCGCGCCTGTTGGCGCCCGACGACTGCTCTCCAGGTAAGCTTGTCAGTATGAAAGCCGAAGAGGGCCTTGGCGATGTCGCGGATGAACGACCACGCGGCGCAATCCATATGGCGATGGCGGCGGCGCGACAGCAAGATCATGCGGCGGCAAGGGTAACAATGGGGCGTCCGGCCCAGCCGGTGGCGCCGCCGACCAAGGGAGTGGGCAGATGAGCGAGACCGCCGAGGCAGTCGCGGGAAGCCGGCGCGGTCGCGGGGGGGGCGGGGCGGCCCGGCGCGCCGAGCGGACGGCGGTGCATATCGAGGCGGCGCCCTTCATCCGACGGCGGATTCCGAATTACGAGATCCTCGACGAGGAGGGACTGGCGCTGATCGAGGCGAACGCCGATCGGGTGCTGGAAGAGATCGGCGTCCGTTTCGCCGACAATCCCGAGGCCCTGCGCCTCTGGCGCGAGGCGGGCGCCGATGTCTCGGGCGACCGGGTGCGCCTGCCGAAGGGGCTCGCGCGTCGGCTCTGCGCGACCGCGCCGGCGAGTTACGTCCAGCGCGCGCGCAACCCGGAGCGGGACGTGACGATCGGCGGCAAGGGGCTGGTGCTGGCGCCGGTCTATGGACCGCCCTTCGTGCGCGACATGGAGAACGGCCGACGCTATGCGACGATCGAGGATTTCCGCAATTTCGTGAAGCTCGGCTATATGTCGAAATGGCTGCATCATTCCGGCGGAACGGTCTGCGAGCCGACCGACATCGCGGTGAACAAGCGCCATCTCGACATGCTGCTCGCGCATATGGTGCTGAGCGACAAGCCCTTCATGGGCTCGGTCACCGAGCCGACGCGGGCGGCCGACTCGGTCGAGATGTGCAAGCTCCTGTTCGGGGCCGAGAATGTCGGTCCGAACTGCTATATGACCTCGCTCATCAACATCAATTCGCCGCTGACCTTCGATGCGACGATGATGGGCGCGCTGGAGGTCTATGCCCGCGCCGGGCAGGCGGCGATCGTCTCGCCCTTCATCGTCGGCGGGGCGATGGCGCCGGTCAGCGTCGCCGGCACGCTGACCCAGGTGCTGGCCGAGGCGATGGTCGGCATCGCCTATGGCCAGCTGATCAATCCGGGCTCGCCGGTGATCTTCGGCGCCTTCGTCACCTCGATCGACATGAATTCCGGGGCGCCGACCTTCGGCACCCCGGAGGCATCGAAGATCCTGTGGGGCGCGGGGCAGCTGGCGCGGCGGATGAACCTGCCGTTCCGATCGGGCGGCGCGCTCTGCGGCTCGAAACTGCCGGACGCGCAGGCGGCCTATGAGAGCGCGAATACCTTGCAGGCGGCGCTGCTCGGCGGGGTGAACTTCATGCTGCATGCCTGCGGCTGGCTCGAGGGCGGGCTGGTCTCGAGCTATGAGAAGTTCGTGCTCGACGCGGATCAGCTCGGCGTACTGCATTCGCTGGCCGAGGGGATCGACCTCAGCGAGAACGGCCAGGCGATGGGAGCGATCGCCGAGGTGGGGCCGAGCGGGCACTATCTCGGATGCCAGCATACGCAGGACAATTTCAAGACGGCCTTCTGGCGCACGGAGGTGCTCGACTACCGGCCGTTCGAGACCTGGGCCGAGGCGGGCGGGCTGGGGTCCGCCGAGATCGCCAATGCGCGCGTGCGCAAGCTGCTCCGCGACTATGAGGCGCCGGCGACTGATCCGGGCATCGTCGAGGCGCTGAACGACTATGTCGCGCGGCGCAAGGCGTCGGAGCCCGACGCCTTCGGCTGACTATCTCGCCAGTTCGGCCAGCCAGGCGCGGGCGGCGGGGGGGGACGGGAGGCGGTGGCGGGCGACGCTGTCGCCCGGGCCCACCTTGACGCCGAGGCCGCCGAGCGCCTGGGCGGCGGCGATCGCATCCTCGTCCGTCGTGTCGTCG
>JBGAJI010000184.1:0-4035 GCA_044225035.1 Amaricoccus sp. | reverse complement strand
CGCGCGGCCGAGACGCCATGCGCGGCGGCGACGTCCTTCAGCGCCGCGACGATGCGCCAGAGGCGGGGCACGTCGCGGATCGGCGGCTCGGTCCAGCCGGCGACCTGCCGCGCCGAGGGCGTGTCCGGCCCGTATTTGCCGGAGAGAAGCCCGCCGGCCAGCGGGCTCCAGACCAGGATGCCGACGCCTTCGGAGAGCGCGATCGGCACCAGTTCGTATTCCGCCTCGCGCGCCTCCAGCGAATAGTGGATCTGCTGGGTGACGAAGCGCGGATAGCTCCGGGCGTCGGCGATGGCGAGGCCCTTCATCAGGTGCCAGGCGGAATAGTTCGAGGCGCCGACGTATCGGACCTTGCCCTGGCGGACGAGCAGGTCGAGCGCGGACAAGGTCTCCTCCAGCGGGGTCAGCCCGTCCCATTCGTGCAGATAGAGGATGTCGATCACGTCCGTTCGCAGCCGGCGGAGCGAGGCCTCGACCGCGCGCTGGATGTGATAGCGCGACAGGCCGACGTCGTTCGGCCCCGGCCCCATGGTGAAGCGGACCTTCGAGGCGATCAGCACGTCGGCGCGGCGGGCCCCGAGCGCCTCGCCGAGAATTTCCTCGGCGAGGCCCCGGGAATAGACATCCGCCGTGTCGAAGAGATTGACCCCGGCCTCGAGGCAGAGATCGACCTGGCGCCGCGCCTCGGCGAGGCCGCTGTCGCCGACCTTGCCGAAATGCGCGCCGCCGCCGAAGGTCATGGTGCCCATGGCAAGCGCCGAGACGCGAAGCCCCGACCGGCCGAGAGTCCTGTATTCCATCGCGCGCGCCCCCCGATTTCGCGTCAGTCCACCACGCCGGGGCGGCGGGTTCAAGCGGGCGGGTTGAAGGCGGAGGGCGAAGCGGCCTTCCCATCCTTGGCCGGGGCGATCACAATTGAACGGACCGCGCGCGGCATGGCAGCATCCCTTCGCAATATCGGGCGTGCCCCGACGGGGCACACCCGCCCCGATCGAGAACTCCCGGAGAAATCTGAACCCCTCGCGCCCTGCGCAGGCTTGCTCCGGCCGCGCGCCCGCGCGACCTGCCACCGTCAAATGCGATCCCCCCGCCGCCTGACCTCACCGCCTTGACTTCACCGCCGCGGCCCCGCATTCGGGTGTCCCCCGCCCGCGCGAAAGGGTTCCGGAGCCGCGATGCCCTACGCCCTGCCGTTTCCCGACATCGACCCGGTGCTGTTCGGGGTCAATCTCTTCGGGATCGAACTCGCCATCCGCTGGTACGCGCTCGCCTATATCGCCGGGCTGGTGCTCGGCTGGCGCTATGTCGCGGCGCTCTGCGCCCGGCCGGCGCTCTGGGGCGGCACGGCGCCGATGCGCCCCGAACAGACCGATGACCTGCTGACCTGGATGGTGCTCGGGGTGATCCTCGGCGGGCGGCTCGGCTATGCGCTCTTCTACCAGCCCGGCTATTACCTGGCCAATCCGGCCGAGATCCTCGCGGTCTGGCGCGGCGGCATGTCGTTCCATGGCGGTTTTCTCGGCGTCGTCGCCGGTGTGCTCGGCTTTTCGCTGCGCAACGGCCTGCCGGTGGCGCGGGTCGGCGACGCGGTGGCGGCGGCGGCGCCGATCGGCCTGTTCTTCGGGCGGATCGCGAATTTCATCAACGCCGAACTCTGGGGCCGGCCGGCGACCGTGCCCTGGGCGGTGGTCTTTCCGGGCGAGGCGGCGGGCAGCTGTCCCGAGCTCTGGGTCGGCCCCTGCGCCCGCCATCCCTCGCAGCTCTACGAGGCGGCGCTGGAAGGCGTCCTGCTGTTCCTGCTCATCTTCTGGGCGATCCGGCGCGGCGCGCTGGCGCGGCCCGGGCGGGTGATCGGTCTCTTTCTCCTCGGCTATGGCGCGGCGCGGATGCTGGTGGAGCAGTTCCGGCAGGCCGACGGCCAGTTCGTGACGCCTGGCAATCCGCATGGCCATGTGATCCGGCTTGGCGGCGAATGGGGCCTCAGCATGGGCCAGGCGCTGTCGCTGCCCATGCTTCTCGCCGGCCTCGCCCTTGTCATATGGTCCGGACGCCGGGCGTGACCCCGCTCGGCCGGCTGATCGCCGAGCGGATCGCCGCGCGTGGCCCGATCGGGCTCGACGAGTACATGGCGCTCTGCCTCGGCCATCCGGAGCATGGCTACTACGCCACCCGCGATCCCCTCGGCGCCGCGGGGGATTTCGTCACCGCGCCCGAGGTGAGCCAGATGTTCGGCGAGCTGGTCGGCCTCTGGCTGGCCCAGGTCTGGGAGGACCAGGGCCGGCCGCCGCGCTTCGTGCTGGCCGAGCTCGGACCCGGCCGGGGGACGCTGGCGCGCGACGCCCTCGGCGCGGCGCGGGTCATGCCCGGGTTCCTCGCGGCGGCCGAGCTCTGGCTCGTCGAGACGAGTCCGGCGCTCCGTGCCCGGCAGGCGGAGCTGCTGCCGGGCGCGCGCTGGGCCGCCTCGGACCGCGAGCTGCCGGAGGGGCCGCTCTATCTCGTCGCCAACGAATTCTTCGACGCGCTGCCGATCCGCCAGTTCCAGCGCGCGGACGCCCTCTGGCGCGAGCGGCTGATCGGCGCCGGCGCGGAGGGGGCCTTGCACTTTCTCTGGGGCGCGCCGCGCGGTGGTGCCGACCTCGACCGGCGCTTTCCGCTGGTGCCCGACGGCGGGATCGTCGAGATCGGCGCGGCGGCGGAAGCGGTGGCGGCGCGGATCGGCGCGCGGATCGCCGCGGCGGGAGGCGCGGCGCTGATCCTCGATTATGGGGCCTGGGACGGCACCGGCGACACGTTCCAGGCGGTGCGGGCCCATGCCGCGGCCGATCCGCTGGCCGACCCGGGCGCCGCCGACCTGACCGCGCATGTGCGGTTCCGCGCGCTGGCCGAGGCGGCGCCGGCCCGCGCCCATGGCCCCGTCCCGCAAGGCGCGCTGCTCGAGCGGCTGGGGATCACCGCGCGCGCCCGCGCGCTCAGCGCGCGCCACCCGGGATCGGCGGCGGCGATCGCCGTGGCGCATCGCCGCTTGACCCACCCCGCCGAAATGGGGGAGGTCTTCAAGGCCGTCGCGCTCGCGCCGGGCGCGGCGCCCGTGCCACCCGGATTCGCGCCATGAGCCTCGAACTCATCACCTCCGACCTGTTGAATGGCGCGCGGCACGCCTTCTTCACCCGCAAGGGCGGCGCCTCGTCGGGGGTGTTCCGCGGGCTGAACTGCGGTCCGGGCTCGGCGGACCAGAACGAGATGGTCTCGATGAACCGCGCCCGCGTCGCCTCGGCGATGGGCGTGGCGCCGGAGCACCTGCTGTCGCTCCGCCAGGTACATTCGACGACCGTGGTGGTGGCGGACGGCGCCCCCTGGGCCGAGCGTCCCGAGGCGGACGCCGCCGTCACCCGCCAACCGGGCGTCGCGATCGGCATCCTGACGGCGGATTGCGCGCCGATCCTGTTCCGCGACGACGCGGCGGGGGTGGTCGGCGCGGCGCATGCCGGCTGGCGCGGCGCGCTCGAAGGGGTGATCGAGGCGACGGTCGAGCGGATGATCGCCCTCGGCGCCCGGCGCGACGCCATCCGCGCCGCCATCGGCCCGACGATCAGCCAGCGCGCCTACGAGGTCGGCCCCGAATTCTTCGACCGGTTCCGCGCCGAGGAAGCGGGCTACGAGCGCTTCTTCGTCCCGGCGCGCGGCGACCGGCTGCTCTTCGACCTGCCGGGCTTCGCGCTCCGCCGCCTGCGCGACGCCGGGCTTCAGGCGGAATGGGTCGGCCATTGCACCTATTCCGACCCCGACCGCTATTTCTCCTTCCGCCGCGCCACCCACGCCGGCGAACCCGACTATGGCCGCCTGATCTCCGTCATCCGCGTCTGACCCTTCGCGCGCCCCTCGCTGACCCGGCGTTCAGCCCTCCCGTGCGCCGGAAGCCCTATGCGCCACCCTCGCCGCTCGCTTCTCCCAGTTTCATATAGGAAGAATTCCTATCGGGCAGGACGAGGGGCCCCGCCAACAGGCGGGGAGAAAAATGACTCGCGGCCAACAGGC
>JBGAJI010000030.1:0-30973 GCA_044225035.1 Amaricoccus sp. | reverse complement strand
CAGGCGATCATCGGCAAGGAGGCGCGCGAGCAGATGCTGTCGCGCGAGGGGCGGCTGCCCGACAGTCTGGTCGCCTGTATCGGCGGCGGGTCGAATGCCATGGGGCTGTTTCACCCGTTCCTCGACGACGCCGAGGTGCGGATCATCGGCGTCGAGGCGGGCGGCCATGGCGTCGACGATCGGATGGAGCACGCCGCCTCGCTGACCGGCGGCCGGCCCGGGGTGCTGCATGGCAACCGGACCTATCTGCTGCAGGACGCGGATGGGCAGATCCTGGAAGGGCATTCGATCTCGGCCGGGCTCGATTATCCGGGGATCGGGCCGGAACATGCCTGGCTGCATGACATCGGCCGTGTCGAATATGTGTCGGTGACCGATGCCGAGGCGCTGGAAGCCTTTCAGCTCTGCTGCGTGACGGAGGGAATCATCCCGGCGCTGGAACCGGCCCATGCGCTCGCGCATGTGTCGAAAATCGCGCCCGATCTGCCCTCCGACCATCTCCTGGTGATGAATCTGTGTGGGCGCGGCGACAAGGATATCTTCACCGTCGCCGAGGCGCTCGGCGCGCAGGCGTGAGCCGGGTTTATGGTCGCGAAAACGGCTATAAACCTTGGTTTATCGGCGTTCGGTTTAGTCGCGAAAGGGTTTATTAAACGTTGAGCGAATGGCGTTCGCCGCTCGGTTTGGGCATTAACCAACCCAAGCGCCGGGTGGCGTGAATGACTGCTTAAGGGGTGCTCCGAACCGGTAGGGACGGAGAAGAGTTTCGAGGGGTAGGGGGGCCCGGTCCAACGCTTTGGTGTTGGGCCGGGTTCGCCTCTTTCAGGGCCCTGTTCGGGGGTGTGGGGCTCTGCTAGCGTGATCGGGTTGAAAATGAAGAGTGGCTCGGCGATCCTCCGACTTGTCGCGGTCGTAACCACGGTCGCCGTCGGCGGTCAGGCCGGCGCGCAGTCGCCGGTGGATCAGATCGTGGCGCAGGTGCGTGGCCAGGGCTACGAGATCGTGGACGTGCGGCGGACGCTGCTCGGCCGCATCAAGATCGAGGCGGTCAGCGAAGGGCGAAAACGTGAGCTTGTCTTCGACCGCACGACCGGAGAGATCCTGCGCGACTATGTCGAGGCGACGCCGACCAGGCGTTCCGCGCCCCAGCGCGTCGAGCCGTCGCCGGCCGTCCCCACCGCGGTGGCGCCGACCGTCGCCGCGCCCGCGCCGAGCAAACCCGCCGGTTCAACGGACAGCGGCCGGACGACGACCGGCGCCGCGGCCCGCCCAGGCAATCGGCCGAACGGCGAGACGTCCGGCGGGACACGCACCGGCACATCGACGTCCGGCGCGACGACTTCGCGCAATTCGTCCAGTTCCTCGTCCGGCGCGAATTTGGGGAACTCGGGAGGCTCACGATCCAGCTCGAATTCCGGCGGTTCGAGCACCGACGCCGCGGGCGGCGCGTCCTCGACCGGCGGTGGGAATTCCGGCGCCGGGAGTTCGAGCGGGAGTTCCGGCGGGGCTTCCTCGGACCATTCGGCTTCCGGCGGCGGTTCGGATAATGCGTCCGGCGGCGGCGGGTCGAGCGGCGGTTCCGATGCGGGATCGAGCGGCGACTCCAGCGGGAACTCAAGCGGCGGGTCGGCCGGCGGTGGATCGGGCGGCGGTGGATCGGGCGGCGGTGGGTCGGGCGGTGGATCCGGCGGGGATTCCGGTGGATCAAGCTCGGGCGGCGATTCGGGCGGCTCGGATTCGGGCGGTTCGAGCCCCGGAGGTGGTTCGGATTCCGGCGGAGGCGATTCCGGCGGTGGCTCTGGCGGAGGCGACTCCGGTGGTAGCGGCTCCGGTGGAGGTGACTCCGGTGGAGGCGAATCGGGCGGCGGTTCCGGTGGAAGCGACTCCGGTGGAGGTGACTCCGGCGGAAGCGACTCCGGGGGAGGCGACTCGAGTGGAAGCGACTCCGGTGGTAGCGACTCCGGTGGTAGCGACTCCGGCGGTGGCGATTCCGGCGGAGGTGACTCCGGCGGCGGCGGCGCGGGCGGCGATGATGCCGGTGGTGGCGACTCTGGCGGCGGCGACTCTGGCGGCGGCGACAGCGAAAGCGGCGGTTGAGACGGCCGCGCGGACCCGCGCCACGGCCGGGACGTCCGTCTGATCCATGGGCGACCGGCTGTCCCGCAACGCCGCGCTGATCCTGGTCGTGGTGGTCCAGGTCGTCTGTTCGCTGTTCTTCATCGCCGATATCCTCGTCGGCATCTTCGGTATCGAGCGCGAGCCGCTGAGCTGGGAATTTCGCGAGCTGATCGAGATCGGCGCCGCGATCGGTCTCGCGCTCGGCGTCGTGTTCGGCGCGGTGATGCTGGCGCAGATCCTGCGGCGAAACCGCTCGATGGAGGACCAGCTGCGCCGCGCCTCGGGCGCCTTCGCAGCGCTGCTCGACCAGCGCTTCACCGAATGGGGCCTGACGCGGTCCGAACGCGACGTCGCCTGGTTCACCATCAAGGGCATGACGATCGCCGAGATCGCCAAGCTGCGCGAGACAAGCGAGGGCACGGTCAAGGCGCAGTCGAACGCGATCTATCGCAAGTCCGGCGTCGCCGGCCGAACCCAGTTGCTGAGCCTGTTTCTGGAGGACCTGCTGACCGCGCCGCCACCTCAGCCGCCGGCGCCGCCCACGCGACGCGGCGCCACCGGGGCGGGCGGGTCCGAACGCGCGGCGAAGTGAGCGCGGGCCTGCTTGCCGCGCCGCCCCGCGCGGCGTAGGGAAGGGCGGACGACCCGCGCGGCGAAATGGCGCCGTGGCGATGGGTGCGTCCCATGAGAGAGCACGTTACGGTATGAGCGACTATGAAATCGGGGACCTGGTGGTCCTCACGGCGGGATCGATGCGCATGGCGGTCGAGAATGTCGATGGACCGAAGGTGGAATGTGTCTGGTGTCACGAGGGCCGGATCGGCCGCGACGCCTTCGACGCGCGGCTTCTGAAGAAGTGGGAGCATCGCGAGGACGATCGCCCCGCGCGGCCAGCCGCGAAGCCCTATCGCGGGGACCGCGAAGGCGGCGGCAAGCCTTATGGCGCCCGCGACGACCGCCCCCGCGACGACCGTCCGCGCGATGACAAGCCGCGCGGCAAGCCCGGCTGGGACGGCAAGCCGCGCGAGAAGAAGTTCTTCCGCAAGGACGCCTGAGGCGGGGTTGATCGCGGCCCCGGGCCAGGCCCGGGGCGACGCGGACGTCCCGCCCTACCGGAACCGATCGGCCAGGCGCTGGAGCGCGGACGGCGGGTCTTCGGACCCGTCCGCCGCGGGTTTCGCGACGGGCTCCTCGCTCGCGGTCGGCGCCGGCTGAGCCGGCCGCGCCGGTTTTGGCGGGGGCGGCGGCGCGAGCAAAGATTGGAAGCTGGCGGGATCGCGCGTGGCGAGGACCGGCGCGGCCTTGGCGATGGCGGCGAGCAGCGGGTCGAGCCAGTCCGCGTCGGATTTCGCGAAATCGCCCAGGACATGGGCGGTGACGCGGCTCTTGTCCCCCGGATGGCCGATGCCGAGCCGGACGCGGTGGAAGCCGGGCCCGATATGGCCGTCGATCGACCGCAGCCCATTGTGCCCCGCGTGGCCGCCCGCCGTCTTGACCCGCGTCCGGCCAGCCTCGAGGTCGAGCTCGTCGTGAAAGACGGTGACATCGTCGGGCGTGAGCTTGAAGAAGGTCATCGCGGCGCGAACGCTGTCCCCGGACAGGTTCATGAAGGTTTCGGGCTTCAGCAAGAGGATCTTTTCGCCACCGACGCGGCCCTCGGCGAACTGGCCCTGAAACTTCGCCCGCCAGGGGCCGAAGCCATGCGCGTCGGCGATCGCATCGACCGCCATGAAGCCGATATTGTGCCGGTTGCGCGCATATTGCGCGCCGGGATTGCCGAGACCGACCCAGAGTTTCATCGACCCTTCCGCCCAAACGCGAACGCGCCGCGAAATCTCCGCGGCGCGCCTTTGTCTATCACGATCGGCCCGGGAAACCATGACCCTTGGCCAGAGGCGATCAGGCCTCTTCCTCTTCCTCGTTGTCGGCGGACTTCAGGCCCGACGGCGCCTGGATGTTGGCGATCACGAAGTCGCGGTCCGCGATCGTCGGCCTGGTCCCGGCCGGCAGCGTGACGTTCGAGATATGCAGCGTGTCGTTGATCTGGGTGCCGCTGAGGTCGATCACCAGCCGCTCGGGGATGTCGCCGGCGGTCACGACGAGCTCCACCTCTTGACGCACCACGGTCAGCACGCCGCCGCGCTTCAGGCCCGGGGACTTCTCGCGGTTGATGAACTCGACCGGGATGAACAGGTTGATGCGCGAATTGTCGGCGAGCCGCAGGAAATCGACATGGATCGGCAAATCCTTGACCACGTCGCGCTGTACGCCGCGGCAGATCACGACGTTGTCGCGCCCGTCGACCTTGACGTTAAGCAGCGTGGACAGGAACTTGCCCGCCTTCAGCTGCTTCAGCAGGGTGTTGAACTTGACGTTGATCGCCTCGGGGGCGGAACCGCCGCCATAGATCACGCCGGGAACGTATCCCTCACGGCGAGCGGAACGGGCGGCCCCCTTGCCGACCCCCTCGCGCGCCAGGGCTTCGAGAACTGGTGTCTCAGCCATTGTGCTTGCTCCTAGAATGGCATTGCCACGCGGCCGCCTCCAAGGGTGCGGGACCGCGAGCGGCGCCTATACGCCATCGCGGCCGGAATGGAAAGGCCCGCGATGGCCCCGCGCGCCGGGGCCTCCCGGCCGCGCTTTCGGTTTGAACCGGGCGCGGGATTGTGGCCTTAGTCGCTCGGGGGCGACATTGGAACGCGGGGCACATGACCGAGGAAGCAGCCGACGGCCGCGCGGAGTTCGCGCAGCGGTTCATTGACGCGCTGCCACATGCGCGCGATCTCGGGATGCAGGTCATCTCGATCGGCGCCGGAACCGTGGTGATGGCGCTCGACTATGATCCGATGCTTGTCGGCGATCCCGAGACCGGAGTGTTGCATGGCGGGGTGGTGACCGCGCTGCTCGACACCTGCTGCGGCGCGGCGGTGATGAGCCATCCCTCGGCGCCCGCCGGTACCGCGACGATCGACCTGCGCATCGACTACATGCGACCCGCGGCGCCGGGCGAGCGTCTGCGCGCGCGGGCGGAATGCTATAGGGTCACCCGCACCGTCGCCTTTACCCGGGCCTATGCCTATACCGACGATGAATCCGAGCCCGTCGCGGCGGCGGCGGGCGCCTTCACCATCGAGAGCCGGTGATGGCGCGCCCCACGATCGAGCCGATGCAGGTGCTGAAGAACCGGCGTGACGCGGCGCTGGCCCGCATCGTCGCGAGCGTACCCTATATCCAACGGCTGGGCGTCGGCTTCGACCGCCGCGGCGACGAACTGACCGCGCAGCTGCGTTTCGAGGAAAAGCTGATCGGCAACGCCCGGATCCCCGCGCTGCACGGGGGGGCGATCGGCGCGTTTCTCGAGATCACCGCGATCATGGAACTCGCCTGGACGGTGGTCTGGGAGCGGATGGAGAATGGCGGCGCGGCCGCCGCCGAGATCGAGGCCGGGCACTTTCCGCCGCTGCCCCGAACGATCGACATCACCATCGATTACCTGCGCGCCGGACTGCCGCGCGACGCCTATGCGCGGGCGCGGGTAAACCGGATGGGCCGGCGCTATGCCAGCGTGCATGTCGAGGCCTGGCAGGACAACCGCGCCCGGCTCTTCGCCCAGGCGACCGGACATTTCCTGATGCCGTCCGATGGCGGTTAGCCAGCCCGGCGGGGCGATCACCCATCGGCGTGTCCTGAACATCGCCCTGCCGATCGTGCTCTCCAATGCGACCGTACCGATTCTGGGGGCGGTCGATACCGCCGTGATCGGGCAGCTCGGCCAGGCGGCGCCGATCGGGGCGGTCGGGCTCGGCGCGATCATCCTCGTTTCCGTCTATTGGGTCTTCGGCTTTCTCAGGATGGGCACCACCGGCCTCGTCGCCCAGGCACGGGGCGCGGGCGACGCGGCGGAGACCGGCGCGCTCCTGACCCGGGCGCTGATGATCGCGGGCGTGGCGGGCGGCCTGATGATCGCCGGCCAGGCGGCGCTGTTCTGGGCCGCCTTTCGCGTGGCGCCGGCCTCGGCGGAGGTCGAAGCGCTGGCGCGGACCTATCTCGCGATCCGCGTCTGGGGCGCGCCGGCGGCGATCGGCGTCTACGCCGTCACCGGCTGGCTGATCGGCATGGAGCGAACAAGGGGCGTTCTCGTGCTCCAGCTGCTGACCAACGGCATCAATGTGATACTGACCGTCTGGTTCGTGCTCGGGCTGCGCTGGGGCATTCCCGGGGTTGCCACGGGTACGCTGATCGCCGAATGGGCGGGCCTCGCCTTCGGTCTCTGGCTCTGCCGCGCCGCCTTCGCGGGCGCGCAATGGCGGGACTGGGGACGGGTCTTCGACCGGGCCAAGCTGGCGCGGATGGCGCGGGTCAACGGCGACATCATGATCCGCTCGGTCGTGCTGCAGGCGAGCTTCACCGCCTTCATGTTCTTCGGCGCGGGGCTTGGCGACGTGACGCTGGCGGCGAACCAGGTGCTGCTGCAATTTCTCGAAATCACCGCCTACGCGCTCGACGGCTTCGCCTTCGCGGCCGAGGCGCTGGTCGGCCAGACGCTCGGCCAGCATGCGCGGGCCGATCTCCGGCGGTCGGCGATCGTCAGTTCGCAATGGGGCGTCGGCTTCGCGCTGGTGCTCGGCCTGGTCTTTCTCACCCTTGGTCCCGCGCTGATCGACCTGATGACCACGGCGCCGGACGTGCGCGAGGCGGCGCGCCTGTATCTGCCCTGGCTGATCGCCGCGCCGCTGATCGGCATCGCGGCCTGGATGCTCGACGGGATCTTCATCGGCGCGACCCAGACCCGCGAGATGCGGAACGCCGCGCTGATTTCGGTCACGGTCTACGCGGCCGCGCTCGCGCTCCTGCTGCCGGCGATCGGCAATCACGGGCTCTGGGCGGCGCTGATGATATTGAACGCGACCCGGGGCGTCACGCTCGCCCTGCGCTATCCGGCGCTGGAGGCGCGCGCCGCCTGACCGGGCTCGGGGCGGAGTTCGTCCCGGCGAAGCCGGGTCGTCCGCCCTGTCCACTGTTTTTGCGCGGTATCTCAACCACCGGACCGATTCCGTCCGGTTGGATATCGCGCTAGCCCGGGTGCGACAGCCGGCCGATCTCGTCGGCGACCAGCGCCTGCAACCGCCAGAGATTGCGGTCGCGGATGCCGAGATCCTCGAGATGCGCGACGGTCTGGTAGAGATAGTCCGCCCCGGATCCGCCGTGCCCGCAGGCCCGCGCCAGGCGGGCGGCGACGGTGGGCAGGGGCAGGCGATGCTCGATGCTCGGCCCCTTCGGCCCCGCCCAGAAAACCAGCGTCCGGACCCGGCCGCCCGCCGTCTCGACCTCGGCCCAGCGGACCATGTCGGCGCCCTCGCGATGCGGGATCTCGCGCCGGATCATCGTCATGAGGTCGGCCCGCGGATCCGTGAGGCGCAGGTTCATGCCGACGCAGGCGCCGCCCCGCTCCAGCGCCATCATCAGGCCCGGCGCGCTCGGATCGCCGCGCCAGCGGTTCAGCCGGATGCAGAAGGACCGGTGCCAGCCGCGCAGCGTCGCCCGCTCGCACCCGGCCACCTCGAAGTCCGGCTTCCAGATCAGCGATCCGTAGGCGAAGACCCAGAGCGGCGCGGCGGCGTCGAGGCCACCGTCCGCCAGCACGCGGTCGGTCAGGGCGGCCGCCTCTTCCTCGGGCATTGGCGTGAAGCCGGGACCAGGGCCCGAATCCTCGACCACCCGAAAGCAGCGGGCGACGAGTTCGGGCGTCAGGCGCATCGCGCCGCCGGTCAAGGCCCGGTCACCGGCCAGCCCGTCACCGGCCAGCCCCTCATCGGATAGTCCGTCACCGGTTGCGGAACTTGTCCAGACTGACGACGACCTCGGGCTCGGTGACCGCGTCCTCCGCCTCGTCTTCCTCGTCCCCGCCGCGTTCGCGCTCGTCGAACTTGAAGCCGATTTTCACCGAGGGGTCCATGAAGGACAGGATCGCGTCGAGCGGAATCACGATCGGCTCCGGCACATTGCCGAAATTCAGGGTCACGGTGAACCGGTCCTTCATCACCGCCAGGTCGGCGAACCATTCCTGCAGGACGATGGTCATCTCGCCCGGATAAAGCTTGCGCAGCCGGTCGGACATATCGACACCCGGATGCGCGGTGTTGAAGGTGATGAAGAAGTGATGCTTGCCGGGCAGCCCCTCGCGCGCGACCTGGGCCAGCACGTCGGCGATCAGCAGGCGAAACGCCTTGTACATCAGCTGGCCGTAATCGATCCCTTTGGCCATCGCCCGGGCCTCCTCGTCCTCCCGGCGACCTTAGCCGATTCTCCGTCCCTGAAAAGCCTGAAACGCTCACGCGGGCGCGAGCGGCGGAGAGGGCGGGGGAGGGGAAGCGCAGGCTTCCGCCGAATTCGGCGGATCAAGCGCGAGATCAACGGGATGCGTTTTCCAGAGATGGACCGGACATTCGCGTCCAACCCCGAAACGAACCAGCCGCGCGCCGATGCGCGGAGGTCGTGATCAGCGCCGCCGATCAGCGAGTCGCGCGCTCGGCCCCTCGCCGCGCCGAACGCGCAACACGGAGGGGGCCGGCGACGAAATGCGGCATGCTCCGGCCCTCTCGATCTGCGCACGGATCACATGGCGAAATGCGGACATGGCGCGACACGGGTTAGACCAGAGTGTCGATGGTGACCAACGCCACCACCTTAGGTCTATAATTTATTTGGTATTTTTGGCTCCGGCGGCAGGGATCGAACCTGCGACCAATTGATTAACAGTCAACTGCTCTACCGCTGAGCTACGCCGGAACGCCACCGCTTGGAGGCGGTCGCGAGCCTATAGCAAAGCGGATTTCGAGCGTCCAGACCCATTGTCCGCGTTTTCGCGCTGGCTCGCGGACGGAGCACCGCTATGGTCCCGGCCGGAGGCGCGGAACATGGCTTTGACGGGACGGGACATCGCGGTGGTCGGCGCGGGGATCGGCGGGCTCGCCGCCGCGGTGGCACTGGCGCGGCGCGGGGCGCGGGTCCGGGTGCTGGAGCGGGCACCGGCTCTGGCCGAGGTCGGCGCCGGGCTGCAGATCGGGCCGAACGCCGTGGCGGTGCTCGAGGCGCTGGGGCTGGCCGAGAGGCTGGCGCCATTGGCCAGCACGCCGACGGGGATCGAGCTGCGCGACTTCCGGCGCGGCGATCTCGTCGCGCGCCTGCCGCTCGGGGCGGCGGCGACGGCGCGCTACGGGCGGCCCTACTGGCAGTTCCATCGCGCGGACCTGCTCGGCGCCCTCGCCGACGCGGCCACCGCCGCCGGGGTGGAGATCGAAACGCGCGCGCGCGTTCTCTCCGTGGCGCAGGACGGCGCGGGCGCGCGGGTCGTGACCGAGAGCGGCGCCGTTCCGGCGGAGGCGGTGATCGCCGCCGATGGCGCGCGCTCAGGGCTGCGCGCGGCGCTCTTCGGCGCGAGGCCTCCGCGGTTCACCGGCAATGTCGCCTGGCGCGGGCTGGTGCCGGCCGAGCGCCTGCCGCCCGGCGCGGTGCCGGAGGCGACCTCGGTCACCATGGGGCCGGGGCGGCATCTCGTGACCTACCCGCTCCGCGGCGGCGCCCTGATCAATTTCGTGGCGGTCGAGGAGCGGGCGGGCTGGGCGGCCGAGGGCTGGAGCGCGGCCGATGATCCCGAACGCCCGCGGGCGGCGTTTCGCGGCTGGCACCGGCACGTCGAGACGCTGCTGGCGGCGGTGTCCGAAACCTTCCTCTGGGGGCTGCACGACCATCCGCCGATCCCGGACTGGAGCCGCGGGCGCGTCGCGCTGCTGGGCGATGCGTGTCACCCGATGCTGCCCTTCCTGGCACAGGGCGCGGCGATGGCGATCGAGGATGCGTGGGTGCTCGGCGCGAGCCTCGACGCCGCGCCGACGATCGAGGCGGGCCTTCGGGACTATTCCCGCCGAAGGCTCGCCCGGGCGACCCGCGTCCAGACGGCGGCGGCGCGCAACGGCCGCGTCTACCACCTCGGCGCGCTGGCGCGGGGACCGGCGCATCTTGGCCTGAGGCTGGCCTCCCGGCTGGCGCCGGGGGCGCTGCTGGGCCGCTTCGACTGGCTTTACGGGGCGGACGTGACACGCGGGACGGTTTGACATTTCCGTGATGAACGGTAAGCCCGTGGTCAGGCGGCGGGAGGATTTCGATGTTCGAATGGGGGATGGTCTGGGCGTTTCTGCAGGTCGTGATGATCGACCTCGTTCTCGCCGGGGACAACGCGGTCGTGGTGGGCATGGCCGCGGCGGGCCTGCCGCCCGACCAGAGGCGCAAGGCGATCCTGGTCGGCATCGCCGCGGCGACGGGCCTGCGCATCGTCTTCGCGCTGGCGGCGACCTACCTCCTCGCCATCACCGGCCTGCTGCTCGCCGGTGGCCTGCTGCTGCTCTGGGTCTGCTGGAAGATGTACGAGGAGTTGCGCCTGCAGCGCCATGGAGCCGAGGGCGTGGAAGCGCTGGAGGACGCCGACCTCGACGCCGACGGCGCGGTCGCGGGCAAGACCCAGCGCAAGACATTGCGGCAGGCGATCACCCAGATCGTGATCGCCGATGTCTCGATGTCGCTCGACAATGTGCTCGCCGTCGCGGGCGCGGCGGGCGACCATCCCGGCGTGCTGATCTTCGGTCTCCTGCTGTCGGTGGCGCTGATGGGCGTCGCGGCGTCCTTCATCGCGAACCTGCTGAACCGGCACCGCTGGATCGGCTGGGTCGGTCTGCTCGTCATTCTCTATGTCGCGCTGCGCATGTGCTATCATGGCGCGCTGGAACTCTGGGGTCCGGCGGCGCACGCCGCGGGTCTCTGAGCGCGGCGAAAGTCAGAGCGCGAGTTCGACCCAGATCGGGACATGGTCCGAGGGCTTGTCGCGCCCCCGGATCTCCGCATCGACGCCGCAGGCCTGGAGCAGGTCGGCGGCGGCGGGCGTCATCAGCACATGGTCGATGCGGATGCCCTTGTTCTTCGGCCAGGCCCCGCCCTGGTAGTCCCAAAAGGTATAGACTCCGGGGTTGGCATTCACCGCCCGCAGCGCATCGGTCAGCCCGAGGTTGGTCAGCCGGTGATAGGCCGAGCGCGTCGGTGGCAGGAAGAGCGCGTCCTCGGCCCAGACGGCCGGATCCCAGCAATCCTCGTTCCGAGGGATCACGTTGAAATCGCCGAGCAACAGCGCCGGGGACTCCTCGGCGAGCAAAGCCTCGGCGCGGAGACGCAGGCGGTCCATCCAGGCGAGCTTGTAGTCGTATTTCGGACCCGGGGCCGGATTGCCGTTCGGCAGGTAGAGACCGCAGATGCGCGCTCCGGCGACGGTCGCCTCGATCCAGCGC
This sequence comes from Amaricoccus sp., assembly GCA_044225035.1. Lineage (GTDB taxonomy): Bacteria > Pseudomonadota > Alphaproteobacteria > Rhodobacterales > Rhodobacteraceae > Amaricoccus. The sequence continues at coordinate 19,520 of JBGAJI010000030.1, read as the reverse complement.
GCCTGATCGTCGCCTTCGGCGCCGGGCAGGCCGCGCGCCACGTCCTCGAGCGGGATTTTCGACAGGAGGGCTACGCCGTTGAAGCCCTTCTGTCCGTGGGTTTCGATATTGTAGCCCAGTTCCTCGATTTCCAGCCGCGGGAACTGGTCGTCGGTCGACTTGATCTCCTGCAGGGCCACCACGTCCGGCTCGGCCTCGCGCAGCCAGTCGAGCAGCGCGGGAAGCCGCGCCTTGATGCCGTTGATATTGAACGAGGCGATCTTCATGGGCCGGACCTTACGGCAAGCCGCGCGCCGGCCGCAAGACGGGCCCGGCGAGAAGCGGCCGCGACGGTATACGATAGTATTCGCAACCGCACACAAAGATCATCTGAGAGAGGAAAATCGCCTGTTCTGGCGGAAAGAGATCGTTAATAAATTCAATGAATGCAACGCAGCTATGCGCGGAGCGTGCAACTTGAGCGAATGTTGCAGTTGCGAAGTAGAAAAGTTTGCCGCATGATTGGCCATGTTCGCCGGAACGGAATCCGTCCTTCCGGCCGATGACGAAAGGTTGTCGAAATGTCGCGTTTTCTCCCTGTCGCCCTGGTCTTCGGGCTTCTGACCGTGCCTGCCCTGATCCAGCCCGCCTCCGCCGAGGAAGTCGGCGCCAACCAGCCGCTCGCCGCCGCCAGCCTGCATGAGGGGCCGCTCGACATGGTGGCTTACTTCGTCGAAGGCGCCGGTGACGCCTATGAGGTCACCGCGACCTTCGCGCCGCGCGCGGCCTATGCCGAGCCGATGCGCGTGGTCATGGCCCTCCGCGACGGCGATTCCACGCGCTTCGCGCTGCCGGGCTTTCGCGGCACCAATTACGAGATCGCTCGCGAGGGCGACAAGGTGACCTACGGGGTCGAGGTCTGGGAACGGACCGCCTCCGCCGACTGAACGGGGCCCAAGGTCCGGCGGCGTACCGTCGCCGGACCGCGCGATCAGATCGAGAAGCTGGTGCCGCAGCCGCAGCTCGAGGTCGCGTTCGGATTGTGAATGACGAACCGGGCGCCGATCAGTTCATCGGAGAAGTCGATCTCGGCGTCGGCGAGGAAGGGCAGGGACACCGGGTCGATCAGCACCCGCGCGCCGTCCTGCTCCAGCACCAGGTCATCCTCCGCCACGCTCTCCTCCAGCTTGATCTCGTACTGAAAGCCGGAACAGCCGCCGCCCTCGACCGCGACGCGCAGAAGCTTTGGCGTGGCGGTGTCGCCGATCTCGCGGAGCCGGGCGAAGGCGCGGTCGGTTACACGGGGGGGAAGGGAGAGCTGCATCTTTCGACCCATCGCGGAGTGCGTTACAGGGGGAAGGTAGGTGCGAAACCCGTTCCGGACAAGCCCGGAGCCCTGAACCCGGGACACGAGACCATGACCGCGGCCTTTGCCACGCTGCCTGAGATGAGCCGGGGCCGGCTCTTCCCCGAGGAGGTCTCGACGCACCGCTCCGACTTTCAGCGCGACCGCGACCGGATCATCCATTCCAGCGCTTTCCGCCGGCTGAAGCACAAGACCCAGGTCTTCGTCGAGCATGAGGGCGATTACTACCGGACGCGCCTGACCCATTCGATCGAGGTGGCGCAGGTGGCGCGCACGCTCGCCCGTACCCTCGGCCTCAACGAGGAGCTGGCCGAGGCGGTGGCGCTGGCGCATGACCTCGGGCATCCGCCCTTCGGCCATACCGGCGAGGACGCGCTGCAGGCGGTGATGGAGGCGCATGGCGGGTTCGACCACAATGCGCAGGCGATCAAGATCGTCACCCGGCTCGAGGCGCATTACGCCGAGTTCGACGGGCTGAACCTGACCTGGGAAACGCTGGAAGGCATCGCCAAGCACAACGGGCCCGTGACCGGCGACGTGCCCTTCGCGCTGGCGGAATACGCTGGGCGGCACGATCTCGAGCTCGACACCCACGCCAGCGCCGAGGCGCAGGTGGCGGCGATCTCGGACGACATCGCCTATAACAACCATGATCTCGCCGACGGTCTGCGCGCCGGCCTGTTCACGCTCGACGATCTCCGGGCCTTGCCGATGATCGGCCCCTGCGTCGCGGCGGTGGATGCGCGTTGGCCGGGACTCGCCCCCGGGCGGCGCGAGCACGAGGCGCTGCGGCGGTTCTTCGGCCTCCTCGTCGAGGATGTGCTGGCGACCAGCCGGGCGCGGCTGGCCGAGGCGGCGCCGGCCAGCGCGGAGGCGGTGCGGCATCTCGGCTATCCGGTGATCCGCTTCTCGGATGCGACCTTCGCCGAACTGAAGGTCATCCGCGCGTTTCTCTATCATCGCATGTATCGCCATTGGACGGTGCAGCGGATGCGGCGAAAGGCGCGGCTGGTGGTGCGCGAGCTTTTCGAGCTGTTCACCCAGGCGCCGGAGCTGATGCCCCGTGACTGGAACGACTGCGCCGCGCTCGACGCCGCCGGCCGGGCGCGGGTCGTCTCCGACTATATCGCCGGAATGACCGATCGCTTCGCCCTGCAGGAGCATCGCAAGCTGACCGATCCGATGGTCAAGGGCTGAGGCCGAAATGATGCCGCCGCTGATCGATACGCACCAGCATCTGATCTATCCCGACCGTTTGCGCTATCCTTGGACCTCCGATGTGCCGGCGCTCGACGGGCGGCGCTTCGGACTGGCGGACTACAAGGCGCTGACCGAGGGGCTGGGTGTCGCCGGGACGCTCTTCATGGAGGTCGATGCCGAGGATCACGTGGCCGAGGCCGAGGCGATCGCCGCGCTGGCCAAGGCGCCGGACAGCGGTATCCTCGGCCTCATCGCCTCCTGCCGGCCCGAGGAAGGAGCGGGGTTCGAGGCCTGGCTCGACCGGGCGCCGGACCTCGGGATCGTCGGCTATCGCCGTGTCCTGCACGTGGTGCCGGACGAGCTGTCGCAAGGCGCTGTCTTTCGCGCCAACCTTCGGCGGATCGGCGCGCGCGGCCTGCCGTTCGACATGGTGTTCCTGGCCCGGCAACTCGGGCTCGCGCTCGACCTCGCCAGGGCCTGTCCCGAGGTGACCCTGGTCCTCGACCATTGCGGGGTGCCCGACATCGCCGGCGGCGGGCTCGATCCTTGGCGGGCGGATATCGCGGCGCTGGCGGCGGCGCCGAACGTGGTGGCGAAGATCTCCGGGCTGATGGCCTATTGCGCGCCGGGCGACGCGACGCTCGCCGCCGTCCGTCCCTACGTCGAGCATGTGATCGCCAGCTTCGGGCCGGACCGCTGCCTCTGGGGCGGCGACTGGCCCGTGGTCAATCTCGGGGGCGCCGACCTGCCGGCTTGGATCGGCGCGACCCGCGCCATCCTCGCCGAACTCGCCCCCGGCGAGGCGGCGGCGATCGCCTCCGGCACCGCGTCGCGGGTCTATGGGGTCCGGCTCTAGCCTGCGTCAGGGCCGCGCCAGAACCGGCAGATGGGCGCGCAGCCGGCGCATCTCGTTCACCGCCTCGCGAACCACCGGCGTCCGGTCGTACCAGGCGAGGTCGTGGATATCGGTGCGGGACGGCCGTTGGTGACCGAGTCCCGGAACGATGGCCAGGGTGCGAAATTCCGGGTGGTCGGCGCGAAAATGCGACAGCGCCCCATCGACATGCATCGGCCCGCCGGCGGGATCCCCGGACGGGCGGGCGAGCATCTCGTTGAGATACCGGGTCAGCGCCAGCAGCGCCGGCCGGCGGTAGAGCATGAAATGCATGCAGACGATCGGATGATCCGGCGCCACCAGCCGGATGTCGGGATGCCCGCCCACCGGCCTGCCCGGCGGCGGCGTCTGGAAGCCGGCATAGACGATGTCCCAGGGCAGCCCTTCCAGCGCGGGCAGGATTGTCGTGATCCGCGTGGCAAAGTCGCGGGAGAAATCGAGATCGTCCTCGCAGATGACGACCGAGTCGAAGTCGCGCTCCGCCGCCTCGGTCATCACGCCGAGATGGCTCATGAAGCAGCCACGCGTGCCGATGTCGGGAAAGCCGCCCTTGTCCGCGGGTCGGAACGCCGGGAAGAGGCGCACGCCCGGATCGTCGAGTGAGAGCCCGACCCGGCGGAGTTGCGCCTGGAACCCGCGCCGGCGATCGGTGCGATGCGGCAGGTTGATGACATAAAGCGCGTCGAAGGCATCGAGCAGATCGTCCGCCCCCGCGTTTCGTGTCCGTTCGGCATAGGCCATGACCGCCGCTCCCATTCCACCACCTCGGCGCAGGATGGCGGTCATGGGTTATCGGATGGTTATCGCCGCCCGTCGTCCGTGGCGGAATGGTTAACTGAACCGGCGTACGGCGGCCGCGGTTGACCGCGCCGGCGGGGAGGGGATATTGAGGCTCCGGGACCTCGTAGCTCAGCCGGATAGAGCACCGGTTTCCTAAACCGGGTGTCGGGGGTTCAAGTCCCTCCGGGGTCGCCAGTTCATCGCATGACCATCAGCTGACGCGGCCGCCCATGGCCGAGACGGTCCAGACCGTCGCCTGTCGCAGCAGGCCGGCCATCGCCGCGTTGAAGGCGGCGGCGACGGGCATCGCGCCGGTCTCGCCGAGAGTGACCGTCGTCTCGAAGGTGCGCGAGGCCACCACGCGCCGGTCGAGGTCGCGGACGAGGGTCAGCGACATGCGCACCACGACCTGCGACGGCGGCCCGACCTCGGCCTGGAAGGCCTGCAGGTCGGTCAGCAGCACGAAATCCGGGACCGGCCCCGCCGCGTCGCCGCCGACGAAGGCGACGCCGCCGGAATTGCCGATCGACCGGATGAGCAGGGCCTGCACATGCATCGGCGCCGCGTCGACCCAGCGGCCGTCCGGCAGATACTTGATCTGCAACGGGTTCGGCTTGATTACCATCCGGTCGGTGGCGATGGCGCTCGACGCGGTCGGCGTCGCGACCAGCAGCACCCGGCTCGACCGCGTCGGCGCGCCCGGCGGCACCACCGAGGCGCTGAGATCGTAGGTGTCCAGCGACTGCGAGGCGGAGTTCAGCGTCGAGATCGCGGCGCAGCCGCCGAGCGCCGCGGCGAGGCCGAGGACGAGGGCCAGCCGCGACATGATTCGGGCGGCGGCGCTGGCGAGTTGGATCGGCGTCATGCTCGAACTCATCTCCTGTAGTCGGGTGGCGTGTTGCCGAGGAAGAATCGCGCCGGGTCACGGTCGACCCGCGCGGTCAGCCGCTCCAGCGAGGCGACGAGATTGCGCGCCTCCTGGGTGAAATTCACGAATTGCGGCAGGCCGGAGGTGGTGAACTGGGTGATCGGCGGGCCGCTGGCGGCGACGACGCGGTCGATCTCGGCCATCGTGGCGCTCGCCCGTTCCAGCGTCTGGCGCAGCTCGGCGGTGATCGCGGGCAGGTCGGCGGTGACATCGGCGACCGAGGCGCTCAGCTTGGCGGCGGAGGCGCGGATATCGGCGGCGGTCGGGCCGACCTCGGTGTCGATGATACGGTTGGCGCTGACGAAGGTCGTCTCGGCGGCGCTCAGCGTGCTTTCCACCGTGTCCATCGCCGTATCGAGGCGGTCCAACGTCGCGCTGGCGTCGGCGAAGGTCGTGGTCGCGGTGGTCAGCGTCTTGTCGGCCGTGACGAGCAGCGGGCGGAAATCGCCGGTAAGGCCGGTGATGTCCGTCGAGACCTGATCGATCAGCGTATTGACGTTGCCGGTCGCGGCGCGGACGTCCGACATGATGGCCGGGACGTCCTCGACTACCACCTTGTTGATCGCATCGATCGAGACATTGGCCTTGGCGAGCGTACCCCGCGCGTCGCTGACGAGGGCGGTTCCTTCGCCGTCGATCAGGGTCTGAACGCTGGTCGAGGTGGCGCCCACCGACTTCAGCGCGTCGCGCGCTTCGGCGAGCGTTGTATCGATGCCGTCGAGCGTTCCTTCGAGCTGGATCAGGCGCTGGGTCGCGACGGCCGAGGTATCGCCGAAGCTGGCGATCACCGTCGCACCCTGGGTCCGGAACTCCGCCACCGCCTGGTCGAGCGTCGAGACGGTGCGCGCCAGCGTGGCGACGACTTCCGGCACCTGATCGCGGATCACGCCGTTCGCGCTGTCGAAGGTGGTTCCCGCGCTGGTCAGCGTGGTGGTGGCGGTGGCGAGCGTCGTCTGCGCCTCGGCGAAGGCCACCTTGGCGACGTCGAGCGTGCCCTTGGCGCTGTCGAGCGTGGTCTGGACGGTGCCGCCGATCGCATCGAGCCGGCCGGTGAACTGGGTGATCTGGCCCGTCGCCTCGGAAACCGTGTTGGTGATGGTCGAGAAATCCTTGAGGGCGGTTTCAAGCTTGGACGAGGCGGTGTTGAGATTGCCGAGGATGCTCGTCACATAGGTCTGGCTGTCCGGCCCGACGAAGCCGCGCAAGTCCTTGATGAGCTTCAGCGCCTCGGCCAGCAGGTTCGGTGCGTCCTCGCTCAATGCCTGGACGACGGAGCGCTGGCCCTCGATCACCGGCACGCCGTCCACCGTGTCGCGCAGGCTTGGGGAATCGGGGGTGCCGCCGGTCAGCTCGACCATCGACATGCCGGTGACGCCCTGCGCCTTGAGCTGCGCCGTGGTGTCGGCCTTGATCGGGGTGTTGGCGTCGACCTGAACCCGGACCAGCACCTTGGACGGATTCTTGTCATAGAGATGGATCTGGGTGACCTGGCCGACCGAGACGCCGTTGAAATTCACGGCGCTCGCCACGTTGAGGCCCGACACATTGTCGAAGGTGATGTCGTAAAAGGCGTATTGCCGGTCGAGCTGCAGATTGGCGAGCCAGATGAAGAAGCCGAAGGCGGCGAGCAGGCCGGCGAGCGTGAAGGCTCCGATCAGCACGTAGTTGGCGCGGGTTTCCATCGTCGCTCCGAAGGGTCAGGCCGAGGCGAGCGCGGCGCGCGCCCTCGGGCCGTGGAAATAGGCGTGCACCCAAGGGTGATCGACATTCAGCATCTCCGCCATGGTGCCGGTCACCAGCACCTTCTTCTCTGCCAGCACCGCGATCCGGTCGCAGATCGCATGCAGGCTGTCGAGGTCGTGGGTGACGAGAAACACGGTCAGGCCGAGGGTCTGTTGCAGTTCCCGTATCAGATTGTCGAAATCGGCGGCGCCGATCGGGTCGAGGCCGGCCGTCGGCTCGTCGAGAAAGACGATCTCGGGATCGAGCGCCAGCGCCCGGGCGAGGCCGGCGCGCTTGCGCATGCCGCCGGACAGTTCGGAGGGGAACTTGTCGCAGGCGTTGGGCGGCAGGCCGACCATCGAGACCTTGAGCTCGGCCAGGGCCCGGCGCGTCGCGGCGTCGAGCGTGGTCTGACCGCGGATCGGCACCTCGACATTCTCGGCGACGGTCAGGGCCGAGAAGAGCGCGCCGTCCTGGAACATGACGCCCCAGCGCTGTTCCACCGCCTTGTGCTCGGCCTCGGGCGCCTTCAGCATGTCGGTGCCGAAGACCCGGATGCTGCCCGCCGCCGGCCGCACGAGGCCGACGATCTCGCGCAGCAGCACCGATTTGCCGGTGCCCGAACCGCCGACGATGCCGAGCACCTCGCCCTTGTAGACATCGAGGTCGAGCCCGTCATGCACCCGATGCGTGCCGAACTGGGTGACGAGGCCACGCACCTCGATCAGCGCCTCACGCCGAGGGGCCGGAGTCATACGCCCACCATCGCAAAGAAGATCGAGAAGATCGCGTCGGCGGCGATGACCGCGAAGATGGCGAGCACGACGGATTGCGAGGTCATGCGGCCGAGCGATTCCGCGTTCCCCTCGACCATCATCCCCTTGTAGCAGCCGACGACGCCGATGATCGCCGCGAAGAACGGCGCCTTGATCACGCCGACGAGATAGTGCCAGACGCCGATCGAGCTCTGCATCCGGCCGAAGAACACCTGCGGCGAGATGTCGAGCTGGATCCAGGCCATCAGCGCGCCGCCGATCAGCCCGGCGAAATTGGCGAGGACGCCCAGGACGGGCAGCATCAGGATCAGCGCCAGGACGCGCGGAACGATCAGGACCTCGGTCGAATCGAGGCCGAGCGTTTGCATCGCATCGACCTCCTCGCGCATCTTCATCGAGCCGATGGCGGCGGTGAAGGCCGAGGCGGAGCGGCCGGCGACGATGATCGCGGTCAAGAGGATGCCGAGCTCGCGCAGGATCGAGACGGCGATCAGGTCGACGATGAAGATGCCGGCGCCGAACTGCTTCAGCTGCGCCGCGCCCTGGAAGGCCAGCACGACGCCGATCAGGAAGGACATCAGCGACACGATCGGCACCGCGTTCAGGCCGACCTCCTGCATGTGGTAGACGAGCGAGGTGAAGCGCAGCCGCCAGGGGCGCAGCAGCACGCCGACGACGCGCGAGACCACGAGCCCGAAGAAGCCGAGCATCTGGACCGAGGTCTGGAAGCCCGCGGCCGTCGCCTGGCCGACCCCGCCGACCCAGGGAACAAAGCCGCGCGGCCGCCGGACGGGTTCGGCTTCCTTCGGCAGGTTCTTGGTGACGGTGTCGAGCAGCGCCTGTTGCAGGGGCGACGCGTTCTCGACGCGGACGGTCACCCCTTCTTCCGTGAGCCGGCGCCGCAGGTCGACGATCAGCCAGGCGCCACCCGTGTCCATCGCCTCCAGTCGCGCGAGGTCGAGGGTGACGTCTCCGGGACCGCGCAGGCTCGCCAGCGCGCGCTGGGCATCGGCGAGCGTCATCATGACAAGCCGGCCGCCGAGATCGACGCGCGCGCCGCCCTCCGACTCCGCGATGTTCACGATCGAGCCGCCCATGATCCCGCCCATGATCCGGGGTCGTCCGCCCTGACCCGGGCGGATAGGATCATGACGCGCCTGCGAGAGCAAGCCACGCCGGGACGGCCGCCGAAGCTATCGTCCCGGAATGGCCGGTCGTCCCGGGATGGCCGGTCGTATCAGGCGCGTTTGATGAGGCGCACGAGCAGCAGGATCAGGATCGCGCCGACCATGGCGGCGACGATCGCCCCGACCATGCCGCCACCGAGGCCGAACCCGAGCAGCGGGAACAGCCAGCCCGCGACGATCGCGCCGAAGATGCCGAGCACGACGTTGCCGACGAGGCCCATGCCCCCGCCCTTGACGATCAGGCTGGCGAGCCAGCCGGCGATGCCCCCGACGATGATCCAGATGACAAGCGCGGTCAGGACGCTCGATCCCTCGGCGGCGTTTTCCATGTTCCCCTCCTCCATGATCCCCGATGGCGACGGCCCGGGGCGCGGGCGCGCGACAGCCGATTGCGCGGCGGGCCGGCCGGGCGCTACGGTAACGCCAACGACAGGAGCGCGTTCCCGATGCCCGGACCAGATCCCCACTTTTCCCGCGGCGAGTACGAGTCTCGGCTGCGGCGGACCCGCGAGGCGATGGAGGCGCCCGGGCTCGAACTGCTGATCGTCAGCGATCCCTCGAACATGGCCTGGCTGACCGGCTACGACGGCTGGTCCTTCTATGTGCATCAGGCGGTGATTCTCGGCCTGTCCGGCGAGCCGCTCTGGTACGGCCGCGGGATGGATGTCGAGGGGGCGCTCCGCACCGCCTGGATCGCGCCGGAGAACATGCTCGGCTATCCGGACGACTACGTGCAATCGACCGAGCGGCATCCGATGGACTATCTCTCGGCGCTGCTGACCGACCGGGGCCTTGGCCGGCTTCGGATCGGGGTCGAGATGGATAATTACTGGTTCTCGGCCGCCGCCTTCGCCGCGCTGGTCCGGGGCCTGCCGAACGCCCGCTTCTCCGACGCGACCGGTCTCGTCAATTGGCAGCGCGTCGTGAAGAGCCCGGCCGAGATCGGCTATATGCGCAAGGCGGCGCGGATCGTCGAGGCCATGCATGCGCGGATCGCCGAGACCGTGGCGCCGGGGATCCGCAAATGCGACCTCGTCGCCGAGATCTATGACGCGGGCCTGCGCGGGGTGGACGGGGCGGGCGGCGACTATCCGGCGATCGTGCCGATGCTGCCCTCGGGCGCCGACGCGGCGGCGCCGCATCTCACCTGGGACGACGCGCCGATGCGGGCCGGCGAGGGCACCTTCTTCGAGATCGCCGGCTGCTACCGCCGTTATCACTGCCCGCTGTCGCGCACCGTCTTCCTCGGCGCGCCGCCGCGCGCCTTTCTCGACGCGGAAGCGGCCGTGCTGGAAGGGATGGACGCGGGCCTCGAGGCGGCGCGGCCTGGAAACACCTGCGAGGATATCGCCCTCGCCTTCTTCGCCGCGCTCGGGCGGCGCGGTTTCGTCAAGGACAGCCGGACGGGCTATTCGATCGGCCTCTCCTATCCGCCGGACTGGGGCGAGCGGACCATGAGCCTGCGCCGCGGCGACCGGACCGAGCTTCGCCCCGGGATGACGCTGCATTTCATGACCGGCCTTTGGCTCGCCGACATGGGGCTGGAGCTGACCGAGAGCATCCTGATCACCGAGACCGGCGTCGAATGCCTCGCCAACGTGCCGCGCGCGCTGCTGGTGAAGGAATGAGGCCGTCGCCGATCACGCCGACCATCGATCTCGACGCTCCCGGCGCGCGTCACGGGCATCTGCGCCTGCCGCACAGCCGCGACGAGTCCGCCTGGGGCTCTGTGATGATCCCGATCACCGTGGTCCGCGGCGGCGAAGGGCCGGTGGCGCTGCTGACCGGCGGCAACCATGGCGACGAATACGAAGGGCCGCTGGCGCTCTACGATCTGGCGCGGAGCCTCGATCCGGCGGCGGTGCGCGGCGCGGTGATCCTCGTCCCGGCGCTGAACTTTCCGGCGTTCCGCGCCGGAACCCGCACCTCGCCGATCGACCGGGGCAACCTCAACCGCGCCTTTCCCGGTCGCCCCGACGGCACGGTCACCGAGAAGATCGCCGATTTCGTCCAGCGCGAGCTGCTGCCGCGCGCCGATATCGTGCTCGATTTCCATTCGGGCGGCCGGACGCTCGACTTCCTGCCGTTCGCGGCGGCGCATGTGCTGCCCGACAAGGCGCAGGAGGCGGCGGGCTTCGCCGCCGTGGCGGCCTTCGGCGCGCCCTGGTCGATGCGGATGCTGGAAATCGACGCGGTCGGCATGCTCGACACCGCCGCGGAGGAGATGGGCAAGGTCTTCGTCACCACCGAGCTCGGCGGCGGCGGCGCGGCGCGGGCCGAGACGGTGGCCATCGCCCGCCGGGGCGCGCGCGACCTGCTGCGCCACGCCGGCATCCTCGCCGGCGCGGTCGAGACGCGGCCGACGCGCTGGCTCGACATGCCGTCGGGCGATTGTTTCGCCTTCGCCCCCCGCGCCGGCCTTCATGAGCCGGTGGTCGATCTCGGCGGCGCGGTCGCGAAAGGCGCGGTGATCGCCCGGATCCATGAGTTCGAACGGACCGGCGTCGCGCCCACCGAAATCCGCGCGGGGCTCGACGGCCTCGTGGTGGCGCGGCATTTTCCGGGATTGATCCAGATGGGCGACTGCGCCGCGGTCGTCGCCGTGCCGGTGGAGGCGCCATGACAGGTCCAGACGCGACGACGCTCGAAATCCTCGATCGGCTGATCGCCTTTCCCACCGTCAGCCGCGACCCGAACGCGCCGCTGATGGACTATGTCGCGGGCCTGCTGCGCGGGGCTGGGATCGAGCCCGTCCTCGTGCCGAACGCCGACGGGACCAAGGCCAATCTCTTCGCCAGCCTCGGCGGCGCGGAGGGCGGCGTGATGCTCTCGGGCCATACCGACGTGGTTCCGGTCGATGGCCAGGACTGGACGCGCCCGCCCTTCGCGCTGACCGAAGGCGGCGGCCGGTTCTATGGCCGCGGCGCCGCCGACATGAAGGGTTTCGTCGCCAGCGCGCTCGCCGCGATGCTGCGCGCCGCGAAGGCGCCGCTGGCCAGCCCGCTGCATCTGGCGCTGAGCTATGACGAGGAGCTGGGCTGCCTCGGCGCGCATTCGCTGATCGCGCTCCTGCGCCAGGGGCCGGCGCGGCCGGCGATGTGCATCGTGGGCGAGCCGACCAGCATGCGCGTCGCCACCGGCCACAAGGGCAAGACCGGGCTTCGCGCGGTCTGCAAGGGGGTCGAGGCGCATTCGGCGCTGGCGCCGACCGGGCTCAACGCGCTGCATCTCGCCGCAGACCTGATGGCGGTGATCCGTGCCCACCAGTCCCGTCTGGCCGAGGAGGGGGTGCGCGACGGCGACTATGACGTGCCCTATTCGACGCTGCATGTCGGCAAGCTGAATGGCGGGGTGGCGCTCAATATCGTGCCCAACCTCGCGGTGATGGAATTCGAGCTGCGCAATCTCGCGGGCGACGATCCCGAGACGCTGCTGGCGCCGATCCGCCGGGCGGCGGACGGCCTGCGCGAGATGGCGCGGACCCGTTTCCCCGAGGCGGATCTGACGATCGAGGTGTTCAACACCTATCCCGGCCTCGACACGCCCGGCTCCGCCGAGGTGGTGCGGTTCGTGAAATCGCTGACCGGGGCCAACGGCACGATCAAGGTCGCCTTCGGCACCGAGGGCGGGCTCTTTTCCGATCATCTCGGCGTGCCGACCGTGGTCTGCGGCCCGGGCTCGATGGCCCAGGGCCACAAGGCGGACGAGTATATCGAGGCGGAGCAGCTCGCCCGCTGCGACGCGATGCTCGACGCGCTGCTGGAACGGCTGCGGGCCGGTCTCTAAGCCCGTGCGATGCGCGCCGACAGATACGCGCTGACCGCCTCGGCCGACAGGTCCGGCATGTGCAGGCCGACGTGGTTGTCGGGACGGATCAGCCAGGCCCCGGTGGCGCCGTAGACGCTCGCGAAGCCGCCGTCCGCGTCGTGGGCGAGCGTGACGCCGGGCGGCTGCGCGCCGGGCGCCGCGACGCTGATCCCCACGACCCGGACCGTCCCGCCGAGCGCGGCCGCCGCCGCCTCGATCGGACCGCTATCCTCGCCCACCGGCGCCAGCAGCACCCAGTCCGGCCCCTTCAGCAGATCGAACAGCCGGAGCGGGAAGCCGACGCCCAGCCGGCGCAGGCCCGGGACATCCGGCGCGCGGTCGCCCGGCTGGAGCGTCTCGGTCCCCGGGCCCTCGGCCAGCGGCCCGCCGGCATAGGAGACGAGCAATTGCGTATCTTCCAGCCGGTTCGGCTTCTGGGTCGGACGGCCGAGATTGATGCTCGCCTCGGTGGTGCGGGCGACGACCTCGGCCGCGACCGGCCGGCGTTCCGCGTCGTAGCTGTCGAGAAGGGCGGGGTCCGCGCGGCCGCCGATCACCATCCCGAGCTTCCAGGCGAGGTTGTACGCATCCTGGATGCCGGTGTTCATGCCCTGGCCTCCGGTCGGCGGATGGATATGGGCGGCGTCCCCCGCGATGAAGGCGCGGCCGACGCGATAGCCGGAGGCGAGCCGCATGCTGATGCGGAAGATGGACGACCAGCGCATGTCGCCGAGGGTGCACGGTCCGGGCACCAGCCGCGCCGCCACCTCGCGCATGTCCTCGAGCGTCGCGACCGGGCGATCGGACTGGATGCCGTGGTCGGTGCCGGTGCCGGCTGGCTCCGACAGCCGGTCGGGCGCGACCATGGTGACGCGATAGCGTCCGCGGCCGGGCAGGGGAATGGCAACGAAGAGGTCGGGCGGCGCGTCCTCGCGCGGGGATATGGCGCGATAGGTCATGCCGCGCGGCAGGTCCCAGTCGATGGCGACGTCGCCGAGCATGAATTCCATCGGAAACGCGTCGCCCTCGAACCCGAGGCCGAGGGCGTGGCGCACCGCGCTGTGCGCGCCGTCGCAGCCGATGACCCAGGGGAAGCGCGCCGTCTCCGACCCGGCCGGCGTGTCGAGCGTGACGGTCACGCCGTCCGCGTCCTGCGAGAGGGCGGTCAGCGCCACCCCACGCTCGACCGCGACGCCGTGGCGCGCGAGATGGTCGGTCAGCACCGCCTCGGTCGCGTACTGCGGCACGCCAAGCGCCGAATAGGGCAGGTCGGAGAGATCCACCGCCACGTCGCGCGCCGGTCCACCGGCGACGACCACCCGCATTCCGGTCAGCCAGAGGCCCGCGTCGATCAGGTCGCGCGCCGGCCCCAGATCCTCCATCACCTCGAGGGTGCGCGGTGTCACGCCGATCGCCCGGCAGAAGGGCGACGGCGCCGCCGCCTTGTCGATGATCCGCGTGGCGACCCCCGCGCGCGCCAAAGCGAGCGCCGCGGTAAGGCCGACCGGACCGGCGCCGACGATCAGAACCGATTCCATGGAAAACTCCCGCGCTGCCCCCCGCGGACTATCACCGGGGGGCGAGGGGGCGTCAACGATCTGGCCGCGCGTCCCGGGTTGGCGGCGCGCGCGGGGTTTCGTAAGAACCGCCTGAAATCGCGCGGGAGGCCGTGACCCTGAATGTTCGCGCCGCTGCCCGCGCTGCTCGCCATGCTGGCGGAGCTTGCCATCGGCTATCCCGACGCGCTCTTCCGTGCGATCGGCCATCCCGTCACCTGGTTCGGCGGGCTGATCTCGGCCCTGGAGCGGCGGTGGAACCGGGGGCCCGACCGCCGTCGGCGCGCCTTTGGCATCGCGACCGCCGCGACGCTGGCGCTGGCCGGGCTCGTCCCGGGTGTCGCGCTGCAATGCGCGCTGCCGGGCTGGATCGGGCAGGGGATGCTCGCGCTGATCGCCGGCAGCCTGATCGCGCAGCGCAGCCTCGCCGCGCACGTGGCCGCGGTGGCGGTGGCGCTCGACCGCGGCTTGCCGGAGGGGCGGGCGGCGGTGTCGCGGATCGTCGGGCGCGACCCGGACAGCCTCGACGAGGCCGGGGTGGCGCGGGCGGCGGTCGAGAGCCTCGCCGAGAATTTCTCGGACGGGGTGGTGGCGCCGGTCTTCTGGCTCTGGGCCGGCGGGCTCGGCGCCGGCGCGGCCTACAAGGCGATCAACACCGGCGACAGCATGATCGGCCACCGGTCCGAGCGGTATCGCGCCTTTGGCTGGGCGGTGGCGCGGCTCGACGATCTCGTCAACCTGCCGGCCTCGCGGCTGACCGCCGCGCTCCTGATCGGCGCGGCCTGTCTGACGCCGGGCGCCTCGCCGCGCGGCGCCTGGCGCGCGGTCCGGGCCGACGCCGGGCGGCACCGCTCGCCGAACGCCGGCTGGCCCGAGGCGGCGCTGGCCGGCGCGCTCGGCTTCGCCCTGGCCGGACCGCGCTACTATGGCGGCGAACTGGTCGCGGACGCGGTGATGGGCACCGGTGGACGGCGCGAACTCGGGTCCGCGGACATCCGCCGGGCGCTCCGGCTCTACTGGACCGCGGACGCGCTGCTCATCGGCTTGCTCGCGTTGCTCAGCCTGCTAGCCTGAGCAACGCGTCGAGGTCGACATGGCGCGCGAGATGCCGGGCGAGCGCGTCGAGCGTCTCCTCCACGCCCGCCTCGTAGCTCTCGCCGGAGGCGGCGCCGCCCAGACGCGCGAGCCAGGCGGCGCGCTGCGCATCGTCGGCGAAAAGGCCATGGACATAAGTCCCCGCCACCCGCCCGTCGATCGAGCGCGCCCCTTCGGCCCGGCCGTCGGACAGCCGGCCGAAGGCGCGCTCCCGGTCCGGGCCGGTGGTCTCCCCCATGTGCATCTCGTACCCTTGGAACGGCGCCCCGTCGGGCGTGACGCCGGCCACAGCCTCCAGCCGCTTCCCGGCGGCGAGCATGGTCTCCACGGCGAGCAGACCGAGGCCGGGGGCGCCGCCCGGCGGCCCCTCGACGCCGGTCGGGTCGGCGATCTCCCGGCCAAGCATCTGATAGCCGCCGCAGAGGCCGAGGATGGCGCCG
This sequence comes from Amaricoccus sp., assembly GCA_044225035.1. Taxonomy (GTDB): domain Bacteria; phylum Pseudomonadota; class Alphaproteobacteria; order Rhodobacterales; family Rhodobacteraceae; genus Amaricoccus. The sequence continues at coordinate 3,789 of JBGAJI010000030.1, read as the reverse complement.
CCCCGGCGATGATGCGCGGCGATGTCGATATCGAAGCCCGCCGCGCGCAGGGCGCGGAGATCGGCGAGTGTGGATTTCGAGCCGAGCAGCAGCACGAGATCGGCGTCGCCGGGCAGCGCGGCGCCGGGGCGCACGCGGATGATCTCGACGTCCGGCTCGGCGGCCAGCGGGTCGAGATCGTCGAAATTCGCGACATGGGGCAGGATCGGCACCGCGATCCGAACCCGCGCGCCGGTGCGCGGGCGGGCACCTTCTCGGGAAAGGGCGAGCGCGTCCTCCGCCGGCAGGCGCGCGGCGGCGGGGAAATGCGGCACCAGGCCGAGCGGTGCCCAGCCTGTGCGCTCCGCGATCATCCGCATGCCCTCGGCGAAGAGCGCGGGGTCCCCGCGAAAGCGGTTGACGATGAAGCCGCCGACCAGCGCGGCGTCGGCGGGGTCGAGCACGGCGGCGGTGCCGACGAGGCTGGCGATCACGCCGCCCCGGTCGATATCGCCGATCAGCACGACCGGGACACCGGCGGCGCGGGCGAAGCCCATGTTGGCGATATCCCCGGCGCGCAGGTTGATTTCCGACGCGCTGCCCGCCCCTTCGACCAGCACGAGGTCGGCCTCCGCGCCGAGCCGGTGGAAACTGTCGAGCACGCTGGGCAGGAGCGTGGCCTTGCGCGCCTGCCAGTCCCGCGCGTTGGCCGAGCCTTCGACGCGGCCGCGCACCACGACCTGAGCGCCGACCTCCGACTGGGGCTTCAGCAGGACCGGGTTCATATGGACGCTCGGCTCGACGCGCGCGGCGCGAGCCTGCAGCGCCTGTGCCCGGCCGATCTCGCCGCCGTCCGCCGTCACGGCGGCGTTGTTCGACATGTTCTGTGGCTTGAACGGCCGGACGCGCAGGCCGCGATTGGCGAAGGCGCGGGCGAGACCGGCGACGATCAGCGACTTGCCGACGTCCGACCCGGTGCCCTGGAACATCAGCGCCCGGGTCATCGCAGGGCGGCCCGGGTCAATCCACGGTATGCGTGCCCCCGACATCGACCAGCAGCGCGACCCCGACCAGGATCGCGACGAAGCCCGCCAGTTCGCGCAAGGCGAAGCGTTCGCCGAGGGCGAGGGCGACCAGAGTGGTGATCACCACTTCGAAGGCGATGATCACCACGACGACCAGCCCCATCCGCGCGCCGTGCAGCGCGAAGGTCTCGATCCGCGCCGCGAGCACCAGCGACAGCAGAATCGCCGGAACAAGCCAAAGGAATGGCACGCCGAGGCCTAGTTTCATCACCACCGCGGCCCCAGTGTAGAAAACCGCCGAGGCGAAGCAAAGTCCAAGGAGCATGAAGGAGGACATCGGAAGGCCCCAATACAGCGCCGCGCCGAAAATACGGCAAGGACGGGCGCGATCCGGCGACAATACGCCGGGACGGGGATTCGCGCATACTCATTTCGTTGGGTACACTTCGGGTTTTGTTGGGCGCGCGTCGGCCCGCGATCAGAATTCCACCCCGGCCTGTGCCTTCACGCCGGCGGCGAAGTGATGCTTGGTCTGGCCGAATTCGGTGACGAGATCCGCCGCCTCGATCAGCGCCGGCTTCGCGTTCCGGCCGGTGACGACCACGTGCAGGTCCGGGCGCCGGGCGGCGAGCGCGCCCACCACCCGATCGAGCGGCAGATACTCATAGCGCAGCGCGATATTGAGCTCGTCCAGCACCAGGAGCGAGATCGTGGGATCGGCCATCAGCGCCTCGGCCATGGCCCAGGCGCGTTCGGCGGCGGCGATGTCGCGGGCGAGGTCCTGCGTCTCCCAGGTGAAGCCCTCGCCCATGCTGTGCCAGGCGACACGGTCGCCGAAGCTGGCGAGCGCCGGCTGTTCGCCGGTCGCCCAGGCGCCCTTGATGAACTGCACCACGCCGACGCGCCTGCCATGGCCGAGCATGCGCAGCGCGAGACCGAAGGCGGCGGTGCTCTTGCCCTTGCCCGGGCCGGTATGGACGATCAAGAGGCCCTTCTCGACGGTCTTTTCCGCCAGTTCCGCGTCCTGATGCGCCTTGCGCCGGACCATCTTCTCGCGATGGCGGGCGGCGGTCGCCTCGTCGATTTCCATCTGGTTTCCTTCTTCCCCGGCGCCGGTGCGCCGGGGTCGGCCCGGTTCAAGTGAACAGGTTTCAGGCGAGCTGGGCGCGGGCGCCACCCAGTTCCGTGGCGAAGCGGCGGCGGACGAGGCTGACCGCCGCGCCGAGCAGCACCCAGAACAGCAGGTTCGTCACGGTGACCGCCACGACGAACTGGTGATGCAGGTTCTCCGGGATCGGCGATTCGTGGCTCTCCGGCTGGGGCGCGCCGATCAGATGCGGCACGACGAGCAGCGCCGCGCCGATCAGCGCGAGCCATCCGGTCCGGCCGAAGGCGATGAGCGCGAGCCCGCCCGCCGTCATCGCGACGCAGGTCACCCACCAGATCTGGCGCGGGACAAGCTCGGCCGCCGGCATCGCCGGCAGTTCCGGCGGCAGGCCGAGCCCGGGCGCCAGCGTGAAGACGGCGAAACCGGCGAGGCCCCAGAGCACGCCCTGCCGCGGGTCGGAAATCCCGCCGGCGAATTCGGAAGCCGCGACCAGCAGCAGGCCGAAGCCGATCGCGGTCACGAGGTTCGCCACCGCGGTCAGGGCCATGCGCTGGAAACCGTCGGCCGGCTCCCATTCCTCGGCTTCGTGCTCGTGCTCGGGCGCCGCGGTCATGGCGGCGCCGTCGGCCGGCGCGGCGTGGTCGTGCGGCGCCTCGACGGCGGCGGGGGCGGCGTTCTCGAAGACTTCCGCCTGAAGGATGAGGGGAACCGTCGCGAAGAACTGCAGGACGGTCATCACGACGCCGACGGCCAAGCCTGCCAGCGCCGCGACAAGGAACATGTTGCGGAGCGCGTTCATGAAATGTCGCCCCGGCTCAGTGGCAGGGAAAGGCCATCGAGTGCCGGTAGTCGTGTCCGGCGTTATGGGCGACGCTCATGTGCGAGAAGCCGACCATGCCGATGATGAAGGCGCCGATCGCGGCGGCGATCAGGCGCTGGACGGTCAGCGAGGCGGTCGATTGCGCCACCGGCGCCGTGGAAACGGTCATTCTCAAATCCCTCATGTCGCCCTCCACCCGAGGGCTCTGCCAAGCGTCGCCGACGGCAGGTCTCCTGGCTCGCGGGTCGCCGCCTCGGCCCGCCTTCCCGGGATGGCTCCCAGTGGCCTGTCGGACCTCGACTCGCCGCTCACAGTTGCGGGGGCAGCCGCGGTTTTGGGCCCTCGCCCGCACCGCGTTCCCTCTTGTTCCCGCTCCCGGGAACCGCCGGCCGGTGGAGCGTAACGTTTTTCGCCGTCGCGGCAAGTCTTAATCGGCGGCGCGCGGCGGGCGTCGTTGACTTCGGCGCGGCGCTGGCCTTATGGATCGAGGCGCGATGGAGAGGGAACGCGGTGCGTCAACGCCTGCCTGATGATCGCGGGGCCGGCTCGCAACGCAGTCATTCGGCGGCGGCGGGCGCCGCCTTGCGGGCCGCGATCTGGTCGAGCGCATCGACAACAGCATCGAAGGTCAGCAAGGTCGAGGCATGTCGGGCGCGGTAATCGCGGATCGGCTCCAGAACCGCGAAATCGGCCCAGGCACCGTCCGGCACCGGCCCATTCTCCTTCAGCATGGCACGGATGCGCTGGCGCAAGGCGCGCAGATCTTCGGCCCGCGCGCCGATGATGTGGCGCGCCATCAGCGACGAGGAGGCCTGGCCGAGCGCACAGGCCTTCACGTCATGCGCGAAATCGGTCAC
>JBGAJI010000183.1:0-4110 GCA_044225035.1 Amaricoccus sp. | reverse complement strand
CGCCGCCGACCGAGCCGACGGTGACGCGTCCGACGCCGCCGTCGGACGGACGCGCCACCTCCACCTCGCTCGCCGAGGGGCCACCAATCACCAATGCCGAGAAGGAGGGCCTGCGCCTCGCCGTCCAGCGCTGTTGGGTGGTGCCGGCGGGTGTGCGCGACGCGGGCGAACTGCGCGTCGTGCTCGCCGCGCGGCTGGAGCCGGACGGGTCGGTGATCAGCGGCTCGATCAAGCTGATCGAGCCGAGCCCCGCGCCGGACGCGCGCTTCCAGGCGGCCTATGACGCGGGTCGCCGGGCGCTCTTGCGCTGCGCGCCCTATTCCGACCTGCCGCGCGAGAAATACGCGCGCTGGCGCGATATCGAAGTCGTCTTTGATCCCAAGGGGATGGTGTCATGGTAAGTCTCTCCCGGCGGGGCCTTCTGCTCGCCGCTCCCGCGGCGCTGCTCATCCGGCCGTTCGCCGCCGCCGCGCAGTCGCCGCTGCGCATCGAGATCACCCAGGGCGTGATCGAGCCGATGCCCTTCGCCGCGCCGGGCTTCGTCGCCGACAATCCGGCGGCGTCCGATCTCGCGGCGCGCATCACCCAGGTGGTGATCGACGACCTGACCGGCACCGGCCTCTTCCGCGAGATCCCGGCATCGGCCCATATCGGCCGGATCACCAATTTCGACGCACCGGTGCAATTCTCGGACTGGAAGGCGATCAATGCCCAGGCGCTGATTACCGGCGCGGTCGGCCTTTCCGGCGACAAGGCGCAGGTGCGGTTCCGCCTCTGGGACGTCTTCGCGCAGACCGCGCTCGGCGAGGGGCTGCAATTTCAGGGGCCGGCGGGCAGCTGGCGGCGGCTGGGCCACAAGGTCGCGGACGCGGTTTATTCGCGCCTGACCGGCGAGGGCGGCTATTTCGACAGCAAGGTCGCCTTCATCGCCGAGAGCGGCCCGAAGAACGCCCGGGCCAAGCGCGTGGCGCTGATGGATTACGACGGCGCCAATGCCCAGATGATCACCGACGGCGGCGCGCTGGTGGTGACGCCGCGCATCTCGATCAAGGCGCGCCAGATCCTCTATACGAGCTACGAGGCGGGCGCGCCCCGGGTGTTCATCATGGGGGTGAATGGCTCCGGCCGGCGGGTGCTCGACAAGGGCGCCGCCATGTCCTTCGCGCCGCATTTCTCGGCCGACGGGTCGCGCGTGGTCTATAGCGTGTCGGAAGGCACGGGCTCGGACATCTTCGTCATCGGCGCGGACGGCGGCGGCAAGCGGCGGCTGACGCAGTCCTCCTCGATCGACACCGCGCCGTCCTTTTCGCCGGACGGCGGGCAGATCGTCTTCGAGAGCGACCGGTCGGGAAGCCAGCAGGTCTATGTCATGTCCTCGGGCGGCGGCGAGCCGAAGCGGATCAGCTTCGGCGAGGGGCGCTATGCCACCCCGGTCTGGTCGCCGCGTGGCGACCTGATCGCCTTCACCAAGATCGTTGGCGGCCGGTTCCATATCGGCGCGATGCGCACCGACGGATCGAACGAGCAGTTGCTGACCGCGAGCTATATCGACGAAGGTCCGACCTGGGCGCCGAATGGCCGCGTGCTGATGTTCTTCCGCGAATCCCCCGGGGCGAGCGGCGGTCCGCAGATCTATACGGTCGACATCACGGGCCGGAACCTCCGTCGCGTACCGACGGCGGGTTTCGCGTCGGATCCGTCCTGGTCGGGCTTGCTCGGTTAGGGATATGAAACGCTCCGCGGGGGCAGGGAGGACAGGATGAGGACATCTTTCGCCACGATCGCGTGCCTGTTCGGCGCGCTGCTCGTCGCCGGTTGCGCCGGCGACGCGATCACGGTGCCGACGACGCCGGACGCGGGCTTCAGCGGCGGGGCGGGCGGCGTCGGCGGGGCCGGCACCGGTCTCGACGGGGTCACCGGCGGCGTCTATGGCGGCACGCTGCCCGGCACCGCGATCAGCGATCGCGTGCTCTTCGCCGTCGACCAGAGCACGCTCAGCGCCGAGGCGATCGGCACGCTGAACCAGCAGATCGGCTGGCTGACGCAGAACTCCGGCCAGATCACCATCGAGGGCCACGCCGACGAGCGCGGCACCCGCGACTACAACTTCCAGCTTGGATCGAGCCGGGCGAGCGCGGTGCGCAACTACATGGTCAGCCAGGGTGTGCCGGACGGGCGGATCAGCATCATCACCTACGGCCGCGAGCGCCCGGTGGCGACCTGCCCGGAAGAGAGCTGCTTCGCGCAGAACCGCCGGGCTGTCACGGTTGTGACTGGCGGTCCGGGGGCGTGACCGCTAGGTTGGCGGGCGCTCGGAGGCGGGGACGGTGACAGTGGCGATGCCGGGATTTTCGTGGCCGGGATTTTCGTGGAAGGCCCTGCCCGGCGCGGCGCTGGTCTGCGGCGCGCTGCTTCTCGGCCTCGCTCCGGCGCGCGCCGAGACGGTGGCCGACATTCAGGCCGAGCTCACCCTGCTCAACGGCCAGGTCGAGCAGCTCCGCGCCGAGCTGGTGAAGCAGGGCGCGACCCGCGGCCTGCCGACGCAGCCGGCGACGGCGCTGACCCGTCTCGACCAGCTGCAGGACGAGCTGAAGCGCCTGACCAACCGCGTCGATGTGCTCAGCAACGACATTTCCCGCATCGTGCAGGACGCGACGAACCGCGTTGGCGATATCGACTTCCGGCTGACCGAGATCGAAGGCGGCGACACCGCGCTCGTCGCGAAGCCGGAGCCGCTGGGCGGCGGACTGACGCCGATGCCGCGACCGAGCGCGCCCGCGGCGGCTGGCCCGGCGACCGGCGACGGCGCGCCGCAGCTGGCAGTGACCGAGAAATCCGACTTCGACGCGGCCGTCGCCGCCGCCGAGGCGGGGGACAATGCCAAGGCGGCGCAGCTCTTCGGCGCCTTCCTTGCGACCTATCCCGACGGCCCGATGTCGAGCGAGGCGCAATATCGCCGCGCCGAGGCGTTGGCCGCGCAATCGGACTGGCGCGGCGCGGCCCGCGGTTTCCTCGACGCCTTCAGCGGCGCGCCGGAGGGACCATTGGCCGCGAAGTCGCTTTATCGGCTGGGATCGAGCCTCGGCGAGCTTGGCCAGACGCAGGAAGCCTGCCTCACCCTGCTCGAGGTCGACAGCCGCTATCCCGGTTCCGAGGTGGCGGGCGACGTCGCCGCGCGCAAGCGGGCCCTCGGCTGCGAATGACAGCCTCGCCGGCCGAGGCGCTCGATCCCGTTCTCTCCGCCGCGCCGGATGGCGACCTCGGCGTCGCCGTGTCGGGCGGCGGCGATTCCGCTGCGTTGCTGCTCCTCGCGCACGACTGGGCGCGGGCGCGCGGGCGCGGGGTCGCCGCCGTCACGGTGGACCACGGCCTGCGCGCCGCCGCCGCCGCCGAGGCGGCGGGCGTCGCCCGCCTCTGCGCCGCGCGCGGTATCCCGCATGACACGCTGCGCTGGACCGGCTGGGACGGGCGCGGCAACCTGCAGGACGCCGCGCGCCGCGCCCGGCGCCGGCTGATCGCCGCTTGGGCGCGGGACCGCGGCCTCGGCGCCGTAGCCCTCGGCCACACGCTCGACGATCAGGCGGAGACCTTCCTGCTGCGCCTCGCCCGCGGGTCCGGCGTCGATGGCCTCGCCGCCATGGCCGAGGCGGCGGAGGTGGAGGGCATCCTCTGGCTGCGCCCGATGCTCGGCCTGCGCCGCGACGGATTGCGCGACTGGCTGCGCGCGGCGGGTGTCGGCTGGGTCGAAGACCCGAGCAACGCCGATCCGGCCTTCGACCGCGTCCGCGTCCGCGCGGCGCTCGGGCCGCTCGCCGCCCTCGGGCTCGGGCCGGAGCGGCTTGCCGCGACGGCGGCCGCGATGCGGCGCGCGCGCGTGGCGCTCGACCGGATGACCGCCGACCTCGCCGCGCGTTGTCTCGTCGCGGAACCGGCCGGCGATGCGACGCTCGACCCCGCCGCGCTGGCGGGCGCGCCGGAGGAAGCGCGGCTGCGGCTGCTCGCCGGGGCGCTCTGCTGGGTTTCCGGCGCGCCCTATCGCCCGCGGCTCGCCCGGCTCGAGGCGACGCTGGCGGCGGTCGAGCAGGGACGGCTCGGGGCCGGCGTCACGTT
>JBGAJI010000182.1:0-4113 GCA_044225035.1 Amaricoccus sp. | reverse complement strand
GCCGAGATCGAGGAAATCTGGCACGACCAGACGCCGCCCTACGCCGCGCTCTTCGACTGGTTCGCCGGCCGGAGCCGGCGGCCGGGCGGCGGCGGCGCGACGCTCGGCTTCCGGCCTGTGATGCTCGCGCATCCGCTGGAAGAGACCGACCTCGAGGCGCTCGATCCGGGCGCGTTCTTCGCCGAATGGAAATGGGACGGGATCCGCGTACAGGCGACCGCCGGCCCGGGCGGGGCGCGGCTCTATTCGCGCACGGGCGATGATGTGGCGACCGCCTTTCCCGACGTCGCCGCGGCGCTCGATTTCGACGGCACGCTCGATGGCGAGCTGCTCGTCGCGCTGCCGGGTGGTCCCGGCGAAGGGGTGGCGAGCTTCGCCGATCTGCAAAAGCGGCTGAACCGCAAGACGGTCACCCCACGCGAGATGGCGCGCTATCCCGCGTTTCTCCGCCTCTACGATCTGCTGCGCGACGGGCGGGAGGATTTGCGCGCCCTGCCGCTTTCGGAACGGCGGTCGCGGTTGGAGGCCTTTGTCGGCCGGCTCGACCCGGTCCGCTTCGACCTGTCGCCGCTGATCCGCTTCGCCGACTGGGCGGAGCTGGCCGACTGGCGCGCGGCGCCGCCCGCGTCGGTGATCGAAGGCGTGATGCTGAAGCGCCGCGACAGCCCCTATCTCGCCGGCCGCCCCAAGGGGCCCTGGTTCAAGTGGAAGCGCGAGCCGCGCCTGATCGACGCGGTGCTGATGTATGCCCAGCGCGGCCACGGCAAACGGTCGGGCTATTATTCGGACTACACCTTCGGCGTCTGGGGGCCGGACGGCGCGCTGATGCCCGTCGGCAAGGCCTATTTCGGCTTCACCGACGAGGAGTTGACGCGGATCGACGCTTTCGTCCGCGCCAACACCACCGACCGTTTCGGTCCGGTGCGGGCGGTGCGCGCCGAGCCGCACCACGGGCTGGTGCTGGAAGTGGCGTTCGAGGGGCTGAACCGCTCCGGCCGCCACAAATCCGGCCTCGCCATGCGCTTTCCGCGCATCAGCCGCCTGCGCTGGGACAAGCCGCCGGCCGAGGCGGACCGGATCGAGACGCTGGAGGCGCTGCTCGATGACGCCGCCGCGATCTGAGCCAAGAACGCTCTGTCAAAGCCCCGCGGCCGGGCCTATAAGGCGCCGAGTTCCAGCTCATCGCCAAACACCCGGGTCCAGGGTCATGTCCGAAGAATTCTACCGCATCAAGCGCCTGCCGCCCTATGTCTTCGCCGAGGTCAACCGCCTGAAGGCCAAGTACCGGGCCGAGGGGATGGACATCATCGACTTCGGCATGGGCAATCCCGACATGGACACGCCGAAGCACATCGTCGACAAGCTGGTCGAGACGGTGCAACGGCCGCGGACCCATCGCTATTCGGCCTCGAAGGGCATCCCGGGGCTGCGGCGCGCGCAGGCGGGCTACTACGCGCGCCGTTTCGGCGTGAAGCTCGATCCCGAGACCGAGGTTATCGCCACGCTCGGCTCGAAGGAGGGCCTCGCCAACCTTGCCATGGCGATCACCGCGCCGGGCGATGTGATGCTGGTGCCGAACCCGAGCTATCCGATCCATCCCTACGGCTTCATGATCGCCGGTGGCACCCTGCGCCACGTGCCGGCCTTGCATAACGGGCGGTTCGACCCCGAGGAATACATGCGCGCGCTCGGCCGCGCCGTGACGCATTCGGTGCCGAAGCCCGTCGCTCTCGTCGTCTCCTTCCCCTCGAACCCGACGGCGCAGGTCTGCGATCTCGATTTCTACCGCGAGCTCATCGCCTTTGCGAAGAAACAGCATCTCTGGGTGCTGAGCGATCTCGCCTACGCCGAGATCTATTTCGACGGCAACCCGCCGCCCTCGATCCTGCAGGTCGAGGGCGCGGAGGATGTGGCTGTCGAGTTTACCTCGCTCAGCAAGACCTATTCGATGCCGGGCTGGCGCATGGGCTTCGCCGTCGGCAATCCGCGACTGGTCGATGCGCTGACCCGGATCAAGAGCTATCTCGATTACGGCGCCTTCACGCCGGTGCAGGTCGCCGCCGCCGCAGCGCTGAACGGGCCGCAGGAATGCGTCGCCGAGATCCGCGCGATCTACAAGCACCGCCGCGACGTGCTGGTCGATACGATGGGCCGGGCCGGTTGGCAGATCCCCTCGCCGCCCGCCACCATGTTCGCCTGGGCGCCGGTGCCGAAGCCGTTCGAGACGATCGGCTCGATGGGCTTCTCGAAGATCCTGCTGCGCGAGGCCGAGGTGGCTGTCGCGCCCGGCGTCGGCTTCGGCGAATATGGCGAGGGCTTCGTCCGGCTCGGCCTCGTCGAGAACGAGCACCGCATCCGCCAGGCGGCCCGCGGGGTGCGCAAGGTGATGCAGAACGCCGAGGCGCTGCTGGCCAAGTACAATGCCGAGGAGGAGGCCGCCGCGTGAGCGACGACTGGAACTGGGAAGAACAGAAGGCCGATACCGAGCTCAGCATCGAAGAGGTGCGCAACGAATCGGGCCTCGACGAGAAGACGCTGATCACCCTCGATCTGGAGTTCCTGCCGGAGGAGAAGGACGCCGATCCCGTCGCCTTCATGAAGGCGCTGGAAAGCTTCGGCTATCTGACCAGCGCGGCCGAGAACGACCCGGACGGCCGGATCGACGCCACCGTGCTCGACATCCCCTTCACGCTGGAGGCGATCTGGCTGCATGAGGAGCGTACGACCAAGCTCGCCCTCGCCCGCGGCTTCGTCCCCGACGGCTGGGGTTTCTGGGAGCCGTGACGCTCCGGACCTAGAGTTTCGTCCGGTCGGACATCGCTTGTCCGGCCCACGCGTCGACATAGGCGCGGAGCGCCGCGGCGATGGCCGCGCGCCCGGCTCCGGCGGCGGCGATCCACGCACCAGGAACGCCCGCGAGCAGCGCGTCGAAATCGAGCGCGGGAACCGGTGACCGCCGCGGCTCCGGCCACCGGTCGCGCAGGAAATGCCCCTTGGGCAGCGTGGTCTCCGGGGCGCGGCTCGGGCCGAGTGCCCGGCTGAGATAGAGGCAGGCGTCGTAGTCGATCGCCCAGAGCCGCCCGCCTTCGGTCAGCAGGTTGGGGTTCGTCGCCATCCGGTCCATGTTGGCGAGCAGGCAATCGGACCGTGCGATGGCCTCGAGCAATTCGGGATCGGCGGCCAGCGCTTCGGCCGCCGTCGCCGGCCGCGCCGCCGGCACCAGGGCGACGCCGAGATTCCAGCCGGCGCTGCGCGACAGCATCGAATCGAATTCGTCGGTGCCGATCATCCAGGGAAAGCCCGCCCTCAGCCACAGCGGCCGCGCCTTCGGCACCGGCGCCCCGAACGCGCGCGCGATTGCAAGGCCGACATACTCGACCAGCAGGCCATAGGGCCCCGGCCCGGCGCCTGAGAATTTCAGCGCCCAGCGCCGGCCGTCCCGCGTCTCGACCTCGGCCGGCGTCGTGCTCGCCTGCGTGAACACCCGCGTCGCCCGGACAATCTCGGTCTCCGGTCCCGGAATCAGCGAGGGCGGATCCGCCGGATCCGCCCCCTCGTCGCTCACCGGCGCGGCGCCGGCGTCACGCGTGCTTGCCGCCCTTGTAGGGCGACCAGATCTTCTTGTTGGTGAGATAGAGCAGGACGGTCAGACCCGCGAGGAACAGCACCGCGACGAGCCCGGCGTGCTTGCGCGCCATCATCTTCGGCTCGGCCGTCCACATCAGGAAGGCGGCGACGTCCTGCGCCATCTGCTCCTCGGTCGCGGGGGTGCCGTCGGAATAGGTGACGAGGTCCGGCGACAGCGGCGGGGCCATGGCGATGTTGCCGCCGAAGGCGCTGTTCTCGTAGAGCACCACCCCCGCCTGCTCGGTCTCGTGGCCGGTGTAGCCGGTCAGCACCGAGGCGATGTATTCCGGGCCGCCCATGCCGCGCAGGATCTGGTTGATCCCGAGGCCGGCCGGGCCGTGGAAGCCCGCCCGGGCCTTCGCCATCAGGCTCAGGTCCGGGGCATTCTCCAGGGAGGACATGCCGAAATGGTCCGGCGGACCCGCCGGGCGCGACTCACCCGTCGCCGCATCCTCAACCTCGTATTGCGCGGCGTAGGCGCGCATC
>JBGAJI010000181.1:0-4258 GCA_044225035.1 Amaricoccus sp. | reverse complement strand
GCCGCGGCGCGCTCGGCGTTCGGCACCTCGAGTGCGAGCGCGCCGAGACGGATGGTGCGTGTCGGCCGCCGCACCTCGGCCGGGACGCGGACGGCCTCCGCTGCCCGCGCAAGCCTGGCCCGCACGGCGGCGTACAGATCTTCGATCATGTCAGGCTCCCGCGAGCGGCAGGCGCCAGGCGACGACATGGCCGAGCACCTGGACCGGCAATGGACGCGCAGCGACGGCCCAGACCCTGCCGGCAATGCGCAGCTGGTCGCGCTCGGCCGGGACGACCGACGGCGGCAGCGCCGCAGCGGCAAGCGTCGCCTCGGCATTCCCGGAGGTCACCGAGCCGCCGATGGGAGACGGACGCATCTCGTTCAGAAGCACGGCGACCGGCCAGCTTCCCTGCGGCGGGACGCCTGCAGCGGGGCGGATGTAGATCGCCGCAAGGCCTGATCGGGCGATGCGGCGCGCGAGGCGTTCGGCGATCATGAGAAGCTGGGCCTCCGCCACGGCAGCAGAAGGTCGCGGACATGGTCCGGCAGGCCTTTCGCCGGCGTATAGCTCGCGTGGTAGCCGCCGGCGCTTTCGCCGCTCAGCGATGGATCGCGGTTGCGGCCGGCATACCAGGCCTTCACCGTCTCGATGCAGGCGCGCTCGAGCACGGCCGGCAAGGTGCGGTCGGGATCGCCCGGCAGGCCGAAGCCGCCGGTGTAGGCGATCTCGACCAGGCATTTCTCCCAGCCGTCGCGACGATGAAGCAGTCCGGCCTCGGGCGAGATCAGCCGCCACGCCGACGTGTCGAGCGCGACGCCGTCGACATGGACGCTCTCGATCGAGACCACCGGCGTCAGCGACAGCATCAGCAGCGCACGGCCGCGGCCGATCACGGTCTCGACCACGCCCTCGCGGGCGAGCCGGCGGCGGCACTCGGTCTCGATCGCGCTCGAGGCCTGGACGATCAGGTCGACGAGAAATGCGTCATCGCCGGTCTCGGCGAGGCCGAGCTCGCGCTTGATCGCTGCGAGCGTGGCGAGATCCCGCCGCGGCGACGGCGAGGTGACGATCAGTCCCATGGAGCTCAGCTCCGGGGGATCGCGACGAGCGTCAACGTCGTGCCGGCGCCGAAAGTGCCGGCCGAGGTGATCTTGACGCGGAAGCGCTCGCCGAACGGCCCGTCGACGGCGGTGTCGTCGGAAAGCGAGCCTTCCGAGATCGCCGCCGGCGACTTGAGCGCCGAGCCGGGAAGACGCGCGGCCTTGACCGCGCTCGTTGCCGAGAACGCGAAGCAGGCAAGGTCGAGCCAGGTCGCGCCGCCGTCGATCGAGGTCTGCACCCAGGCCTTGGCCGAGGTGCCGGGAGACCCGACCACGTCGAGACGCGCCTGCAGGTCGAGCGCCCGGACCCCGCCATGGACCACCACCGGCGAGAGGGAGACGCCGGCGAGCGGCTGGGTCAGCGCGAGGGCGCAGAGGGTGAGCATGAATGCTCCCTTTCAAGTCTCGAGGGTCTGAAGATCGACGGCGGCGCGTCCGAAGAGCGCGCGAGAGTCCCCCGTTCGGGTCCCCTCCCCCCCGCATCGCGGGGGAGGGTTAGGGTTGGGGGGCTGGCAAGCAGCGAGTACGCGGCTCCACCCCCACCCCAACCCTCCCCCACAAAGGGGGAGGGGGTATGAAGGCGAGCGCGAGGGAATCCGCCTACACCGGCGGATTCGCCGTCGGCTGCATCGAGGGATGTCCGAGGATCGCGACCGCGGCGACGAAGGCGTTGCCGGAGTTGCCGGACGGCGTGACGGTCAGGCGCACGTAGCGCTTGGCCCCGCGGTATCCCACCTTCCTCACCTCGTCGTCGTCGCCGAAGGCGAAGCCGGCAGAAGCGAGCGTGCCGGAGATCTGGTCCGCCGGCACGATGTCGGCGTCGGAAAGCGACGGATCGTCGCCGTGATGCATCGTGACCGCGAAGGTCGCGTCCGCATCGACGAGCGAACCGGTCAGGATCGCGAAGACCAGGCTGTCATGGCCGCGTCGATCGACGATCTGGGAGACGAAAGCGGTGTTGTCGGTGACCGCGGCGGCCGGGCTGACCGCGCGCGCGAGATGGATCCCGTCGAGGAGATCGCGCATATCGAATTGCTCCGAGTGAGTATGGGTAATCGGCAGGTCGGCTCTCGCGCGCTAGGGCGCGCTGCCGCCTCCACGCTTCCTGACGCGGAGCGTCAGGAAGCGAACTTCACGAACTTCACCGCTTCGAAATTCACCACGTCGCCGCCGACGCGCTTGGTCGCGTAGAACTTGACGTAGGGCTTGGCGGTGTAGGGATCGCGGAGCACGCGGATGCCGAGGCGGTCGACGATCTGGTAGGCCTCGCGGAAGTTGCCGATCGACAGCGACAGCGAGCCGGTCGAGAGCGCCGGCATGTCCTCGTCGGTGGTGACCGGAACGTCGAGAAGGGTCGGCGGCTGGCCCTGCTGCAGTCCGGGCTGCCAGAGATAGTGGCCGTCGGAGGCCTTCATCTTGCGGATCGCGGCGATCACCTGGCGGCGTGCGATCCACGCCGCGCCTGCGAGATAGCCGGGCTTCAGCGCCTCGACCGTCTCGAACAGCACGTCGCCCGGATTGGACGCGGCGAAGGCGGCGTTCGCGCCCGAGAGCAGGTGCTCGAACTGGCCCCAGGGCCGAGATGCGTCCGGGGTCGCCTGGGTCGGGTATGAGGTGAAGCCACGCGGCTTCGAGTTTCCGTCGCCAGAAATGAAGGCGGCATTCTCCAGGCGCGCGAAGCGATCGGCGATCTTGGCGGAGAGCCAGGCGTCGACGTCGACCGCGGCATCGTCGAGGAAGGTCTGCGTCGCCCGCGGCTCGGCATACATCTCCGCCACCGGGATCCGCCACTTGCCGAGCGCGGGCGAGGCGGTCTCTGCGCGCGTGCCGGTCTCGGTGGTCCAGCCGGCGCCGGCCTCGTCGATGTCGCGAAGGCCTTCCATCGCCTCGGTCGAGATCTGCACCGAGGCGGCGAGGCCGCGGAAGGGCGACATCTGATCGACGCGGCGGACGATCCTGTCCGACATCTCCTGCGGCACGAGATAGCCGCCGTCCGGATCGCTTCCGACGGAGAGCGCCTTCTTCTCGATCTCGGCCAGGCCCTGGTCCTGGCCCTTGCGCAGGAACTGCACGAACTGCGCCTTGTGCTGGAGCGCCATCGGCCCCATCGCCTCACGCGCCTCACCGCCATGCGGCGGGCGGCGGGCGAAGGTCTCGAGCTCGCGCTTCTCGGCGACCAGGCGATCGAGGCGGTCGCCGATGCGGTCGATCTTCGAGCGGGTCTCCGCGCCGATGTCGCCGGCGCGCTTCACCTCGCGCGCGCAGCTCTCGACCGCGTCCTTGTGGGCCTCCCAGGTGCGGCCGAGTTCCTCGGTCACCTGGGCGATGTCGTGTGTCATGGATCCTCCTGATCTGGGGCAAGCGCGAAGAGCCGGCGGCACCAAAGCGCCCCGGCTGAAAATCCGCAGTCGATCGAAAAGACGGCCCGTCGCCCGCGTTGCCGCGGCGTCGGATCCGTCGGAATCTGTCTTGGATGACTTAACTCAGAGCGGCGGGTCTCGGCGCCTCACCCACTCCGAGCCAGTAGCGCCGATCCTGTCAAAAATCGGCTCTTTTGTCAAGGATTAATTTCCGCAATCCTCATTGCGGACGCCGCGCCGCTGCGGGAAGGCCAGCGTCGGGCGCGTCGCGGCGAGGCGGCGGAGCGCGGAAGCGAGGCGGTCGTCGCCGGCCTTCACCGCGGCGACCCGCGCGTCGTGGTTGGCCGGGAAGGTGACGAGCGAGATCTCCCAGAGATTCACGCGCATGAGGTGGCGCAGGCCGGACTTGCGATCGCGCCTCGCCTCGATCGCCTGGAATCCGATCGAGAGCCCGGAACATACGCCGGCTTTGACTCTTTCGTAGGCGTCCGCGCCCGCCTGCACCGTGAGCAGCAGGCGGCCTTCGACGCGGAGCCCGATTGCGTCCTCCTGCAGGTCGGTCCAGAGACCGATGGGCTGGTTCGGGTCGTGCTGCCAGAGCATCGCCGGGCGGCGACCCTTGGTTCGCCAGGCGTCCAAGCTCGCCCGGAAGGCGCCCCGCTCGACCACGTCGCCCTGGGCGTCGGCCACCCCGAACAGGCTGGCGTAACCGGAGATAAAGCCGGGATTGTCGTGTGATCTAGTAAACGATGTCCGGCTGGCGGGAGACGATGTTGGTGCCGGCGAGGTGCGATCCGGTGCCATCCTTCAGCCGAC